>JAILGA010000027.1 GCA_024697225.1 Lachnospiraceae bacterium
TGTTCTTCGGTCTTCTTTCTTGTCAGCACATATGCGTCGAGTATGTTTTCCAGACCGTCCGCCGACATGCGAAGCCATATCGGATAGGGCTCAAAATCCTTATTGATCGGGCTGTAGCAGCCGTTTGGAGCGCCGTTTTCACAGGCTCCGTTCTTCACCCAGAACCTGATGATATTCTGCCCTTTTTCAAATGCCTCGCGGTCATTTTCGCGGAGACCGTAATCCATAAGCTGATAGCCTATGCCCGGCTGCTGGCCCACAAAGCCGAACTGGAATGAAATGCTGTCAACGTCCATGTCCGGCAGAAATGCCGAGAACGGCACGCCCCAGGCACCGTCACCGTAATCTCTGCACAGAAGCTTCATAGCGTCTATGTTATTGTGATACTGAAGTTCCTGATCGACATCAAAGAGACTGTCTCTGAGCCTGTCATACACAGACCTCCAGGCCCACCGCATCATCGGGTAGAAATCATCGAAGCGTCCCAGATCGACACGCACGTCATAGTGATCCGAAAAGCCCTCCTCCATCGGGTGCAGCACGCGATTCAAGGACTTGGTCTTCATCATGTAGTCTACATTATAGACCTCCTGCCTGTCGCCTACCTGCCCGTCCGTGCCGGGATATACATAATCGATGGACAGACCTTCCGCCACCGCCCCGGTCTTCTTTCTGACCGGAAATCCGTAGTACAGATAGTTTATTGTCTTATCCTCGGGTTTTGAAAGCCCTATCGAAGCGGCGGTATAATCTCTGTCTATAGCCTGCGTGAAGTGATACATCCTCCTGCCGGGCAGTGTGACATCCGCCCTGCCCCTGGAAAACATGATGGTATCGCCGCTCTTTTTGCTCTGAGCCGCAAAAAGCGGGAGCGTCATGGCGGTTTCCTTTCGCCAGTTGTACTCGCATTCCGGATCAAAACCCGTCACATAAGGCCTTGCAAACTCGTTATCTCTGTACCAGGTCGCAGGTGCGAAGCACAGGCAGTCACGGATCGTATCGGCGTCCGCAAGGACAAAGGATATCTTGGAGGCAAAGCCCAGATCGTCTTCGCCTTTTGTAAGTACCGTCACCGTCCTTAAGATCTCAAGCCCATTAGCTGCTCCTTCATAGGTGTCGTCAAAACGAAGCCTCGATCCGTTTGGTGTTTCCAGCACACCGCCGGCCTTTACTCTTCCGTCACCGCTCTCATTTACATCTTCATACGCTCTGTCAAAGAATTCCGTCACTGCCATTGCTGTCTTTACGAAGGCATACATGGGGCGTCTGTTGAAATAGAGCACCTTCCCGCCCTTTTCGATCGTAACCCCGCCGTTTTCAAACACAAGCTCATGATCACCGATATTCAGTCTGATCATCCGGATTCTCCTTTCGGAATAGAACGCACAACACCTACATTTTCATGATATCACAGCAGAAAGCGGGCACACAACACTTATCGGAATGTCCTCCGATTTTGATGCATTTCACAGGTCGATGGATTATAATATCACACGTATGTTACAGACATGTTCCGGGCAGGATTACAACAAAAGGAGTAAGACAATGAAGATATCAGTGATCTTAAAAAGACCTATCACCGCAATACTTGCAGCTGCGATTGTGTGGCAGTCGCTGTCGGGTATGACCTTTGCAGAGGCTGCAGACGCTCCCGCAGTAGAAGATATTATCTTCTACCAAAGTACGGACCTTGAAACACAGGATGCCTTTCTGGCCGCACAGGAGCCGGAAACCGCTTCGGGTGTAACGCAGGAGATGTGCACCGCCGCATACTGGTACGACAAAAATCAAGGCTCCGGCATCGCCGCTGAGAGCCCGCTCATCACAGCGGATGAGATCGGAAAGCTCAATGATGAGATGCTTGCCGCACCGGGTGCCAATATGAACGATCTCGAAAAGCTTGACAGTCCCTTTAACGCGGACAAACTGAGACTCGAACTGGTGAGCGGCATCAATGCTCCCAACAAGAAAGAAATATATGTAGATCAGAAGCTGTTAGAGGACAGGGATGCCTGGTACAAAAATCTGAGCAATGCCGTATATGCGACAGGATATACGGACGAGAGCAGGGATGATCAATACGCCGTGGCGATCCGCAGAACCACTATCCGCTCGATTCCCTCTTCGGCTTACGTGGGCTGGTCTGCCACCGACTCAGATGATGAGACTGTATCCTCCGCGCTCAACATCAATGAACCCTTTGTGATCAGACAGAAGGCGGATGTTGATGGTACAACGTACTATTGGGGATATGCAAACAACTGCACCGGATGGGTGGCCGCTTCCGACCTTGCGATCTGCGCGGACAAAGCGGAGTGGCTTGATTCCTTCAAGGTTGATCCGGGCAAAAATGACTTTATCGTGGTCACTCAGAACCAGATCAGACTTGAACCGTCCGTCTATGCACCGGAGCTCTCGGAGGTCAAGCTCACCTTCGGTACTATCCTCAAGCTCGTGCCCGATGATAAACGTCCGGCAAAAATAGTTGAGCGCGGAACCTGGAATAATCATGTGGTCTATCTTCCCACAAGAAACACAGAAGGCAGATACGTAAAGCGCATAGCCCTGATCTCACAGCACTATGACGTGAGCATAGGTTTTTCCGAGCTGACACAGGCAAATCTTCTGCGGATCGCCTTCGGCAACCTCGGCGACCGCTATGGCTGGGGAGGCATGCTTGATTCAATGGACTGCTCTCTCTACACCAGAAACGTATACAGATGCTTCGGCCTGGAGATCCCTAGAAATACCACCTGGCAGCAGACTATCCCCGACAGAAAGATAGATCTTAGCGAAAAAAGCGAGGACGAGAAACTCGCAGCCCTTAGCAGGATGCCCGCCGGAACACTTCTCTACTTCCCGGGACACACGATGATCTACATCGGCACAGCACCGTCAGATTCCGGAGAAAGGACACCCAAGGACATGGCTTTCGTGATATCCGATACAGGATCACTCTCTGACAGCACCGGTGAGCTTGATGTCCGTTCGATGTACTCCGTGATAGTAAATCCGCTCTCCGTGCGGAGAAGATCAGGAAACACCTGGCTGCACGATATAACCGCAGCTGTGCTCCCTATATCCAAAGAATTGTCAGACTTTGTCAGACAGAACACGGATGCCCCCGCACCGTCGCCTTCCATAAAGCGTGTTCCCGCAGGCGAGGGTCAGACCTACGGTTCCTCCAAAGACACTCTCCCCCTGGAGACCTTCCTCGGAACCACCAAAAACACCTACATCAGCTTTTCTCAGGTGGATGAATCCGGTGTAGAAAAACTTATGGTCACCGCAGTCAAAGGCACAAAAATAACCACCAAGTCTCCCGTGGAAACAGTTTTGTGCGATAATGCCACGGCTTCCGTGAAGATCGGTAAGACCGGCAAACTTGCAAAGCTGACCCTTAAGAAATCCGGTGATGTCACATTCAACATGGCCGACGGAAAAAGCTATACGGTCAGTTTTACGGTTGAAACTCCCAAAGCCAGGACAAAGAAAGTGAAGGATATGATCAAAGAATCCGCAAAAGATGACGGGACCGGTGTTCTTTCTCTCGATGTCAGCGAGCTTTTCGGAACGCAGATAGACAGCGGAACCCTCATCATCCTTTCACAGAAAAAGAAGAATTCAACACTTGATGGGAACGTTCTGACCCTTGACACAAGGATTAAAAACAGCATAAAGATAAGATACAAATATCTTGATAAGAAATATACCATGACCATAAACATTTAGATCACGCGCATCCGTGAAAGGAGAAAAACCATGGCATATACCTTTTATGTCTATACACGTCCCGTTGACAAAGACAGTTATCCTGAGGGACTCGCAAACAGCATACATCTTGCCTGTTCGGAAAGCGAAGGCGAAAAGAAACCGCTGAACAAAAATTATGGTATCCTCTTTGCGCCGGGCGAGATCTCAGACGACAACACCATCATTCCTATGGGGATAAAAGATCCGTGTATCTTCCGCATGGATGACGATGCCATAGGCATTGCGGGAGTGCGTATACACGAAGACGGATCCCCCGACGATACCACTGCCGGAAAAGTGTTCTTGTGGAAAACGACCGATCTGATACATTTCACTTTATCAGGGCCTACAGCCCTCGCTGATATAACAAAATGGGATCCGTCAGATGCTCTGGAGGCAGAAGACGAAGTTGCAAAAAAGGCTCTGCTCTACTGGAGCCCGATCACATACAGCAAAGCAGTGCTACCGGATGATATCGTGATTCACTCAAAAAAAGAACTTGATAACATACAGGCAGCACTTTTCTACAGTGACGGCTCATCGAGATCCAAGCGCGTTATATGGAATGATGCGGGGATCGACTTTGATACTCCCGGCGAATACAGGGTTCACGGCCGCATCTCGCAGCAGGCCTTCAGCTTCCCGCTGGCAAACGGCTACGGCGACCCGGTGATCTTTCCATGGGAAGGAAAATGGTACTATATTTCCACAAATGACAATCTTGACGACATAGGAATATATGTGCGCGAAGCGGCAGATGTGCACGGTCTGTTCGCCGATGATGTCATCGAGCATCTGATCCTCCCCTTCGATCCTGAAAGAGGCCTTGAGCAGACCTTCTGGGCGCCGGAATTCCACGTGATAGGCGGTGAATTATACATCCTCTTTGCGGTCAGCGGACATAAATGGGGACCGCAGTGCCACCTCATGCGCAAAAAGAAGGGCGAAAGCATCATCAAAGCAGAAAGCTGGGAGGACCCCGTCCGCGTCGTACGAATGAACGGGGAGCCTCTCGCAAAGGAGGCCATCACACTTGACATGACCTTTGTAAGATCACAGGCGGGTGCCTACGTCATCTGGTCCTACCGCGAAAACATAGGAACCCCGCTGGATTCGGGATCCATGCTCTACATCGCATCCATCGACGAAAAAGAGCCCTGGAAGCTCACAAGCGAACCGGTGCTGCTCACCAGACCTCTGTACGGCTGGGAAAATGTCTCCGGCACCATCAACAACGAGGGGCCCAATTCCTTTGTAAAGGACGGCATAGTCTATGTCACTTATTCCGGCGGATCCGCAAATGCCTATACCTATGCACTCGGACTTCTGACCGCAAAGGACACCGCAGATCTTCTCGATATCAGTTCATGGACAAAGAGCATCACTCCCGTACTCACCTTCTACTCGGTAGACGGGGAATACGGTCCCGGGCACAACTCGTTCTATGTAAACGACGATGATGAGCTGATGATCTCCTATCACGGCGAGACCGATATAAAAGAACGCCTGAGGTGCGACGGAATCAGGCGCGTGCACTTCCGCCGGGACGGTTCGCCGTATTTCGGCATGTCAAAAGAGGAAGACCTGACAGATGAAGCTGTAGAAACCACAGTAAGGATTCCCGCAAATAACTGACCGGTCATAAAGCATATAAAAGGAGCTGTGCGAGCCGGGTTACCGGGCTTAAGCACAGCTCCTTTTTTGATCAGAAAAACCGGGTATTATTCAGAACCGCCTGCATCACATGCTTGCGCGGTAGATCGCGAGCATGGCCTCCTCATTTAAGACCTTTGCAGAACCCATCTCGCCGCCGACGCCTATGGCACACTTTTTGGCCATCAGCGCAAGCTCTTCCTCGGTGGGTTCTACGCCAAGCTCCCTGAGATTGGTCGGCATATGTATGCTCCTGTAGAAATCTTCCATGGCCTCGATGCCGCGGAGCGCGATCTCCTCGTCCGTGCCGCTGTTTTCTACATCCATGACATTGAGCGCAAATCTCTTGAATCTGTGCAGGCAGTTTTTGTATACATATCTCGCCCAGCTGCCCCATATGGCTGCGAGTCCTGCTCCGTGCGCCACATCATAGAGACCGCCGAGCTCATGCTCAAGCTTGTGAGTCATCCAGTCGCCGCCGTCGTTTCCGCAGCCGGTCAGGCCGTTGTGGGAAAGGCTTCCCGCCCACATGACCTCTGCGCGTGCATCATAGTTTTGGGGATCGTCTCGGAGGATAACGGCATTTTTCTTAACTGTCCGAAGGAGTCCCTCTGCCAGCGCGTCCGTGATCTCCATGTTTCCGCCGTTTGTGAAATATCTCTCCATGGTGTGCATCATTATATCTGTGCAGCCGCAGGCAGTCTGATAATCAGGCAGCGTCATTGTGAGCTCCGGATTGAGGATAGCAAATTTCGGACGCCCGAAATCGCTGCTGTATCCTCTCTTAACAAGCCCCTCCTCCTTGGTGATAACGGAAGAATCACTCATCTCGCTGCCGGTTGCAGCTATAGTAAGAATGACACCGAGAGGCACAGAGGCTTCAACTTTGCGTTTATAATCATAGAAATCCCATACATCACCTTCGTTTGCAAGGCCATATCCTATGGCCTTGGCGGAGTCGATGGCACTTCCGCCGCCCACAGCCAGAAGGAAGTCAACATTTTCTTTCCTGCACAGCTCGATGCCCTCATAAACGAGTCCGAGATGAGGATTGGGCACAGCACCTCCGAGCGTCACGTAGCTTATCCCGGCAGCATCAAGAGTATCCGTAACACGTTTCAGGAGACCCGAACGCACAACGCTTCCGCCTCCGTAGTGGATCAAAAGCTTTGTCCCTCCGAATTCCTTTACAAGTTCTGCAACTCTGCTCTCAGTGTTCTTTCCGAAAATTACTTTTGTCGGGGCAAAATACTTGAAATCAAACATGGTATCGGACTCCTTTCTGTATATGCTTCAAACAACGGTAACACAAAGTATAGATTTTTCAGCCTGAACAGTCTGTTTATTTTTTGATGACGCATCTCTTATTAATTGTCGAAGGCTGTTTCCTAAGTGCGCTCCGCAAGCGCCATTGCCCTCATGTAGCTCAGAGCCGCAAGTACGCCGGTTATCACGATAAGTATGAGCGCGAGCAGCACGTGATCCACGTGCCTGCCCAGCACCGTCATCAGCACGCACAGACCCATAGTAGCTATCATGTTGGGGAACAGATATATCGCGACTGCCGTGCCCTGTTTTATGACTTCCATCTCATTCTCCCAGTCCAGACGCATATGTTTTATGCCGCACACGCAACCCCAGGCTGTGGAAAAGCAGCACAGCATGAAGCCCAGCACGATATATATAAGCGTTTCCGACACGGGCACCTTTGCGGAAATGCACATGCATACTATCGCAAAGGTCATGAACGGAACGCTCAGATACATATTGAACGTCATCTTTCCCTGATAAAGAGTCTTCTTTGAGATCGGAAGGCTCTGGACTATCCAGTAGTTTTTGCCCTCAAGCGACGGTGAACAGGCCGTTGTGGCCATCATTCCCACGCAAAAGTATACAATAAAGGGTATCGTGGGCTGAAGTATCGCAGCATCAAACGGTGCATTCTGCGTCACCATGGCCACTATCTTATCAAAGCCCATGATCAGCGTAACAATGCCCAGAAGCGCAGCCAGGATCATGCCCAGGGCGCCGTTCACCATATAATTCGTGGATCCGGTCATTCTTCTGAATTCCTTATATGCGATGGTCTGTACAACACTGTGCTTTTTCTGGCCGGTCATCTTAAAGTTTCTCGCCGCCGCATGCGACTTGAGCGCAGAGTTGATGTTCCTGTATGATCTTCCGACTATCCTGAACAGAACGGCAAACAGCGCGGTGCTTACCGCTATAAGAAGCAGCATGCCGACGATGTCGGGTTTTAATACCGCATCGGAAAACCATTTTGCCGGAAGATATATGCGGGCCGCGCTCCCTGTGGCAACGGAAATCTGCTCAAATGTATCCTCTGCTTTGCCGTTTTCAAACAGCGCATCAATGATATATCGCAGTGAGAAACAGAATATAACAAATGCAAATGTGAGCACGGTCTGAATGATATTGTTCTTCTTAAAGCCCGAACTTATCCTGGCTACGATAAATCCCAGAAAAGACGCCGCCAGCATGGGAATGACCGGAACAAACAAGGTAAGGATAAGCCAGATGGGATAAACGACAGCAGAGGGTCTCGCGTAGTAACCGTAGCCTGCCATCATGGCAATCGAGACGCTGAGGTACCAGGGGAGACTTTTTACATACATGTACAGAAACTTGCATGCGGCTACTGTCTCGGTATCAAACGGAAGTGCCATGAGCATGTCATATTCCCTGAAATTAAAGAGATATCCGTTTGTCTTAAGAAAGGTGAAAAGAAACGCCCACGCGGTTATCACCAGAGCGCACATGACGGGCGTCCCATCTATCAATCCGTAGGCGCCGTAGCCGATGCACATCGATATGCTGTAGGCCATCAGCATCGTGTAAAGGCATATCAGTCCGATGAAACTGACGACCACTTTTTTCTTCTTCTTTTGATCCGTAGTGTGTCTGTAGATATTTATCTGACTCGTGGACAGAAGAAGTGTTTTCAGAAGAAGTATCCCGTCCTTTATCATTTGTCTGCCTCCAGAAATGTCTCTTCGAGCGAATGACCTTCCGTGAGTTCCTCCATGGTCCCGGATGCGATTATCCGGCCCTGCTTGATGATAGCGACCTTATTGCACAGCTTCTCTGCAACATCGAGCACATGTGTAGAAAAAAAGACCGCTGTTCCCTTTGCACACATATCGTGCATGATCTCCTTGAGGGTAAAAGTCGCCTTGGGATCCAGTCCCACAAAAGGCTCGTCCAGCACGAGGAGCCTGGGCTCGTGGATCAGTGCGGAGATTATGGCCACCTTCTGCTTCATACCGTGTGAATAGGAGCCTATCTGATCGCCCAGTGCATCGGTTATCTCAAAGGTGTCCGCATACTTCTTTATCCGTTCTTCGCGTTCCGCAGCCCCGATATCAAAGACATCGGCGATAAAATTCAGATACTGGATACCGGTGAGATTCTCGTAAAGATCCGGGTTGTCTGGGATGTAGGCCGTAACCTTTTTGCACTCCATCGGCTCGGTTTTGACGGAATGCCCGTCTATGAAGATCTCGCCCTCCGTGAAATCCAAAACACCCACGACGGCGCGGATCGTAGTCGATTTACCGGCGCCGTTGTGTCCGATGAAGCCGTAGATATCGCCGCTCATAACGGTAAGCGACACATCATCCGCAGCCTTCTTTTCCCCACCGTATGATTTTGAATAGTTTCTGATCTCAAGCATTGCTTTTTCGCTCATATCTGTCAGTACTCCTTTCGTTGACGATCCGTCACCGCCATTCCCATTCCTTGTTTTCAACTCTCTTTTTCAGGTTTTCTACATTTTTGTCCCAGGAATCGTAAATGTCTGTATCCTCATTTCTCCGGTCGGGAAGCATATCTCTCCCGTAACGGTTTATAAGGTCTTCGGCGAGGTACGCAGAAAACTTGCAGCTCCCATAGTAGTTGAGATGCGAACTTGAATCCGCGATATCCTCGCCCGAGGAATAATCGATCTCATGACCGCCCAGATCGTTCATATGCCTGGGTACATAATCGAAATACACATGATCCCTGCCGGCTTCTCTGAACTCCGGCATCTTCACCTGCTCAAGCCAGTTGTACACCTGATCCTCCTCCTGGATCACGCCCTCCTCCTGCTCAATGTTGAGGACATAGGGAACCACGGTGATGTAAAGCTCTATATTGTTTTTGTCTGTATACTCGACTATCCTGTCAAAGTATTTCACCGATTTGTCGGAAGGCGGGTGTATTCCGTCGCCCGGTGCCACCGGCGGATCGATGGCTTCCTTGTTAAAAGCGGGCTTACAGCCCTTAAAGACTCTGAGTTTCTCCTCATAATCCTTCAGTGTCTCAAAATCGTCTTTGGTCAGTTCCTTGTATCTGTCATGATATCCGAAATATGACGGGAAATACTTGTCCCAGAGCTCTCTTTTTCCGTCAAAGCAGGCGTTCATCAACTGCAGCTTGTTGACGGAAAACTTCATTCCATACAGAGATTCATCAAGGTATGTATATTTATACTTATAATTCTCGCCGAAGGCCGCCGGGCTGAAAAAATCAAGCACGACAACGCGGGGCTTCTGATACTTGCAAAACTCCACCAGATAGTGATACGACACCCACATCGACTGCTCCGCAGACGAATAGTCAAAAGCCGGTATCCCGTATCCGTCCCACATTTTTGCCGGGTTTACCCCGAAATGTACATGACTTGAACCAAGCACGAGCACATCGACCGAATTTTTCGGCTGGCAGTACATCGCCATGCTCTGTCTTATCCCGGAATCGGATTTCTCCTTGAGCACCGGATCCGTCAGGGCCACAGTTCCCATAAACAGTGCGGCACAGACGGCTGTAGCCGCTATTCTCCTTATCAGCATAAATCTGTCTCCATTCTCTCTAAAACTGCGAATATACGAAACTTCGGATCTCCTCACCCGCTCCGTATCTGCCGAATATCAGTATTGCCAAAGCGACCACAAGAAGAAGCGCACCCCTTCCGGCCTCGCTTTTAAAACTGCTCACAAGCTCGGGTACCGTTGTCTTCTTTGCGGCGGATACAGCATCCATTACGATCAGAAGAAGCATGGACCCACACCCGATCAGCCACTCCATGCCCGCCATCCCGAGGATCAGACCCTCTTCGGATTTAAAGCCCTCAAAAAGAGACATACCGGCAGGCATCAGCATGTTTTTTATATACAGGCCGGCATTTCCGAGTGAAGAAGCGCGGAAAAATATCCACGCAAAGGATACCATGCAGAAGGTCACGATCGTACCCGGCACACCCTTCTGCAGAAATTTTGCTTTTGTGTTTCTGATCAGATCATTAAATACATTATAGATTCCGTGCAGAAGCCCCCAGATGATAAATGTGAAGCCTGCCCCGTGCCAGATCCCGCACAAAAGAAATACGATCACGGTATTGAGGCCTTTGCGGAACCTCCCTTTTCTGTTCCCGCCCAGAGGTATATAGAGATAATCCCTGAAAAAGCTGCTCAGAGATATATGCCAGGAACGCCAGAACATGGTGATACTCTGCGTAAGGTAAGGTGTGGTGAAATTCTGCGTGATCTCAACTCCGAACAGGAGGGACACACCCAGCATCATATCCGTATACCCCGCAAAATCACAATAGATCTGCATCGTATAAAGGAGCGATGCTATGATGAGCGGGATGCTCCCGAAAGCCTCCGGCTGTTCAAACGCCGCATCCGCCGCCACCGCGATCCTGTCGGCGATAACAAGCTTCATGAACATTCCCCATATGATATAGGATATGGCACGCACGAACCTGTCAGAGTCAAAAACCGAAGCCTTCCCTGCGCTTATGACAGCACTTTCAAAGCTCTGTTCTCTCTCTATGGGGCCGCTCATCCATTTGGGAAACCAGGTCATGTACAGGAAAAAGATCCCCGCCCCGGCACTCTTTTTTATTTTTCCGCTCTTTATGTCGGCAAGATAACTGATCGCCTGAAATGTGTAGAAAGAAAGCCCTATGGGCGGCACCAGCCTGGACATCCACTCAGGTGC
Source organism: Lachnospiraceae bacterium (assembly GCA_024697225.1). Taxonomy (GTDB): domain Bacteria; phylum Bacillota; class Clostridia; order Lachnospirales; family Lachnospiraceae; genus Butyrivibrio. The sequence continues at coordinate 11,413 of JAILGA010000027.1, forward strand.
GCTGCCCGTCACGACGGACGTTCCCCAGGGCAGATACTTCCAGCCAAAAAGAGTGAGGATCAAAGCTGATATTCCGATGGCCGCTGACACGCTTCCGCTTCCGCCGCGGGACTTTTCAAACACCGTAAGCATTCCTGCGATGTATGTAAAAACGCTCATGCACAAAACCGCGACAAGAGCGGACATTCCGCCCTCCATCAGGATATAGACAAGACTTGCGGCCAGAAGCACATATCTCTTCAGACTTCCCGGCACAATAATATAGAGAATAAGAGACACTGCTATGAAAAATAATACGGTACTCGTCAAGATCATAATCCGCTGCCCAACACTTCCTTAAGTTCATCCAAGGTGAGCCTCTGCTTGCTATCCGTGCCGGCCTCACTCCTGCCGATCGCAAAATCATAATCCCCGTCGATGACATCGGGAATGCCGTCCGATAGTCTGAAGCTGTCCGCATTCTCTTTTCCGACATGACCGGCCAGAATCGAGTAGTATTCCTCGCCGTCTATTTCACGCTCGTCGCCGGAGTTAATGCTTATGTAGTGCGTCTCGATCGAATCACCCGAAACAACGAGTTCCAGCATGAGTTCATCGAGTTTTTCCTGCACTCCGGCCTCGTCCAGCCGCATTACATCCGTTTTTATGTACTCTCTGTACGGACCGTCAGCGCTGCCGCCCGATATCTCATATATCAGATGAATATTCCTGTCATCGAACAGCGCACAGCTTCTGGCAAAATCCTTATTCATGATATTGTCATACAGCACGGTGCGCTCCGACATACTCTCATTTCTGTATGTGCAAAAACAGACATACTCTCCTGTCAGGTCATGCATGATCAATTCCGGCATGCCGTCGAAGTCCATATCAAACAGGCCGAACCGTGCCGTATCACTGCTTCCCGGAATCCTCTCCTCAAGATGCTCTGCAAAATCCTCCGCGGCTTTTAGATAGCTTTCCCCCATGTTTTCACTGATATCCAGCCAGTTTATCTCTCTCACCCGGGGGCTGACTGTCTCATCTATATCTGCCCGATCGGTCTCCCCCTGCTGATATCCATCGGGCTCACTTACGCCATTGCCCGTTTTCTCCTCAGGCGTATCCAGCCTTTCAAAAATGTCCGGCAGGGAGCTTTGCTTCCCTGCGCTGTCGCTTTTTTTCTCTGTTATGATACTGCTGTCAAAAAACTCAGCTACCAGAAGCGTAACCAGCAAAAGCAACAGGATACATGCACTGCCGATAAATGCATATATGGTATAGCGAAGCATTATTTGCTTTTTTGCTCTTGATCTCTTCATCTGCAGACTCTCTCAGCCTTCTCGTCTCTTTGACCAATATCATATAAACATATCGATAATACACAAAATTGCCGTGATATGCAAATTCGGGAGTGCGCAGAGTTTAAGGAATATTAAAGCTTTGAAAAAGGATCGCAGTACCTGCAGATTGCGTGATATAATATGTGTTCGAAAATGATACGGCGGAGGAATAGCAGCTATGAAAATGACAGTTGAACTCTTTGACAGCATAATAAACACATCTCAGGACTGTGTATTCTGGAAGGATGAGCACAGACGATTCCTCGGAGTGAATCAGGCGTTTCTGGATTTTTACGGCTTTGAATCGGCAGATGTGCTGATCGGCAAGACGGATGAGGATATGGGATGGCATTCCGATCCCGAGCCCTTTAAGCAGGACGAACTCAGAGTCCTGGCCGGAAGGAGTACGTATAAGGTTCAGGGAAAATGCATGATACGCGGCGAGGAACGCGATATCATAGCTTCAAAGCACCCGCTGTACGACGGTGACAGGATCGTCGGCCTTGTGGGAAGCTTCATCGATGTCACGGATGTGCTGCGGCACGGTGACGGGGCGAATGACAGGCAGATAGTATATACGATTGACAAACTGCGGAAATACAGTTTTTTTGACAAGCTTTTAGATGAGATCAGCCTGGATGAGATGCTCGATCCTCTGACGGGTGTTCTTTCGCGCTCCTACGTGATGCGCTTTGTGCAGAGCCTTATTGATGAGCAGAGGCCATTTACTTTTTCAATGCTGGATTTGGATAATTTCAAATACTTCAACGACAGCTTCGGACACAGCGCAGGGGATAAGGTGCTTATGACGGTTGCCGGAGGACTCGCCGAATATACGGACGGATACGGGATCGTGGGAAGATTCGGCGGTGATGAGATCCTTTTGATAGATATGCATAATACCGCGGCCGCGGATAAGAGGTCTTTCTTTGAACGGCTGTATTCCGATTCCGGCGTTCTGCGCACAAGCATCGAATTTGAAAACGGATCATCATATATTACGGCCACATCCGGTGCTGCCTCGTATCCCGCGGACGCAGACAATTTTGATGACCTCTTCGGACTGGTCGACAAGATGCTGTATCTAGGAAAGAGCAGAGGCCGTAACTGCTATTCGATCTATGATCCCGTTGAGCATAAGGATATCGAGATCACAAAGCTTGCCAATCACGGTATATATTCCACCATGAGTAAACTCAGGCGCGACGTGGAGAATACGGCAGGCTTTTCAGAGAAGCTGAAGGTTGTTATGCCGTTTCTGTCTGAGGTATTACAGGTACAGGATATGTACTATGTCAAAGATGACGGCAGGATGAAGGCGGTTGCCGATAAGGCTTTCGCGGCCGAGGCAGGCGATATAGCGAATATCATGGACGGCGATCTGTTCTCTGAGGGCACGCTTGAAAGTGTGGAACGGAAGGCACCTGCTTTTTATGCTTCATTAAAAGGCAACGGCTTCGAGTCGGTCATGGTGGCAGGGATCAGAAAAAAGGAAAGGATATACGGCTATCTTGTCTGCGCGGTCCCGAGAAGCCACCGCATATGGCAGGAGAATGAATGCGCGGTCATGTATTATCTCGCGGGACTCCTGGCGGAGGCAGACTGAGCGGAGAGCCGTATATCCTTCCTGTAGGGTTTATTATGTTTAGGTCGACCGGTCAGTCTTTCTTCAATCTTTTTTCGATGCGGTCTATGACGATTTCAAGAGCCTTTATCCTTGCATAGTGCTTGTCGTTGGATTCGAGGATGTACCAGGGAGCAAACTCGGTGCTGGTTTTCTGTATCATCTCATCGATGGCTTCCTCGTAGAGATCCCACTTTTCGCGGTTGCGCCAGTCCTCATCAGTGATCTTCCACTGCTTTTCGGGTGTGTTCTGCCTCTCAGTGAAGCGCGCAAGCTGCGTGTCTTTGTCGATCTGGACCCAGAACTTTACGATAACGGCGCCCCAGTCATCGAGTTCCTTCTCAAACTCGTTCATTTCGTTATAGGCTCTCTGCCAGTCGTTCTCTGAGCAAAAGCCCTCCAGGCGCTCGACCATAACTCTTCCGTACCAGGTGCGGTCAAATATCGCGATGTGACCGTCTTTGGGGAGCCTGTTCCAGAAACGCCACAGGAAGTGACGGTTCTTCTCACGCGGCTCCGGCGACGCGATGGGGTGAACCTCAAAACCGCGCGGATCCAGGGCTGCGGTGAGACGCTTGATGTTGCCGCCTTTGCCGGCTGCGTCCCAGCCTTCATAGGCTATGATTACGGGGATCTTTTTCTGATAGATCCTGTTGTGCAGGTCCGCGAGCTTCTCCTGCAGCAGTTCGAGGCGGACTGCATATTCCTCGTCGGGGATCGTCTTATCCAGATCCACATCCGCAAGCTTCGGCATCTGCTTCAGCGGGAATGTGTTCTGCAGCAGAGTCGCGGCGCGGCCGGTATTCTGAAGCGCGATGTCGATTGATCTGACGAGCTGCTCCGTCACCTGCAGTTCAGCCCAGCGGCGGTTCTTGGAATCGATGAAATACCAGGGCGCGATAAACTGATCGGTTGCTTCGAGATATTCATCATAAACGCCGACACACTTGTCATAATGCCTGTTCTGCCAGCGGTCGAATTTCTCGACGCGCCACGTTGTGGATTTGCTGCTCTCAAGTTCCTTAAGGCGCGACCGTTGTTCCTTTTCAGAGATGTGGAAGAAGAATTTCACGACCAGATAGCCGTTGTCCGAAAGCGTGCGCTCAAAGCGCTTGATGCTGGTCAGCTGCCTGTGATATTCATCGTCACTGACTTCATCCATAAGCTTTGCGCGTGTGACCTCGTCCATCCAGCTGCCGTCAAAGAACGAGAACTTTCCCGCCTCGGGTATGCGCACGAAGTACCTGTACAGGAAGGGCCTTCGCAGCTCGTCTTCCGTCGGTCTGGAGAGCGTTTCCGTCTTGTAAAAGCGCGGATCCAGGTTTTTGATGACTTTGCCGAGTACGCTGCCTTTTCCCGCGCCGCCCCAGCCGTCCATGATGACCAGCACCGGCAGCTTTTTCTCCTTGATGGCCATCTGTTTTCCGGCAAGCTCCAGACGCGCCTTTTTAAGGCGTTCGCTGATCTCTTCATCGCCCGGTCGTTTTGCTTTAACCCATTCCTTTAACATGGCTGTGCCCTCCTTTCAGAATATCTCAATTATAATGCAGCCGCGGCGCGTTTTCAATTCGGCCTGTAAGCCCTGTTCAGCCCCGGTTTCAGCGGCTTTGAATAAAATTATCGAAAAACGATAAAAAATTATTGACAAACGCTTTTACGCGTGATATAAAATATTTATCGATAAACGATAATCGCGCGATGACATTTTGTTAAACCAAAGGAACAGGCACCAAAGAAACAGGCACTACAGAAACAAACAGAGTAACAACCAAGATCGATACAGGGATCTTACATCAAAGAGAAAATCTAAGGAGGATAACAACAATGAATAACACAAAGATCGCAGAGATTAAAAAATCAGCTTCAGTCACAGCAAAGGTTCTGGGAGTGATACGTGTCATCACCATGGTTGGAGCGATCATCGCACTGGTAAGCGGTATCATCTGCCTGTGTGCACAGAATGTGGCGGAAGGATCAGTGATCTATGACAACGGAAGCTTTCGTGTCCTGTCACCTGTCGGCGAGGAGGCAATGATCAACGGCGAAGGCTTTGACTTTATCAACAGCCTTCACATTGAGAACTTCATGGTATGGGCTGCGCTGAACTGCTTTGTGGCAGCAGGGATAGTGGCTATCGTCACTGTGGTGATCTATATGATACAGAAAATGTTCACAGAGATCAGGGACAGCGAGACACCCTTCAATGAGAGTGTACGCAGCCGGCTGAAAGTCACGGGTATCCTGGTTACGATAGCGGTTCTCATGGAATCCCTCGGAATAGCTGCCATAGTAGCGCTTTCCTTCTGGTGCCTGTATTGCATATTCGGCTACGGCGTGGAACTGCAGAAGAACGAAGACGAGACACTGTGACGGGAGGTGCGGTATGGGTAAGATAGTATTGAGGCTTGACAGGGTCATGGCGGACAGAAAGATGAGTCTTAATGAGCTTTCCGAGAAGGTAGGAGTTACAAACGTCAATCTGTCAAAGATGAAAACCGGCAAGATAAGTGCGATAAGGTTTTCGACGTTGGAAGCGATATGCGAGGCACTTAACTGTCAGCCGGGTGACATACTGGAGTATGACCCCGAAGCGGTATAGAGCGAGGAATGGGCCGCCGGTCAGACCGGCGGCCTTTTTGCGTCCTTTTATGCTTTGCACATAAATACGCCCGTGTTAGAATAAAAAGCGTAAAGCAAAACGTCAGCAGGCGGGAGGATAAACCCGGTATGAAACAGATACTTGCACTGATCACGGGGGTGGTTATGTTGTTTGGATTATTCGGCTGCGGATCGACGGTAAGCGGAAACAATAACACAAAGCAGGACACCGCGGGCACCTGCGGGGATAACATCACCTGGGAGTATGACAAACGGTCTAAAACACTTACCATATCGGGCACGGGTGATATGATCGATGTGGAAAAATTCGCGTGGTCGGACTATAAGATCAACAAACTCATCATCTCGGAAGGCATCACCTCTGTCGCAAACAACGCGTTCTACTCCAATCACAACCTGAAGGGTGAGCTGGTCCTCCCCGAAAGCCTGAAAAAGATAGGTGATTTTGCTTTTTACGGGTGCGACAGCCTGACCGGGGAACTGATCATACCTGACGGTGTTGAGACGGTGGGAGCCTATGCGTTTACAAGAGCCTCGGGCTTTTCCGGCCTGCATCTGTCAAACTCGCTGAAAACCATAGGCACCGAAGCCTTCGAGGAGATGACCGGCCTTGCCGGATCACTGATATTGCACGAAGGCCTTGAGACGATTGAAAGAAGCGCATTTCACAGGTGTGAGAATCTAAAGGGTGATCTCATAATACCCGATTCAGTCACTTATGTCGGGGACTACTCCTTTTCCGAATGCGGCTTTGACGGAACACTGAAACTCTCAAAGTCTCTCACAGAAATACCGCTTGCCGCGTTTGCAAGCTGCGAAAATTTCAGGGGCGATCTCGTCATACCGGATGGGGTAAAGTCCATCGACATGCATGCTTTTGTGAGCGACGGTTTTGACGGTACGCTCACCCTTCCGGAAGGGCTTGAATATATCGGGATCTATGCGTTCTCATGCCCGGGTTTCACCGGGGATCTGATGATCCCCGACAGCGTCTCCCTTATTGACAGTTCTGCGTTCCAGAGCTGTTCGGGCTTCACTTCGCTGAAACTCCCGGAGGGTATAAGATATATCTGCGACGACGCATTTATGTACTGCAAGGGAATGACGGGCGAACTTCATCTACCCTCCTCCCTGATCGTCATTGGCAACTATTCATTTGCCGGCACCGGTTTTACGGGTGAACTTGTACTCCCTGATTCGCTGGAATCCATCGGAAACGGCAGTTTCAACGACTGCAAAGGCATAACATCCATCAGGAGTTTCCCCGACTCCCTGAAACATATAAAAGCCTCTGCATTCAGCAGTTGCTCCTCTCTTAAGGGCGAGCTTGTGATCCCCGATAAGGTCACATCGATCGGAGAAGGCGCATTCGCCAGATGTCCTCTTATAACAAAAGTCACCTTCGGAAAAGATATGTGCTCCATCGGCGAATCAGCCTTCACAGACTGCGACGCGCTTACATCGGTGAAGTTTACGGGGGATATACCCGACTATTACGGACCGGAGGAAAAGCATCCGAGTTTCCCCGAAGGCTGCAGAGCCGAAGCGCCGCCGTCAGCTGTAAAACTCGCGGATTCCTGGGCCGCGGAAGCTCGCGGATCTGTCCCTGACAACAGTAATGCGGATGACGGCTCAATGCGCGAAGTGCCCTACTACTGGACCATGTCCCTCACAGGTGAGGAATTCGCAGGTGCGGGATATCTCGCGGATGTTTCGCTGTATTTCGATGATTCGGAGATCATCGTCCGGATAAACGGACGTGAATATGAAAAGATCCCGTTTTCTGCAGACAGAGAAGCCACCGAAGAGGACGGACAGATAGTGCACACCGACGGTTTCTTCTGCCGCGGGGGCATGGTGACGGACCTGGAATATAAACCCGGGTTCAACAGCGACAACATGCTGTACGCCGTCATGACAAAGAATGACGGTTCGACTGAGGAAGTGATATTTCACACGGGTTCCGAGGAATGCATATATATCACTGAGGAGTGACCTTGCCCCTCGCGGCTTTCATCTCCCTCTTGTTGCGGTACATCTCCGTATCCGCGCGCTTTACCACGTCTTCCACAAAACTGTCCGTTGACGGATCATAATCGGCAAGACCGCATGCGATAGAAATGAACGTCTGATCAGTGGGATCCTGATGGACGACATTTGACATATATCTCTTAAGCTTGGCGGCAAGGACGGCCCGCTTTCGGAAATCATCCCCCGTAAGGACAGCCAGGAATTCATCGCCGCCCATCCGGTATACGGGGCTGTGGCTGAAGATCCTGCATATCAGACGGCAGCACCTGATGATATACATATCACCCGCGTCATGTCCGAGAGTGTCATTGACTGTTTTCAGATCATTTATATCGAACATCGCAATAGCAAAACCCTCATTGCCGTCGATCTCGATCTCGGCCTGAAGTTCCCTCTCCTTTGCCTCATAAGCGATGCGGTTACTCACATTTGTCAGGGGATCCTTCTTCATCAGATCCCACAGCTGTTCATTCAGAAGATTGAGACACAGAGCCCTGCGGAACTTATCCATCGCCATTGACAGACGGTCCTGATAGGTCTGCAGTATGTGATTGTAGATCTTTTCTATCTGATCCTGAAAGACCACATAACCATAGGCATCATCGCCTGAGTGTATCGGCAGGAATGTGTAAAGATGACACGGCCCCGTGCCGGTATATCCCGGAATGAGTTCCTTTGAGGAAAAACTGTCGCTTCCATAGGGGACGCCGTCCTCCGTTGAATAGATCACATCCATATGTCCGGAATATCCCGTAGTCATCATGTGTATATCGGAATTGTGGAGTGACAGGCCGAACCTGCTGTCGAGCAGGAAATGGAAGGTATCCCCCTCATAGTCGTGATCGGCGGTATACATGGCATTCAGCTGCCTGCGGAATTCCTCATACGACTCGGACCCCAGTATCGTATTGTCAATGGCATTGAGCTTGCGCGAGAAATAATTGTTCTGGGCACGCGCAAAGAAGGCCGCCCGTCCCGCTTCCCTTCTGATATCATCGTTATTGTATATGTCGGAACACCCGCAGCTCTCACCCGGAATAAACTCGCAGGGTGTCTCTATATCCTTGTCGCGCTTGATCCCGCGCGACAGATCGTACCAGAGCTCTGCGCAGATGCGTCCCGTATTTTCAAAAAGCTGATCCACCGAGCATATGGCGGGATAGAATACCTGACTTTCATCTATGTGGTCAAATCCCGTCACCTTTACATCATCCGGCACCGTATAGCCGTGATCCGACAGTGATGTGCAGGTCTGCATCGCGAGCCCGTCATTGGCACATATGAACGCATCGGGCACCTTCCAGTTTTCATCGGCGCAGTGTTCGATCAGATACTTATTTACACGGGCATTTTCCCATTCGGTGTAAAAAATCTCCCTGATATAGTCTGTGACCCCGCGTTCTTCAAGAACATCCTGAATAGCCTTGAGCCGGATCACCGAATCATAGGAGTTTTCAGATCCGCCAAAAAAGATGATATCCTTCACCCCGTGCTTATCCAGAAGATGCTCGCACAATATCCTGGTCGCGGTATAATTATCTGAACTGAGCGTATTATATCCGCCGTATTTCGTCCCCTGTACGATAACCGGAACATCCAGCTTCCTGCATCTTTCAAACAGCTCCTGCATAGTCGCTATATAGTTGATGCTGCTGGCAAAAATGACAACGCCGTCAAAATTCTTCAGATCCGGCAGATTGAAGATATTGAGCTGTCCGTGCTGGGCGGCTTCTGTATCAACCATGAGCGGATAGCACAGAAACAAAAACATATCCGTCTCCTTATCGGACAGCTCAGCCTTCATCCCCCTGAGAAACTGTCCAAGGATCTCGCAGCACCAGCCTATGGCAAAAATTGCTATCTTTTTCTTTTTTGTTTTACTGTCAGCCATTTATCTTTATCCCCAAATTATTAATTATCCTAACAAACATATCCGGATCGTTCAAGAGGCACACATATGCGATAATAAAAAATACGACCAGCAGGAATGGCACACCCTTCACGTATTGCTTCAGATCCTGTGGAGACATATCCATATGCACCATGATCGATATGAACAGATAAACGGCGATGGCTACCGCCCACACCGGCAGTTCGAAAGCTGAGACGACCGCGGTTATTCCCAGAAGCGCCACAATTCCCATGACCACAGGCGCACAGGATGAAAGTGAGTGCTGTATGCACCGGAGCGGCCAGATACCGCGTGCCCTGTAGCTCACGCACCCAAGACGGTCATCCTCCTTGTGGTAGAGTTCTATCCTTTCCACCTTTGCCCCGGTAAGAAACGCAAACAGCGCATGGGACAGTTCATGCCACATCACACCGATAAAGGTAAGCCTGTTTGCAAAAAACATATACAGCTTTCCCGATTTGCTTACCAGCCCCAGCAGGAAACCAAGTAGCCCCGAGATCACGAAGTTGACCAGAAATCCCGTAAAAGGGATGATGGCTACTGCTATCAATGCTATGACAGCGCTCTCTTTTAAATACATATCACACCTTCTTTTATCCGACTGCAGTTAAAGACAATTATAATCCATATACGGTGAGAATCCAACGTCCAAAAGCCGGGTATTTTTCACAGACGGAAAATGTGGTATCATATATAAACTGATTTTTTTGCAACTGCAGCGGGAGGACATATATGTTCAGGTTAATCGGCAAAATCGTAGAAACAAATATAAATGAGCTCAGCGAATTCTTTTCGAAATATCCCGTTTCCATAGTACCTTTTCTGCTCGTAGGATTTATCGGATTTATCGTGATCATGGCCCTGTATGCCCTTATCGCATGGGCCTTCATAAAGCTTAGCAACAAGATATTCCGCACCATCGAAAAAAAGCGCGGCAAAAAGATCCACCTCCAGTTCGCGGAGAACATCATCAAGCTTGCGATCATCATCCTGTTTGTCGTGATACCGCTTGGCGGCGATCAGATCAGCAGATCCATCCTTGGGAGCGCCGCGGTTCTGGCCGCCGTCGTGGGTTTTGCAGCGCAGGACGTCATCAAGGATGTGCTCTCCGGGCTTCAGATCAGTCTGTACAAGCCCTTTGATATCGGTGACAGGATAGAGCTCGAGGACGGAACGGCAGGCATCGTGGACAGCATCACCATGAGACACGTGGTCCTCACTCTCATTGATACAGTGAAGCTGATCATTCCCAACAGCAAGCTGAACACCGCCACCATCAGAAACCTGAGCTACGAATATGTCCCCAGATCAGCGGAATTCACCTTCCCCGTTCATTATGACTCGGATATCGCCAAAGCAAAATCGACCATCTTTGAAGCCGTAAAGGCAAGTCCCTATTCATTTCCCGGAAAGAAAAGCAAAAGCGGGGAGATGATCTACGCCCCGGTCTATTTTATCGCTCTTTCAGACAGCGCGCTTAACATGAAGGTGACCGTGTACTATGAGAGCAGCACACCTACGGAAGTGCTTAAAGATGACATCAATACAAGAGTATTCGAGGCGCTGGGAAATGCCGGCATCACGATCCCGTACTCCTACACCAATGTGGTCCTGGAGCAGGCTTAGCGCCTGAGTTCATCTGGCCTTTTCATACAGGGTCTCCAGAGTTTCCTCGGAAACGGATCCGACCTCATTGTAGATCACCTCGCCCTCACGGTTCAGGACAATGGTCTGCGGAAGTGCCTGCGAACCGTTCACGATCCCGAATATCGTCTCATTCTCATCATCAACGGCAACGGGGATATCCCAGCCCTTTGCCGCTATATACTCTGCCACATCCTCTGTGGTCAGATTAGCATGTACGGCAAGCATCGTCACGTCATCCTTGTGCTCATGATAAAGTGACACGAACAGCGGAAGCTCAGTCACACAGGGGCCGCAGTAGGTTGCCCAGAGATTGATGAACACCACCTTGCCCTTTGTATCCTCAAGATCAAATGTACTGCCGTCGATACAGACCGCTGTGAAGTCAGAAAGCACCTTGCCTTCATCAGATCCGTGCAATGCATTTCCTTCATATCCGACTTTCGGTGCCTCAATAAAATTGGCCCATACAAGCATGAATATGAGCAGCAGGACAGCAGCCGCCGCGGACACTTTTCTGATAACGTGCATCTTTCCCATGCTGAAGCCTATCGCGTTCTGCCTGCAGGATGCCGCGCACTGACCGCACTGTATGCACTCGCTGTCGCCCACTCTCCTGACATCCATTTTGCAGTCTTTTATACACGCACCGCAGCTGTTGCAGCGCTCTTCATCCACTCTGACACCCGCGACCGAAAGCCTGTTAAACATTCCGTAGATCGCACCGAGGGGACACAGGAATCTGCAGAAGGCTCTGTAGCAGAAAACACACGCCAGGATAACTGCTGCCAGTATGACAGCCTTGCAGGTAAATACGGATCCGAGCATAGACCTCCAGGTTGGATTGGCGGGAAGAAGGCCAAACGCGGCTTCAATCGTTCCGACAGGACAGATGTATTTGCAGAACGCGGGAACGGGTACTCCCCTGACCATCCCGTACCAAACGGGGAGTATTACTGCAAAAAAAGCAAGGATCACATATTTGAGGCGACTGAGTGCCCGTGTGATACGGTTCTTTTTTATCTTCGGCGCAGGGATCCTGTAGATAAGTTCCTGAAGGAGTCCCGCCGGGCAAAGCCATCCGCAGACCGTCCTTCCAAGGAGCATTCCGTAAAGCAGGATCACGCCAAAGACATAAAAACCGATATTTTTATTTAATGATCCGAGCGCATTCTGTATGGAGCCCAGAGGACATGAAAACACGGCTCCCGGACACGAATAGCAGTTGAGACCAGGGGTACACAAAACCTTGGACTTGCCGGTGAATATTTTTCCCTCGGCAAAGCCCCTGACATGGGCATTGTACAGCAAAGCGCTGTAAACCTGAATGATCCTGCGCTTTGAGGGTTTATGGGATTTCCACCATGATGCTGCCCCGGCAGTCACGACGTCACCCAAGACCCATACACTCCGTGCATATTTTTGACGCTTTGACAAACACGTCGTTCATGCTTCCGTTCATGATGCCGGCCGCTATAAGTATTGCAGCGGCAACGAGCAGGATAAACCTTACAGTATTCAGATATCTTTTCCCGTCCATAGTCACTCTTTTTCCACAGTGATCTTCATTTCCCCGGGAGTATCTTCAGTCTTATATACTTCCGGATCCTCTCTGTAGCCCTCAGGCACCTTCAGAATATGCACTTCATACACTCCCGGCGGGTAATCAAAGACTGCGAGCCCCGACTCATCCGTCCGGCCGAGCTCACAGGTCTCATCGGTACAAAACTGAACCGTCACACCCGCTACTGGTTGTTTATCGGCATCAAGAACCCGTATACCGTATTTATCTCCCGAAGTATCCGGTGCACATGCCGATATTCCCATCATAAGACACATTATGAGCGCTGCGGCTGTTTTCCTGTATCTTCCTGCCGGCATCCTCCGATCCTCCTCATGCGCGATGCATTTATACAAACCCAAATATGATCCTGGCGATACTGCCATGCAAACCGGGTACTGCTTCAGGTTTTACTATATAAATCCGTATTCTGCCTGTCAACAAAAGCCGATATAAGATTTTCAAAAATTATTGAAAAAGTACTTGCATATCTTGTTAGCATATGCTAATATGCATCATGTTGTTAGCAATGCCTAACACCTTGTGGTAACACAATTTTCTCCTACCTGAAGAGAGGCGCACTTGCCATGCGCCTCTCACCCTTTCTGAACCAGATCAGTTAAGCTCAGACCGGATCACATATAATCGACCACGTTGACCCAGTTCAGAAGGAACTCGCGCTCCTCCTCCTTATCCTTGACGGACTGGGATACCGCAACGATAGGCATCCATTTCTGCACATATTCCTTTGCCGTATTGCTCTTTTCACAGAAGAGATCCAGATACTTCTTTGCCGTGACTTTGTCGCCGTCAAGGCAGAACAGCAGATAGGTCCTTGCAGCATCGGCTGAGGCATTGCCCTGGGTCACATGAGACCAGTCAAGGATATAGGGCGTTCCGTCAGGCGATATCACGACGTTGGAGGGATTGAAATCACCGTGGCAGAGCTTGTTGTGCTTGGGCATTCCCTCAAGTCTTGTCTGCAGATCATAGCGTGTGGTAGCATCCACATTTGCCTGACTGATCTTGCGGTTCATCTTGTCCTTGAGCTTGGTAAGAAGCGGACATCTCTTGGACTGGATCATCAGCTGGATATCGACCATCTGCGCAAGATACTCGTCCTTCTTTTCGGGATTCTTTTCCATGAGCGCCGCCAGCGTCTCGCCCTCAATATACTCATAGACTATCGCCCATCTGCCGTCGATCGTCATCACCTCGAAGACCTTGGGTATATTGAGTCCGGTCTCCTCGACTCTGGCGAGGTTTAACGCCTCGTTGAGGACATCGGCTTTTGAAAAATCCTCATGAAACACCTTTATGCATTTGTCACCGTCGCGGTAGACGGTCTTGTTCTTTCTTGTTGCTATCACATTATCCAGATTCATGGCCCTGTTCCTCCTTCGATATGCTTGTTATTTCTGATCCGCGCCCTGTCCGTAGTAGGCATTCAGGTACATCTGCCTGATCTCGCTCATCAGCGGATAGCGGGGATTGGCACCTGTGCACTGATCGTCGAATGCCTGCTCGGTCATATCGTCAAGTCTTGCGAGGAAATCCTCTTCATCCGGCACATAATCCCTGATCGTGGGCTTGATGCCGATCTTTTCCTTGAGTTCATCGATGGCACGGATGAGATTTTCAAGCTTCTCACTGTCGTCTGCACCGCCGAGTCCCAGACTGTCGGCGATCTGTGCATAGCGCGCCAGAGTGTGCGGGTGATCGTACTGCGGGAAGGTGCCCATCTTGGCGGGTACTTCCGCGGCATTGAATCTCAATACCTCGTCGATCATCAGAGCATTGGCGATACCGTGCGGCAGGTGATGGAACGCGCCCAGCTTGTGCGCCATCGAATGGCAGACGCCCAGGAAGGCGTTTGCAAAAGCCATACCGGCCATTGTCGCCGCATTAGCCATCTTCTCTCTGGCTTCAGGATCGTTCGGGCCGTTGTCGTAGGCTCTGGGCAGGTATTTGAATATGACTTTCAGCGCCTGGATCGCAAGACCGTCGGTATAGTCGGTAGCCATCATGGAAGCATAGGCCTCAAGTGCGTGTGTGACCGCATCGATACCGGATGCGGACGTCAGGCCCTTAGGTGCCGTCATATGGAAGTCGGTGTCGATGATAGCCATGTTCGGCATCAGTTCATAGTCTGCAAGCGGATATTTCACGCCTGTGGTCTCGTCTGTGATGACTGCGAAAGGCGTAACCTCGGAGCCTGTACCTGCGGAGGTGGGAACGGCTATGAAATAAGCCTTCTCCCCCATCTTCGGGAAGGTGTAGATACGCTTTCTTATATCCTGGAAGCGCATCGCCATATCCATGAAATCCGCTTCGGGATGCTCGTAGAGTACCCACATGATCTTTCCGGCATCCATCGCGGAACCGCCGCCCAGCGCTATGATGACATCCGGCGCAAAGGCCTTCATCTGCTCCGCACCT
This sequence comes from Lachnospiraceae bacterium, assembly GCA_024697225.1. GTDB lineage: Bacteria > Bacillota > Clostridia > Lachnospirales > Lachnospiraceae > Butyrivibrio. The sequence goes on from JAILGA010000027.1 coordinate 26,565, forward strand.
ATCTTTGCACAGGCAAGCGTCGGGTCGGGTGCTACGTCGAAGAATACGGCATGCTCGATCCCCATCTCATCCAGCTTGTCAGTGATGGGTTTTGTATATCCGTTCTGATACAGGAAGCTATCCGTCACGATAAAGGCCTTCTTTTTGCCCATTACCGTCTTCAGCTCATCAAGAGCCACCGGCAGGCAGCCCTTCTTGATATATATCTTCTCAGGTGCTCTGAACCAAAGCATGTTCTCTCTCCTTTCGGCAACCGTCTTGATATTCAAAAGATGTTTGATCCCGACATTCTCGGAAACGGAGTTTCCGCCCCAGGATCCGCAGCCCAGCGTCAGCGAGGGTCTCATCTTGAAATTGTACAGATCACCGATACCGCCGTGAGAAGAGGGTGTATTCACAACTATGCGGCAGGTCTTCATGCGCTCCGCAAATTCATCCAGTTTGTCGCGGGCGCTTATGGTATCGAGATATATCGATGCCGTGTGGCCGTATCCGCCGTCCTCTATCAGGCGCTCTGCCTTTGCAAATGCTTCCTCCAGATCCTTTGCCTTATACATGGCAAGCACCGGAGAGAGCTTCTCATGGGCGAATTCCTCGGACAGATCCACACTCTCGACCTCACCAATAAGTATCTTGGTCTCTTCGGGAACCGTCACACCAGAGAGCTCGGCTATCTTTGCGGCCTTCTGTCCTACGATCCTGGCATTCAGCGCGCCGTTTATGATAATGGTCTTTCTGACCTTGTCCGTCTCCTCGGGGTTAAGGAAGTAGCAGCCGCGTGCCGCGAACTCCTTCTTCACCTCGTCGTAGATGTCCTCCAGCACGATGACCGACTGCTCGGAGGCGCATATCATGCCGTTGTCAAAGGTCTTGGAATGGATGACCGAATTGACCGCGAGAAGGATGTCCGCGCTGCTGTCGATGATCGCCGGCACATTTCCTGCGCCGACGCCCAGCGCGGGCTTTCCGCTCGAATATGCCGCCTTCACCATGCCGGGACCGCCCGTAGCAAGGATGATGTCAGCCTCTTTCATAAGGAGGTTCGTCATATCAAGAGAAGGCACGTCGATCCAGGATATGATGCCCTCAGGCGCACCGGCCTCCACAGCTGCCTCAAGGACCACCTTTGCGGCAGCTATCGTGCTGTTCTTCGCGCGGGGATGCGGGCTTATGATGATGCCGTTTCTGGTCTTAAGGGCGATCATCGTCTTGAAGATGGCGGTGGATGTCGGGTTCGTGGTGGGGATCACCGCACCGATCACGCCGATGGGCTCCGCGATCTTCTGAATGCCGTACGCCTTATCCTCTTCGATCACGCCGCAGGTTTTGGCATCCCTGTATGCATTATAGATGTATTCCGCGGCGTAGTGGTTTTTTATAACCTTGTCCTCTACCACGCCCATACCGGTCTCTTCCACGGCCAGCTTCGCAAGCGGTATGCGCTGCTTGGCGGCAGCTGTGGCGGCAGCGAGGAAGATTTTGTCAACCTGTTCCTGCGTATATTCCGCAAAGATCTTCTGTGCGGCCTTTACGCGCGCGATGGCTTCCTCCAACCGTTCAACGCCATCGACGATCTCATATTCCTTCATCTTTGGTACCTCCTTCGTTTTTGTCCCGTTCACTCTTTCGCGGAGATCTTTTGATATCAACTTTTGACATCATAATATAATAACGAAATGAGAGGACGAGGTCAATATGAGCTAAGATGTTGAATATCCCATGGCATTAAGGCTTCCTGCTATCAATGCATTCATAATGACATTTGTTTTCTCTGCTATCTTCAAAACGAATTTATGATACAACTCTGCCTGATTTCATTTCAGGCTGATACGCTTCCGGATCTGTTTCAGATCATCGATCGAAAACTGATACGACTTATTGCAAAAGCGGCATTTTAGTTCCTCACCTTTGGCGTCAGCGATCATTTCATCCAGTTCTTTCTGTCCGAGCAGAAGAAGCGCCCGTTCTACCCGGTCTCTGTTACAGTTGCAATAAAACGAAACATTCCTGCGATCTGATATGGATACATCAAGACCGGCAAGTGCTTGCTGAAGAATGGCTTCCGGTGAATTTCCCTTGTGTAAAAGTTCGGTAACCGTGGGGAGGGACAGTATATTCTTTTCCAGTCTGTCAATGATCTCCTCAGAAGCATCCGGCATCAGTTGGATTATATAGCCGCCGGCTTCCATCACCTTTCCATCGCCGTCCACCAGAACGCCGAGTCCTACAGAGGACGGTATCTGCTCGGAAACAGCAAAGTAATAGTTTATATCCTCTGCAATTTCGCCGGATTTCAGTTCCACCTGACCGGAATAGGGATCATTTCTTCCCATATCTCTTGTTACGGTGATGATACCGTTTCCGACACCGCCTCCAACGTTTAGATGTCCATCCTCCTTATTAGGGAGAATCACCCAGGGATTCTTCACAAATCCTTTAACGCGACCGGCATTATCCGCTGTTGCAAGAAGGCCCTTTAACGGACCGTCTCCATCGATCTGCACTGTGATCAGATCCCCATCATTTTTGAGCATATCCCAGCCCATCATCACAGTGCCGCACAACAGGCGTCCCAGAGCCGCGGTTGCTATAGGACTCGTGTGGTGTGCATGACGTGCCTGCGTGGCCAGCTCTTTTCCTGTCACAGCAAATGCACGGATTCTGTCATCTGCTGCTGTTGCATTTATCATATAATCCATTTCACAATTCATCCTTCCCCAGAAGCATAAATCCTGTCCGTATCGTCAGCTTTTGTTATCATTTTCCTTGATGCTTTCATGCCCAGCTCCTTTACCGTTGAACGGGCTAAAACACATGATCTTATGATAATGATGCCGCCGGCATATGTCAAATTGCTGAATGTCCATGCTGATTTTGTCAAAATCTGATGTTCAATACATCAAAATGTAATGAGCAGGAATTATGGAAATTACATAAGATGTCTTATGTAGATCTCAATCACAGGAAGGGAGCGGAAATGGTAAAGGGAATCGGAGTAACGTGTTTTACAAACTGTTGTGAAGGCTGCTATTTTGTTCCGAAGGGATTCATCATCCTTTTCTGTAAACGAATACTCACTTATAGAATATTTCATGCTCAAACGTTAATATCCCCCCACAACCGACCATGTCGGATGGGTATTCTTCACTGAGTTAGTATAAATCTAAAGAATTTTTTTGAATTGCGTTTGTGATTAATTCTTCAAACATCCAATAGGAATAACATATACGCCATCTTCGCGCTTATAACCATATTCAGTCGCAGTTATAACAAGCTTGAGATCCGGTAATCGGAGCGGAACTTGCTTTTCTTTTTTATTATATTCGACAATGAGCCTTTCAATCTCGCACAAATGTTCAGCACCCATATCAATTTCCTTGCTTCCAAGCTTGAATTCTATCAGAGCATATCGACCATCTTTTAGATGAAGCACAGCATCTGCTTCCAAACCGTAGCGATCATGATAATATGAAACCTCTCCGTTCATTCCGGAAGAATAAATCTTTAGGTCTCTGATACATAATGACTCAAAAAGGAAACCCAGGGTCCTAAAATCAGTATTAAAGTAGTCAGGAGAGAGACCAAGTGCTGCTACTGCTATGGATGGGTCCACAAGATTTCTTTTATTACTGGATCTGATAGCTTCTTTTGAACGGATTGCGGGACACCATGCAGGAAGTTCATCTATAATGTATAAATCTTCAAGATCATGGAAGTAATCATAGAAGGTCGGCTTAGATATTTCCGTAGTTGAGGAAGTATCTGAAAAAATGGTCTTTGTTTCTGCCAAAGTACATATATTTCTCGAATATGATCTTAGCAATCGTTCCGCCCATAAAGGATTTCTTTTAACATGACTTATGTTGGAAATGTCAGTATGACAGGTCTGGTAAAAAAGATCGGATGCGATAGAAAGCGCAGCTTCCCTGTTCTCGACATCAATACTCTGCGGCCATCCTCCACGACAGATAGCATAAATCAAATCTCCATCCACTATCAGCATCTGCCGACAGATTTATCTTAGCAC
>JAILGA010000030.1 GCA_024697225.1 Lachnospiraceae bacterium
TCTTTCCCATGTAGAAACGAAGGATGTCGTCCTGAACGGTCGTTGTCCTGTCAACCATATTGATCGGTGCATTCCGGTTTGCCTCGCGCCGCTTCTCCTCCAGCATGTGGTAGAAAAACTTCTCGCCCTTGCCGTCAGGCACAAGTCTCTCGCGCTCGATATCCTCGGGAGACATTGCATTTTCGCGCCTCTGTCTTGCATCCTCGATAATGCGGTCATAGCGGTCCGGATTGTAGGCCACCTGCCTTCTTTCCGCCTCAGCTCTTACCTCGTTCTCCCTGGCCTGCGCCTGTTCGCTTTGCTGTTTCTGCTGCCTTTGCTTCTCTTCCTCCTGCTGCTGCTTCTGCGCCGCCTCGAGTTCCCTTCTCTCTGCATCGAGGCGCTCTCTTTCCTCATACTCCTCCCTGCGTATGCGCTGTTCATTCGCCTCAAACTCTGCCGTGGCATTCACACGCTCCTCGTCATATGACAGACCGCTGTTCATCACTTCGAGTTCGGCGGGCGAGAGCTGTCTTGCGATCTTTCTGTCTATGTCATAGAGAGCATAGCAGAAATTCGGATCCTCATTCGAGAGCTTGCGTGCGCGGATGAATTCTTTGTCATAGCCTTCTTTGATCACATCCCTGAGTTCTCCGAGAAGCTGCATTCTGGTTTCATTGTTCTGAACCTTTGTCGATTCGATCTTGGCCCAGAGCTTCTGCATTTTACCCAGATATTCTCTCTCCCCGGGCGCAAACACGGGCGTCTGGCGGAGCACCGGGCTCATGGTCTTCTCTTCGTAATGCGAGTTGATGTAGGCGACATCCATCACGGCCTTAAAGGATGACAGTGCGTTCAGATCCTCGATGGGCCATCCGTTCTTTATACCTGCGATCCTTGCCTCGGTGTCGGAAAATGTGTTTTTTATACCTCTTCTCGCATAGCGGTTAAACTGCTGCGCCGGATTTCCTACGCCCGTAAGTTCCTTGATGCGCTCGCCCTCCTGGGGATCGGTGATGCTTGTGACCTGCTGCAGGTATCCCAGCATCTGCGTCTCCGCTTCCATGATCTGCGTTCTGTACTCTCTCTCGTCCTGGGCGGTCATATTTCCGAGTTCCCTGCGGTCAAAATAATCAAGATGCAGTTCTTCCACGTGGTCGGCGCTTACGGCCAGTCTGTTGATAGGAAAATAGACATCGCTGTACGCAAGCTGCTTTCTGGCTTTATCAGTCAGCCCGATGTTAAGATATGCGACGAACTCATTCCGCCACATCCCGGTGTTCAGCTTTTCGCAGATCTTCGGCGCCGTCCAGCCGTCAAGCGCTCTCTTTGCGGGATGAAACAGGATCGCATCCCCGAATTCCCTCAGCGTCTCGTCTCCCGCGCCAAGTTTGTTTGAATATCTCTTTTCAACATCGTCGAGCGCGACCTTCAGATTCTCCTTTAGTGCATCAGGATCGGCGTCTGCCTTTAACGGTGAGACGCTCTGCCCGCTATCACCCACCCATGGAATGTTCACTCTGGCGGAATTATTGAAATAATCAAACCGGAATATCGGATATTTCTCGGCCAATTCCCCGGAATCATCCGGAAGCATCACGCCTATATAGCCGAACAATCTCAGCGGTTCCTCAGCAATAGGCGAATCTATGACTTTCTTGACCTTTTCGCTGTATCCGGTGCTGTTAACTGAATTGGGCATCTCTTATTCCTCTCTTTCCGAAGGTTAATGTAACTATTGTAAAGTTTAAACCTGATCTGAACTTAAAAGGCTCTCATTGTATTTATGCACCTGAAATACAAAACCCATGCTCTTATAATGAGTTTTTTCCCGGCGCACTGCCCGTACCCTGACATTAATCTGTATATTTTACCATATTCACGGTGATCAGACCATATAAACGTTTTGAAAAAACGCCCGGTTTATGAATCTTATGCATACTTTTTTACAAAAAGGGGTTGACTCTGACGCTACGTAATAATTTATGCACTTTCAGAGTACTTTCTCTCAGCGATCGTGATAAACTCCCGCTCTGCCCCGATCTCACCCGGATAAGGAAAGCGCCCGGCCTGATCCTCAAAATCCTTCAGGATACCCGCAGCCTTCTCCCGATCTCTCTGTGAAAGGAGCGCATAAGCATATTCCGTGCGCAGAACGGACGGATAACTCTTCATAGCCTTCATGAGCTTTACCTGTTCTTTAGTGCGCATCTTTTCGATCTCATCGCTCCGGTTCTGAGTAATAAGTTCGATATACATCCGGTCGCAGATAAGCAGCTGACGGTATAATCCTACAATACCGCTGTCCAGTGAAAGGAGACGAGCCATAAGTTCATCCGCCTCCGCAAAGCGATGCTCATCAAACAGACGATTGCATGCAAATACACCCAAGGTGGCAACCATCCCGTTTTTCATCGATTCATCCGAAGGGACCAGAAACCATTCCTCCGGCATGTCCTTCAACCTTACCCCTTTAGATGAAAGTTCGTTTGACTTCATCTCGATCCAGAATGCCCTCATCGCCTCCTTGTTATTCCTCATATCCAGCGCATTTCTGCCGTCATTATTGACTGCACCCATCTTAAAGGGCAGACCGTTCATCAGCGCATACGCTATACCGATCAGTGCGGATAGCATCAGGATCACCCATCCGAGAGAATAGACCGGAAGCAAAAATGAAAGTGCCGCACAGATAAAGCCCGTGACAGCATTGATGATCGCTCCTCCGTAATTGTACAGCATGACGGGTATCCTGCCGTCGGTCATATCCGGAGGCGACATGAGGCATTGTCCGCCGGTGCCGGCTAATGACATTTTCCGGAATCTTATCCGGTCATTTTCTTTAATCCACATGAGATTCGCAATGCGGAAGGAATTGAAGCGATAACCGGTGAGAAGGCCGAACACCAGGTGGCCGGCTTCATGAATGACGATGTGCACCAGAAGTGATACATACATGCACAAAACCATCAGCAGCATGGACAGGGCTGTTCCCGCGGCAGTCGTCCCCTTCTGTGTAGAGTGATCCATATACTGTAGAAAAAGTATGCCGCATGCCGCGCCGATCATCATGTAGCCAAGAATAGCGATCCACTGTCCCCAGTTTTTCTTCTGCTTCGTCTCCATCAATTTACCCTCTTTTCATGAATAGAGATCCTCGTGCTGAGGCTATCTGTAGCAGCGTATTGCTTTTTTACTGTTTTCGTGTCGTTTATACTATTCATTGATAATACCTGACTCCCCGTTTATCTCATAGAACCTGTACAGTTCTTCCTTCTCGTCATCAATATCTTTGTACATCTTAGTTTCCATCAGCTCAAATCCGCATTTTTCTGCTGTCTTCCATGAAGGAATATTGTTGTCCTTGATGGTGGCTATTATTTCTTTCTCGTTGTAATGATCAAAGAAATAGGAAATATATGCCTGAACTGCTTCACTGACATATCCATGTCTTCGATATTCCGTTCCCGCAAAATAGCAAATACCTATCCTATCCGTATCCTCATAGTA
>JAILGA010000066.1 GCA_024697225.1 Lachnospiraceae bacterium
AGAGATCGTGAACAGGAGTGATAGTGACGGCTATACATCCATCACGGTCAAGGCCAAGAAGAAGGGAACCGCGAAGATCTATGTGAACGCATACGACAGCGGATGGACCGACGGTGCAGACGGCGATAACCTGCGCAAGACATTGACGATCACCGTCAAGTAAGGCTCGCGCCGGACAACCGGAAATAGAATTACAGATCAGAAGGAGGGACTGCTGCAAAAGCGGTCCTTCCTTTTTTCGTATTTGTAAATTGTTTTAGTTCTTTTGCCGGGTTATTTGTGCTATCATGTAAAATGTAGTATTTTCTGCCGGAATTCTGGAGGTGCCGATATGAAAAAAGATGCCGGAAAAGGGCGCGGAATGTCGATCCGCTTTGTGCTGCTCATGCTGATCCTGCCGCTCATAGCGGCTCTGATCTTTTCCATCGCGTTTTTCTCTAGCGAGATGAAGAAGATAGAGCGCGAGGATGCGGAACTCTACATTGACCAGCTCTACAACGTGAGCACTACCCTCATCAATGCCGACCGCGATTTCTATCAGTCGATCTTCGGGGCTACCCAGTATTATATGTACTACAATACCCAGATGGATGCCGACAAGCTTGCCGGATTCCTTGCCGATTACAAGGAAAACAGAGCACAGACTCTCGAACGCGTGACTGAGGCGATCGAAACAGCTAAGAAGAACCAGGACCTTTACACGGGAACGAAGGGCGAGTCCGGCATGACCTATGAGCAGCTCGGCATAAAGTTTGATGCCGCTTTCAAAAACTGGGACAGTTCCTATGATGTCGAAAACAGAGGCGGCAACTTTAACACATTTATAACCTGCTTTGAATCAGCAAGATCCTGCCTGAGTGAGATGAGCGACATCACTGAGACGTGGGCAAAATACGAGGAACAGAAGAAGGCGAAGGAACTCAATGCGCTGATCGTCATGACAGGGGTGATATTCACCGTGATAGCAGCGGTGCTGTTTGTGCTGGCTCTTATCATCGCAAACATGCTGACTAAGAGCGTCAGAGCGATCGCGGATTCGATAGGGGTTCTTTCGGGCGGAGACTTTGTGACGCCGGTTTCGGTAAAGACCAGTGTCAGCGAATTTGCAGGCATCGCGTCGACCCTTGATGATATGCGCAGAAGGTTAAAGGATGCGCTGACTCTTGTCATCGGCCATGCGGGAAGTGTCAATTCAAGGGCCGAGGATGCAAAGGTAAAGATCTCCGACTCCAAGCATACGACCAATGATATAACGAACGCGGTGAGCGAGCTGGCTGAGGGTGCGACGCTGATGGCTCAGGATGTCCAGTCGACCTCAGAGATAACCATCAACATCGGCGCCTCGGTGGACCAGGTCCTTGACGCGGCAAACAGCAATCTCGAGAAGGGCCGCTCTGTCTATGAGAACTCCTCTCAGGTATCTTCGCAGATCGACGAGCTAAGGCGTGCCGATGAGGAAACAGACCGCATGGCGGGCGAGGTCGCTGATTCCATGAGTCAGACCGCCCAGGTTGTCCAGGATATAACAAAGGCCGCCAAGGCAATTATCTCCATTGCATCCCAGACCAACATGCTTGCGCTCAACGCATCGATAGAGGCGGCGAGAGCGGGCGAAGCCGGCAAGGGCTTTGTGGTCGTCGCCAACAACATAAAGGATCTGGCTGCCGACTCCAACAAGGCTGCAGAGCAGATCACTTCGATGCTCAATACTATCACCGAACTGTCTGACAGAAATCTCGAGCTCACGACAAGCATAAAGGAAGCCACCTCGAATGAGACGGCCGCACTTCAGGATATGATGGATTCCTTCACGCGCATGCAGTCGCTTCTCGATGAGACAGAGGAGGGCAACAGACTTATCGTATCGCTTGTTGAGAGTCTTACCACAGACAAGAACAGCATAATGAGCTCGGTGGAGTCGCTTTCTTCCGTGTCAGAGGAGAACGCTGCATCCACTCAGGAGACAAGTGCGAGTCTCACTCAGCTCGACAACAACATGGAGGCCGTCGCAGAGCAGGCTGAGAGCCTTCAGAGGATTGCCTCCGAACTGGAGGAGAATGTCAGATTCTTTAAGGTGAACTGATCTGAACAGCATGTAAAGATAACGAACGATATTTAATAAGACGGAAGGGCCTAAACGCTTGACGAAACCGTATTAATATGATTTAATATCGTTTGCGTGTCCGCAGAGAGCGGGCCGAAAATAACCCGGTCAGTCTGAACTGAAGGGACTGAAGGGAGGGAAAAAGAAGATGTCTACCGTTATAGTTAAAGAAAACGAGTCTCTCGATTCTGCTCTTCGCAGATTTAAGAGAAGCTGCGCAAAAGCCGGTATCCAGCAGGAGATACGCAAGCGTGAGCACTATGAGAAGCCCAGCGTAAAACGCAAGAAGAAGTCTGAAGCGGCCAGAAAGCGCAAGTTTAACTGACTTATTCAATGAAAACGAGTGGAACCCTCGGCTATGCCGGGGGTTTTTCACCGAAAGAGGCAGAGAGTGGGAATAGGAAAAATGATCGCCTGCGGTGCGGCTGCGGCGGGCGGATTGATGCTCGAGCGGTCGCATTATGACATGCACAGATTTGTGACGGGATGTTACAGAGTCTCGTCCGATAAGATCATGCGCGATCTGAGGATCGTGCTGCTTGCCGATCTGCACGACAATGTGTTCGGGAGGCACAATAAAGCGCTTCTTGATGCGATAGATGCACTTAAGCCGGATCTCGTCCTCTGCGCGGGTGATATGACAACTGCGCACAAGGATCCTTCGCGCCAGCGGGGCGAAGAGGCCTGCGCGCTTCTTATGACGCTCGGCTGCAGATATCCCACACTGGTGATAAACGGCAATCACGAGACAAGGATCGACGAGAGGCGTCACCTCTACGGCGACAGATACGACACCTATGAGGCTTCGGTACACAGCGCAGGCGCGGTCATTCTGAGGAACGAAAGGGTGATATTCCCGGAGATGGGCGTGGCGGTGACCGGACTGGAACTGCCTCTTGATCACTTCGGACACTTTGGCTTGAAGAAGCTGTCCGTGAGTGATATGAAGGACATGATCGGAGCACCTGACAATAACTATTACAATATTCTCATCGCGCATCATCCGGATTATTTTCCGAAGTATGCCGAGTGGGGAGCGGATCTCTCGGTCGCGGGACATGTACACGGCGGCATAGTGCGGCTTCCCGGCATCGGAGGGCTGGTATCGCCAAGATATCTGCCATTCCCAAGATACACCGGGGGCCTGTACAGCAAAAACGGTTCGTCCATGGTAGTCTCAAGAGGACTGGGAATGCATACCATTCCGCTGCGCATTTTCAATCCCTGTGAGCTCGTATTTATCGAAATAAAAGCAGAGGGATAAAGGATGGCGCTCGAGATCAAACTGGAGGTGTTTGAGGGACCGCTTGATCTTCTGATGCACCTTATTGAAAAGAATAAGGTCGATATCTACGACATCCCCATCGCACTGATAACGGATCAGTATATGGAATATCTGGATGCCATGGACCGGGCGGACATGGAGATAGCAAGCGAATTTCTCGTAATGGCCGCGACCCTGATGGAAATTAAGTGCAAAATGCTCCTTCCCAGAGAGAAAAATGAGGAGGGAGAGGAGGAGGATCCCAGAGCAGAGCTGGTACAGAAGCTCCTTGAGTACAAGATGTACAAATTCATGTCGGTGGAGCTCAGAGACAGACAGATCGATGCCGATCTTAATCTGTACAGAGGACGCGTAATACCCGAGGATGTGGCAGCCTATGAGCCGCCCCTCGATTACGATGCGATGGTCGGAGATACCACTCTTGCGAAGCTCAATGACATTTTCCTGGGACTTTTAAAGAGGATGGACGACCGTGTCGATCCCATAAGATCCACCTTCGGAACGATAAAGAAAGAGGATGTGGACCTCGATGAGAGGATGAACTACATCAGGGGATACATAAGAAAGAACGCAAGGTTTTCCTTCAGGGATCTTCTGTCGAAGGGCAGGAACCGGAGCGAGGTGATTGTCGTGTTCCTTGTGCTTTTGGAGGAGATAAAGCGCGGCGAGGTGACCTTTGAGCAGGAGGAGACCTGCGGCGATATCTATATCGTGTCTAATTGCGTTGGTGAGGAACTTGATGAGAACGACAATGTGGAGATGGATATAAAATGAGTACTAAAGAGGCGGCAGCGGCGATAGAGGCGATACTGTTCGCCATGGGCGACTCGGTGAGGATATCACTTCTCGAAAAAGCCCTGGGGGTCACCGCCATAGAGATAAGGGCTGCGATAGAACATCTGAAGACCAGGTATGACAGTGATGACTCAGGCATCAATATCATTGAGCTTGAGGATGCCGTGCAGCTATGTACAAAGAAGGAGCAGTACGAGACGCTGATCAGGGTGACAAAGGCGCCAAGGCGCATCACCCTGACGGACACGCTGCTGGAGACACTCTCGATAATCGCATATAAGCAGCCGGTGACAAAGCTTGAGATAGAGCGGATAAGAGGCGTGAATTCCGACCATGCGGTGAACCGCCTGGTTGAACTGGGGTTTGCAACGGAGATCGGACGCCTTGACGCGCCGGGAAGACCGCTGCTTTTCGGCACTACAGAGCAGTTCCTCAGGAGCTTCGGTGTGAGATCCCTGGACGACCTGCCTCAGATCGATGCGGTCCAGGTGGAGGAGTTCAAGGAAGAAGCCGAACAGGAAGCCAGTGTAAAACTTGACATCTGATGTTGTCACACCGCGGGTTTTGTGCTAACATTACGATGCAAGAAATTGTGCTTAAATGTTTATTTCAGTAACAGGAGGAAAGGTAATGAGCAGTACTTCACAAGCGAGAGGGAGGATCGACGCCCTGCTCGACGAGAACAGCTTCATTGAGATCGGTGCGCGCGTAAAGTCGCGCAGTACGGATTTCAATCAGGGGAAGGCAGGAGAGGCCTCAGACGGCGTGATCACAGGTTACGGCGTCATTGACGGCAACCTTGTCTATGTGTATGCACAGGATGCGGCTGTACAGGGCGGCAGCATCGGTGAGATGCACGCAAAGAAGATTTCCCGCATTTATGACCTCGCCATGAAGATCGGGGCACCTGTGATCGGCCTGATCGACTCGACGGGAATGCGCGTTCAGGAGGCTACCGATGCCATGAACGCCCTCGGACAGATCTATCTCAAGCAGGTGGATGCATCCGGCGTGGTGCCGCAGATCACCGGTGTGTTCGGAAATTGCGGCGGCGGACTTTCGGTTCTCGCGTCCCTCGGCGATTTCACGCTGATGGAAGAGAAGAATGCGCATATGTTCATCAACACTCCTGATGCGGTGAAGGGCAATTATGAAGAGAAGTGCGATACCTCGTCGGCCGCTTTCCAGAAGAGCGAAGCGGGAACCGTTGATTTCGCGGGCAGCGAGGATGAGGTTCTCTCCGAGATCAGACGTCTGGTCTCGATGCTCCCTTCCAATAACGAGGCTGATGATGCCATAGAGGAATGCACCGATGATCTCAACCGCGTATGCCAGGGTCTTGAGGATGCCGCCGCCGATCCGGCTGCCGCATTTGCGATGATCTCCGATCAGGGCGAGTTCTTCGAGACAAAGCGCGACTATGCGCAGAATATGGTCACCGGATTCATACGTCTGAACGGCGTGACGACGGGTGTCATCGGAAACCGCACAAAGCTTTTTGATGAGGAAGGCAAGGAGAAGGAGACCTTTGAGCCGGTATTCACGGCCAAGGGCGCAGAGAAGGCCGCCGACTTTGTGAAGTTCTGTGATGCATTTGACATCCCCGTGGTCACCCTGACCAATGTCAAGGGCTACAAGGGCTGCATGTGCGGCGAGAAGAGACTTCCCAGGGCTCTTGCGGGACTTACCGCGGCTTTTGCCGGGGCTACTGTACCCAGGATCAACGTGATCGCGGGCAAGGCATACGGCAGTGCGGCAGTCATTATGAATTCACAGGCGACAGGCGCCGATATAACCATCGCGTGGCCTGATGCCCAGATAGGCACGATGGATGCAAAGGATGCGGCAAGGATCATCTGCGCCGAGGGCGGTGATGTCGATGAGGTCGCCAAGAGCTATGCCGAGGATCAGACCAGTGCCACGGGCGCTGCGAAGAGGGGCTATGTGGATGAGATCGTGGAGCCCGCCGATACAAGAAAATATGTGATAGGAGCGCTTGAGATGCTCTATACCAAGCGCGAGTACAGGCCGGCCAAGAAGCACGGCGCCATCTGACGGGAGGTCACAGTATGACGACTTTGATCTTATCGGCCGGTGGTGCGGCCACCTTTGGTGAGAGAATGGAGGTTGCCGGACTCAACACCCTGCTGGGAATGGGAATGGCGTTCTTTGTCCTTACTCTGATCATGTTTGTTATCATGCTCTTTCCTGTGGTTTTCGGCGAAAGAAAGCCCAAGAAGGACACAAGAGCCGAGCTGACGGAGAAATCCATAGACAACACCATAAGTCAGATAGAGGAAAACGAAGCCCAGATGGATGACAGCGAACTGGTGGCGGTCATAGCCGCAGCCATAGCGGCATTCGAGGGCACATCTGCGGAAGGCCTCGTGGTGCGCTCCATAAAGAGAAGAGGCAGCAGGAAACAGTGGCAGAGAGCCTGATGCGGATCGGGAACAGTAAATAAATCAACGGAGGTTAATTCAAATGAAAAACTATACCATAACTGTAAACGGTAATGTCTATGATGTGACGGTGGAGGAAGGCGCTTCAACAGGAGCAGCTCCTGTGGCGAAGGCCGCCCCCGCAGCTGCCCCCAAGGCACCTGCAGCTGCCCCCAAGAAGGCTGCTTCAGCAGGAGCAGGCAGCATTAAAGTCACCGCCGGCGCGGCCGGAAAGGTCGTAAGGCTTGATACTAAGCCCGGTGATCCCGTCAAGGCCGGTGATGCTGTTGTTACGATCGAGTCCATGAAGATGGAGATCCCCGTGGCTGCCCCTCAGGACGGAACCGTGGCGTCCATCGACTGTGCGGTCGGCGATGCCTGTGAGGCCGGACAGCTCCTTGCAACTCTGAACTAAGCCTGTCCAAGCGATCACGGAGGTAATAACATATGGATTATGTTGCCAATACGCTGTCAAATCTGTGGCAGCAAACAGCGTTCACCACTATGGACTGGAAGAGCCTTGTAATGATAGGCGTGGCTCTGGTGTTCATGTATCTGGCGATACGCTGGGATTTCGAGCCGCTGCTTCTTGTGCCCATCTCATTCGGCATGCTCCTTGTGAACATCTATCCGCAGATCATGGCGGAGCCGGTGGGTGACCAGGCAGGCGGACTTTTGTATTATTTCTTCCAGCTTGATGAGTGGGCGCTTCTCCCGTCTCTGATCTTTATGGGTGTCGGAGCAATGACGGATTTCGGTCCCCTCATCGCAAACCCCAAGAGCTTTCTTCTGGGTGCAGCGGCACAGTTCGGTATATTTGCCGCGTATTTCATGGCTATCGCCATGGGCTTTAACGATGAGGCCGCTGCGGCCATATCGATCATAGGCGGAGCTGACGGCCCGACTTCCATCTTCCTTGCCAGTAAGCTCAAGCAGACCGAACTTCTGGGACCCATCGCGGTGGCGGCCTATTCGTACATGTCGCTGGTGCCCATCATTCAGCCTCCCATCATGAAGCTTCTCACGACCAAGAAGGAGAAGATGATCAAGATGGAGCAGCTGCGTCCCGTGTCCAAGCTTGAGAAGATCTGCTTCCCTATCGTTGTTACGATAGTCGTATGTATGATACTTCCCACCACGGCGCCCCTGGTCGGAATGCTGATGCTGGGCAATCTCTTCCGCGAGTGCGGAGTTGTCAAGCAGCTCCAGGAGACCGCGAGCAATGCTCTCATGTATATAGTCGTTATCATGCTCGGTACCTCGGTCGGTGCCACCACGAGCGCGGAGCGTTTCCTTGTCCCCACGACACTGAAGATAGTGGTGCTGGGTCTTGTAGCCTTCGCTGTGGGTACCGCGGCCGGTGTGCTGTTCGGTAAACTGATGTGCGCCGCTACACACGGAAAGGTCAATCCCCTCATCGGTTCCGCAGGTGTTTCTGCAGTTCCCATGGCGGCCAGAGTATCGCAGAAGGTGGGCGCACAGTACGATCCGACCAATTTCCTGCTCATGCATGCGATGGGACCCAACGTGGCCGGCGTCGTAGGCACAGCTGTTGCGGCAGGTACCTTTATGGCAGTTTTCGGGGTGTTTTAAACTAGTAGGAGGAATATAAAAATGGCAGAACAAGTGGCAAAAAAGCCTGTTAAGATTACAGAGACCATCCTGCGTGACGCTCATCAGTCGCTGATCGCAACGAGGATGCCCATAGAGCAGATGCTCCCCATAGCGGCGACCATGGACAAGGTCGGATACAACGCTGTGGAGTGCTGGGGCGGCGCGACCTTTGATGCGTGCCTGCGCTTCCTCAAGGAGGATCCCTGGGAGAGACTTAGAAAGCTCAAGAAAGAATTCAAGAACACCAAGCTGCAGATGCTCCTGCGCGGGCAGAACATCCTCGGCTACAAGCACTATCCGGATGATGTCGTGGAGTATTTCGTCCAGAAGTCCATTGCCAACGGCATGGATATCATCCGTATCTTTGACTGCTTAAACGACTTGCGTAACCTTGAGACATCTGTCAAGGCTACCAAGAAGGAGGGCGGCCACGCTCAGGTTACTCTCGTTTACACACTGGGCGACGCCTACACAATGGATTACTGGATGAACATCTCCAAGGAGATCGAGTCCATGGGCGCCGATTCCATCTGCATCAAGGATATGTCGGGACTTCTTCTTCCCGTGGCGGCTGAGGAACTCATCAAGTCCATGAAGAAGGCCACAAACCTTCCGCTGGAGCTTCATACACATTATA
Organism: Lachnospiraceae bacterium; assembly: GCA_024697225.1. Classification (GTDB taxonomy): domain Bacteria; phylum Bacillota; class Clostridia; order Lachnospirales; family Lachnospiraceae; genus Butyrivibrio. The sequence continues at coordinate 8,877 of JAILGA010000066.1, forward strand.
CTTCAGGCTGCGGCAGCATGACCTATTTCAAGGCAGCAGAGGCCGGAGTGGACATCATCGACTGCGCGATCTCACCTTTCGCTCTGGGTACATCACAGCCCGCGACAGAGGTCATGGTCGAGGCGTTCAAGGGAACACCCTATGACACCGGTCTTGATCAGAATATTCTTGCGGAGATCGCGGATCACTTCCGCCCTTACCGCGAGGAGTGCTTAAAGAGCGGCCTTATGGATCCCAAGGTTCTGGGCGTCAACATCAAGACACTGCTCTATCAGGTTCCCGGCGGCATGCTCTCCAACATGGTGAGCCAGCTCAAAGAGCAGAATGCCAGCGACAAGTATCAGGCAGTGCTTGAGGAGATACCGCGCGTGAGAAAGGACTTCGGCGAACCTCCGCTTGTCACGCCTTCATCACAGATCGTCGGAACCCAGGCTGTCATGAACGTTCTTATGGGACGCTACAAGGTGGCTACCGAGCAGACCAAGGATCTGCTGTCCGGTCACTACGGCAAGACCGTCAAGCCCTTCAATCCCGAGGTTCAGAAGCAGATCCTCGGCGACAGGGAGGTTATCACCTGCAGACCTGCCGATCTTCTTGAGCCCGGCCTTCCCAAGTTCGAAGAGGAAGTAAAGGAATGGAAACAGCAGGACGAGGATGTGCTCTCTTACGCACTCTTCCCGCAGGTTGCCATCGACTTCTTCAAATACCGCAAGGCTCAGCAGGACGGCATCGATCTCAAAAAAGCAGATACGAAGAATGGGGCATACCCTGC
>JAILGA010000079.1 GCA_024697225.1 Lachnospiraceae bacterium
GCCGAACCCGGAAAGCAGGTCATGGGTGTGAATCTCGCATCACCTGACACAAAGACTAAGGATCTGAACTACCGTCTGGGAATGGATGTCCCGAAGCCCGTAACAGTGACGGTGACGCCTGCTGATGCGGCGAATCCGGATTTTGAGCTGTCAAATGTAAACGAGAGCGTGATAACAGCGGAGAAGGCCGAGGAGGGCAGCGATCTGAACATCACGCCCGTGGGAGTCGGAGTGTCGAAGATCACCGTGACAACGGAGGACGGCAACTTTTCCGATACCATGACAGTTACGGTGCGCCATACGACGCCCGCCGCAAAGGAGCAGGGAGACTATATCGGGGGACTGACCCCGGAGGCGACCTACAGCGTGGGCATATACAATGGAAATATGTCACCCTTTACTGCCGATGAGAACGGACAGATCCCGATCCTGCCCGAATGGCGCAGCAAGACCATAGGCATCATACGGACCGATGCCGTTTTTACAAGGCTGAACAGCGATACCCAGAGCCTTAAGATAAACAGGAAAGCCATTGCCTATGACCCTGAATCCGGTGTGAGCGTGGCTTTTGACGACTCGGAGGACGAGGTATTTATCTATACCGGCCGGAAGATAAAGCCGAAGGTGATCGTTTACAATGAGGCGAGAACCTTTGCCGAGAAGACGGACTATGTGGTCACCTACAAAAATAATCTGAAGGTGGGCACGGCCAGAGTGATCGTCAAGGCTGCAAAAAAGAGCAAGACACTTTCGAAAAAGTTTAAGCAGACGTTCACCTTTGAGATCGTTCCACATGACATAAGTGAAGGCGTGGAGGCTCCGGCCGTTTATATCGAAAGCGGGAAAAAGGCAAAGCCGTTTCTGCTTTTCGGCAAGAAGAAGCTGACAGCGGGAAAGGATTTCGATTATGATAAGTCAAGGGTTTTTACGGAAAACGGTTCCATTACGGTGACGGGGATCATCAATTTCACCGGAGAACTCCCGGTGGATGTCGTCATACGCACGCAAAAGCCCCGCAAATTTAAAGCAAAGATATTCAAGGACGAGGACTACGAGCCTCTGACCTATGACGGGTCCGAGCAATATCCCGATATTACGGTATATGATCCGAAGGAGGGTATGGAGGACGGCCTGCCGGTCAAGGTGCTCTCTGAGGGCACGGACTATATCATAGGCTGGCCCATGAACTGCACGGACGCGGGCAAACACAAATATACGATCTATGGCATCGGGGAGGAGTATTCCGGCACCATTACCAAGTCATACAGCATCCGCGGGGTAAAGCTGTGGGAGAGCAAGGAGGATATTGACTGGCCCACCTACATGGAAAAGGATGAGGAGACCGGCAAGTACGAGTACGAGGAACTGCCCTACAGACCGGGCGGGGTGACGATTGACGATGATGATTCTCTCTTTGGCCTGGAAAAAGGCGTGGATTATACGATCTCTTATTCCAATAACAAAAAGCCGGGCATTGCGAAATATTCCATTAAATTCAAGAAGAATTACGGGCGGACCAAGTCTATTTCAAGGAAATTCAGGATAGTAAAGGCGAGTATTGCGGCAGATGCGGAGGCATCCCTGATCCTGTCCTCGCAGTATTTTGACGGCAGTGACGGAACCTATGCCGCGACGCCATATGTCGTCTGCGATGATGAGCGCGGCTCCCTTTTGAAGAAGGGAAAAGACTACATCATGCACTACTATCTCGATGAAAAGCATTCGCCGGACAGGGAGATAACGAAGGAGAGACCGGTGACCGCCGGTGATTTCGGCGACAAAGCATTCATAACCATATATGCGACAGCCGTCGGAAAAGGCAAATATGACCCTGAGACTTCGATCGCCAATTCATACAGACTCTACCGCACTCCTCCCGCCGAGCCTGCGATAGACCTGGCAAGGGATGTTAAGGTGGTATGCAGGCCGGTCGATTACAAGGGCGTCAGGATCGAGCCCTCGCCCGAACTGATTGATTCCGTGGAAATCTGCAGAGACGGCGTGTGGACATTCCTGACGGGTGATGAGCTTGAGGATTTCAAAACTGCGGTCACGGTCGATCTCGCCTGTGCCAACAACCTGAACGCGGGAACGGCATCGCTTATCATAACAGGCAGAAACAATGCCGGCTCAGAGACTCCGTTCTTCTACGGCAGTAAAAAGGTCAGCTTTAAGATAAAGAAGAGCGTGGGCTGACGATTGCGGTCCGACAGGCATATTTCGACAGGTAAGGAAACGGGGATTAAATAACACATGATATTTGATATATTCACTTGCACAGAGCATTTCGCGGTGGTATAATCGAAACTCCGTGAAACACCCAATCCTTGCTCCCGAATGGTTCGGGGGCCAAAGACCAGAAGGAGGTAAACGATGAACAAATACGAACTGGCTGTCGTGGTGAACGCGAAGCTTGATGACGAGGCAAAGAACGCCGTCGTCGACAAGGTGAAGGCGCTCATCGAACGATTCGGCGGACAGATCGCGGAGGTCGACGACTGGGGAAAGAAGAAGCTCGCTTATGAGATCGACAAGATGAGCGAAGGCTTCTACTATTTCATCAGATTTGAAGCCGAATCCACCGCTCCCGCCGAGATCGAGAAGCGCATCCGCATTCTCGACGGTGTGATACGTTATCTGTGCGTTCGCAATGATCAGGCCGCTTAAAAAGAAAGGATGATCATAGCATGAACAAAGTTATTCTTATGGGTCGACTGACCAGAGATCCCGATATCCGTTATTCCCAGGGTGGTGACGCCTCCTCGGCCGTGGCCAGATATACACTGGCTGTTGACAGGAGATTTGTCAGGCGCGACAATCCCGATGCGCAGACGGCTGATTTCATCGGCTGTGTGGCGTTCGGAAAGTCTGCGGAGTTCGCAGAGAAGTATCTGCACAAGGGAACCAAGATCGCAGTGACCGGCCGCATTCAGACCGGCAGCTACACCAACAAGGACGGGGTAAAGGTATATACCACCGATGTGGTGGTCGAGGATCAGGAGTTTGCCGAGTCCAAGAATGCCGCGGGAGCGAGCGGCGGATCCTTCGGCGGGGGAGCACCCTCTGCGCCGGCGCCTGCCGCACCTGCAGATGCAGGAGACGGTTTCATGAATATCCCTGACGGGGTCGACGAGGAACTGCCTTTCTAAGTAATTTTGTATCCGGTCAACCGATTAGATGGAGGTTATAAAAATGGCTTTTACAAAGAGTGACAGAGGTGACGCGCCGGCAAGGAGAAGGCCCGGCGGTATGCACAGGAGGAAGAAGGTCTGTGCTTTCTGCGGTAAGGAAGCTGGGATCGACTACAAGGATACGGCAAAGCTGAAGAAGTTCGTTTCCGAGAGCGGAAAGATACTTCCCCGCCGTATAACCGGCAACTGCGCCAAGCACCAGCGTGAGCTCACCATAGCTATCAAGCGCGCGAGACACATAGCTCTTATGCCGTACGAGGCAGAGTAAGAAAACCGTAATATTGCCCCCGGCGGCGTCGCTGCCGGGGGTATTTTTGAAAAGAGGGGAAAAGCCATGGCGGAAAAGAAGACAGAGCCCTATAACCATGCGGAAATAGAGGCAAAATGGACTGAAAACTGGAAGAAGAATCCGGTAAACAAACCCGGGAACGGCAAGAAGAAATACTATTGCCTGGACATGTTCCCGTATCCCTCAGGAGCGGGTCTCCATGTGGGACACTGGAGAGGCTATGTCATATCGGACGTGTGGAGCCGTTATCAGATGATGAACGGCGGACATTATATCATACACCCCATGGGTTGGGATGCCTTCGGTCTGCCGGCTGAGAATTACGCGATCCAGACCGGTCAGCACCCTTCGATCTCAACTGCGAACAATGTAAAGAATATCAAGGCTCAGGTCAAACAGATAGGTGCGGTGTACGACTGGGATATGGAGCTTAACACCACTGATCCCGAATTCTACAGATGGACGCAGTGGATATTTGTGCAGATGTTCAAAAAGGGCCTCGCCTATGAGAAGGAGATGCCGCTCAACTGGTGCCCCAACTGCAAGGCTGTCCTTGCAAATGAAGAGGTGGTGGACGGCAAGTGTGAGCGCTGCCACAGTGAGGTCACAAAGAAGAATCTCCGCCAGTGGATGTTGAAGATCACGGCATATGCCGACAGGCTGCTCGAGGGTCTGGACGGACTTGACTGGCCCGAGAAGGTCAAGAAGATGCAGACCGAGTGGATCGGAAGATCCTACGGTGCAGAGGTCAATTTCCCCGTGGCTGACGCCTCGGGAAATGCGTCCGGCAAGGTGATCACGGTTTATACCACGAGACCGGATACACTCTACGGTGCGACCTTTATGGTACTCTCGCCTGAGCATTCCCTTGTGGCGGACATCACGACAGATGATCACAGGGATGAGGTAGAGGCGTATTGTAAGGCGGCTGCCAATAAGTCCAATGTCGACCGCGTCCAGAACAAGGACAAGACGGGCGTGTTCACCGGAGCCTATGCCATAGATCCCATGAACAATGAGAAGATCCCGGTCTGGATATCCGACTATGTTCTTGCGGATTACGGCACAGGCGCCATCATGTGCGTCCCCGCACACGACGACCGCGACTGGGAATTTGCAAAGAAATTCGGTCTTCCTATCATACCTGTCATAAGCCCGGACGGTAAGGATGTGGATATCAGCGAAGGAGCGTATACCGCCGCTGTGGGCACCATGATCAATTCCGGCGAATGGAACGGGATGAAGAGCGAGGTCTTAAAGAGAGAGGCTCCGGCCATGATCGAGAAGGCCGGTTTCGGAAAGAAGACCATAAATTACAAGCTTCGTGACTGGGTGTTCTCCAGACAGAGATACTGGGGTGAACCCATACCCATCGTCCACTGCGAAAAGTGCGGTGCGGTAGCGGTGCCTGAGGATCAGCTTCCCGTGATGCTTCCCGATGTGAAGAGCTATCAGCCTACAGATACGGGTGAATCACCTCTGGCTGCGATCGACGAGTGGGTTAACACTACCTGCCCCGAGTGCGGAGGACCTGCAAAGCGCGAGACCAACACCATGCCTCAGTGGGCGGGATCTTCCTGGTATTTCCTGAGATATGTGGATGTGCACAATGACAAGGCTCTCGTGGACAGAAAGAAGGCGGATGAACTGCTGCCCGTCGACATGTACATCGGTGGCGTCGAGCACGCGGTGCTGCATCTTCTTTATGCGAGATTCTATACCAAGTTCCTGTATGATATAGGAGTGGTGGGCTTTGAAGAGCCATTTAAGAAACTCTTCAATCAGGGCATGATCCTTGGCCCCAAGGGTGTCAAGATGAGCAAATCCCTTGGCAACGTGGTCTCCCCGGATGATATGATAAGAGATTACGGCTGCGACGCCCTTCGCATGTATGAACTCTTCATCGGACCGCCTCAGCAGGATTCGGCCTGGGACGAGAGAGGAATAGACGGAGTCTTCCGCTTCCTCGCCCGTTTCTGGAGAATGGTCAATGAGAATGCGGCTCTTGATGCAAAAGAAACCGAGGAACTCGTGAGGCTGAGAAATCAGCTGGCATATACCATAACGTCGAGGCTTAAGGCGTTCCAGCTCAATACCGTGGTGTCGGGCTTTATGGAGTTTAATAACAAGTTCATCGATCTCACCCAGAAGGGCGGAGTGGACAGAGAGACCCTGAAGGTCTTCGTCCAGCTGATGGCGCCGTTTGTGCCGCATCTTTCCGAGGAACTCTGGGAACGCCTGGGAGGCACCGGCTCTGTGTTTGCGAGCGAGTGGCCTTCGGCCGATGAGGCGGCAATGAAGGAGAACACTGTGGAGATCGCTGTTCAGGTCAACGGCAAGGCACGAGCGGTTGTGAACATTGCGGTCGATGCGGACAAGGACAGCGCGGTTTCTGCTGCCAAAGAGGCTCTGGGCAGCAGACTTACCGGGACGGTGGTAAAAGAGATCTATGTGCCCGGCAAGATCATAAATCTGGTGGTGAAGCAGTAATTGGGCTTCTATATAACACAGGCTACCGGCGAAAGGGAGCATATAAGGTACCGCAAGAGCACGGCAAGGGGCGACATTGCCATAGTTGACTGCGTCATGGAGGGCGTGGAGCTTCGCCTGCTGCTCATGAGCGATATTCAGGAATCCGCTGTATTTCTTGAAAAAGATAAGAGATATGACGCTCCCTTTCGCTACATAGACCATTTTATGGACATAGTGAAAAGACACCCGCACCCCGGCAGGATACTCCTGATCGGCGGTGCAGGCTTTGCTTTTCCGAGGACCTTTTTCGGCTCCGGACAGAAGGGCACAATGGATGTCGTTGAGCTGGACCCGCGAATGGTAAAGCTGGCAAGGCGCTACTTCTTTCTGGATGAGCTTGAGCGCGATTTCAGACTGAAAAAGGACGGCCGGCTGAACATATATGTTCAGGACGGCATGGAATACCTGAATAATACCGATGAGAAATATGACATCATCTTTAATGATGCGTATATCGGCAACACGCCCGACCGGGGGCTTTCCTCGGATGAGGGTGTGGCCGTCTGCAAATCGCATCTGACGCAGGGCGGCGTACTGGTCGTCAACGTCATTACCACCCTGATGGGGGATGGCTCGATGCCCGGCAAGATAACGAAGAGCATACTGGAAAACTACTTCGACAATGTCACTATCTATCCGTGCAATCCTGCTCTGTCTCCGCTTTCGAGACAGAACTGCATGCTCGTGGGGGAATGACGTTACGTGGCACTTTATCTCGCTGAAGTTCCCAAACCTTTTATGATCACTCTGTGCATCATTCTGGGACTCCTGTTTGGATCATTTTTAAACTGCATGGCAATGCGGCTTGTCAGGAGAGAGGACTGGGTGAAGGCAGGGAGCAGGTGCAGGTGCTGCGGGCATGAACTTGGCGCACCCGATCTCATCCCGGTGTTCAGCTTTGTATTCTCAAGGGGCAGATGCAGGTACTGCGGGGAAAAGATATCCTTCAGATATCCGGCCACCGAGCTTATTTTTGCGGGAATCACGGTTCTTGTCTATCTCAGATACGGCATTTCTTTTGAGTCCCTCAGGTTTTTTATCCTTGCCTGTTCGCTTTTCGTGCTCTCGCTCACGGATATTGAGGAGAGGATCATACCGAACGGCTGCATTATCGTGCCGGCAGTATCATGGCTTGTCACGGAACCGTTTTTGTTTGCGGGATGGAGGGACATGTGGATGCACCTTGCGGCAATGGCCGTCTTTGCCGTTTCGATGCTGCTCCTTTCACTAATAGTGGATGCCGTGTTAAAAAAGGACAGTCTCGGCGGCGGCGATCTGAAGCTTATTGGATTGCTTGCGCTGTATCTGGGTTTTGCGGGGACAATGTTCATGCTCTTTTTTGCCAGCATCCTGGCTCTCATGTGGGCCTTTGCAACGAAAAGGCTCAAAAGGGGTCAGATAATAACCTTCGGCCCGTTTCTGTCGGCGGCAGGCCTCGGTATGGTACTTTTCGGTGAAAGATTAGTGGACTTATATCTTTCAGGTATCGGGTATTATTGAGATCGCGCTATGAGTCCGCCTCCACGGCAGGGCGCTTTGTCATCGACGGCTGTGCGGCTTGCTATTTTGATCTCCGGGTGATAAAATAATTATTTAGTTTTTCTTTCGGAGGGAACTTGTGATGTCAGGGAAAAACCGCGGCAGGATAAAGGGAAAACTCAAGGTCTTTATGCTGGCAGCCCTGTATATGGGTATAATACTGGCTGCAGTCAATGTGCTGATATACACCTTTGACAGGAAGGCCGGTTTTCTTGTGACGGGCTTTCTTGTGATTTATTTTGCCGTGATGACATTTCTTTATTTCAATGCCAGATCCATAGTCATCGGCGAACTCGTGAGCTTTGCGACACAATACGGTCAGATACAGAAGATGCTGTTAAAACAGCTTGATCTGCCCAGTGCGCTGCTTGATGACACGGGGCGCATCCTTTGGACAAATGACGCATTTGACATGGTAATAAGGGATGAGAAAGGCTTCAGGAAATCCATCACCTCGATCTTTCCGTCGGTTACCGCAGACAGGCTCCCGATGGGGGAAAACGCAACCGATTCCGAGGTTTCAATGGATCTGGAATACGGCGAGCAGAGCTTTTCTTTGCAGATGAAACGCATCGATCTCTCCGAGATGGCGAGGAACAGCGATATCATCGATGACAGAGGATATGAGGGAGGCCTGATAGCGGTCTATCTGTTTGATTCCACTGCTCTCAAGCTGGCGTTAAGGGAGATAGATGACCAGAGCCTGACGGCGGGGCTGATCTATCTTGACAACTACGACGAGGCCCTCGAGAGCGTCGAAGAGGTAAGACGGTCGCTCCTTATAGCTCTGATCGACAGAAAGGTCAACAAATACATCGCATCGGCAGGGGGCATCGCCAAAAAGATCGAAAAGGACAAGTATTTTGTCGTCATGCCCAAGAGATCATGTCTGGAGCTTGAGCAGATGCGCTTTGATCTGCTTGATGACGTAAAGACAGTCAATATCGGCAATGAGATGGCCGTTACGCTGTCGATAGGTATGGGCCTTGACGGACTTACCTACGCCCAGAATTACGAGTTTGCCAGAAGCGCCATAGATCTGGCACTGGGCCGCGGCGGAGACCAGGCGGTGGTGAGGACCTTTGACTCCACTGTATATTACGGCGGCAAGAGCCAGCAGATGGAGAAGAATACCAGAGTCAAGGCAAGGGTCAAGGCTCACGCGCTCGAGGAGATAATAGCCGGCAAGGACAACGTGCTGGTGATGGGACACAGACAGGGTGATGCCGACAGCTTCGGCTCAGCGGTGGGTATCTACCGCATTGCCAGGGCACTTGAGCACAGGGCGCAGATCGTGGTCAATGAGGTCACAAGCTCCGTCAGACCTCTTCTTGAACTGTTTCAGGGAAATCCCGATTACGAGGAGAACATGATAATCGACAGCTCTAAGGCTGTGGATTGTGTCGGACCCGAGACGGTGCTGGTGGTCGTCGATGTCAATAAACCGTCTATAACCGAGTGCCCGGAGCTCCTTAAGCTGTGCAAATATATTGTTGTATTCGATCATCACAGACAGGGCACCGAGATCATAGAGAATGCCACGCTGTCCTATGTCGAGCCCTATGCCTCATCGGCCTGTGAAATGGTCTCGGAGCTCCTGCAGTACATAGAGGGGAATGTACGGATCCATGCGGAGGAAGCCGACAGCATGTATGCCGGCATAATGATAGACACCAACAATTTCTCCTCCAAGACGGGCGTGCGCACCTTTGAGGCGGCGGCCTTCCTCAGAAGGAACGGGGCGGATGTCACCAGGGTAAAGAAGCTGTTCAGGGAGGACGCGCTTGAGTACAAGGCCAGAGCGGATGCGGTGTCACAGGCCGAGATCTATCGCGGATGCTACGCCATCACGGTATGCGATCCGGATGAAGACGTGGAGAGTCCGACGATCATCGGCGCTCAGGCGGCCAATGAACTGCTTAACATAAGAGGCATCAAGGCCAGCTTTGTCTGTACGCCGTACCAGGGAAGAGTATATGTGAGCGCCAGATCGATCGACGAGGTGAATGTTCAGGTGATAATGGAGAAGCTCGGCGGAGGCGGTCATATAAACGAGGCCGGAAGTCAGCTCGACAATGTGTCTGTGACTGAAGCGGTCGGAATAATACGCGAGACTTTAGACAGTGTGATCGAGGACTCGGGTGTCGCGTGATGTAACCAAATGTAGGAGGGCATGTTATGAAGGTGATCCTGCTTGAGGATGTGAAAAAACTCGGAAAAAGAGGCGAAATCGTGGAGGTGAGCGACGGCTACGCCAAGAATTTTGTTATACCAAAAAAACTCGGCGTCGAGGCGAACGATAAGCACATGAACGAGTGGAAGAACGAGAAGCGGCGCGAGGATAAACTGGCTGCGGTCAGACTCGAGGACGCAAAAGCTCTCGCCGATAAGATCGCCGGCGCCACGGTGGAGATAGCTATGAGAGGCGGTACCAGCGGCAAGGTTTTTGGCGCGGTTTCCACAAAGGAGATAGCCCTTGCGGCCAAGAAGCAGCATGATCTCGATATCGACAAGAAGAAGATAGTTCTCGACGAGCCCATTAAGGCCTTTGGGGTGGTGGAGCTTCCCGTGAAACTGCATCCTGAAGTCACTGCAAAGCTGACTGTAAAAGTCGTTCAGAAGGAAGACTGAATATGGCGGAAGAAAACGCCGTTATCGCACGTGCGATGCCGCATGTGCTAGAGGCCGAGCAGTCCCTGATCGGTGCAATGCTCGTGGACAAGGAGGCCATAGACAGCGCTGTTAACCTGATAAGCGCCGAGGACTTCTATGACAGACAGCTGGGACTCATTTTTGATGCGATAGTGTCTCTCGACAGTGAGAGAAAACCTGTGGACGCGGTCACGCTTCAGGAGAGACTCCGTGAGAAGAACGCTCCGCCGCAGGTCACGGATCTGTCGTTTCTGGCGGCGCTTGTAGAGGGGACCCCCGCTATCAGGAACGCCGAGGAATACGCCAGAATGATCGCCGATAAGGCGACACTCAGAAGACTCATTCATGCGGCGCAGGATATCGAGAAGGACTGCTACAACAGCGGGGACAGGTTCCAGGCTGTCCTTGATGACGCTGAACGCAGGGTTTTTGCGATTACACAGAGAAAGGCGGCCGGGGACTACGTGCCCTTCAGGAAGACCATAGCCGAGACTCTTGCCAGGATGGAGGCGGCGGGGAGAGTGCACGGCAATGTGACCGGGGTTGCGACGGGTTTTCAGGATCTTGATTATTACACCTCCGGATTCCAGCCCTCGGATCTGATACTCATAGCTGCGAGGCCTTCAATGGGAAAGACGGCTCTCGCTCTTAATATCGCACAGAACATGATCGTAAAGGGGCGGCAGGCCGTGGCATTGTTCTCGCTGGAAATGTCGCGGGTACAGCTGACCAGCCGTCTCCTGTCAATGCATTCGCACGTTGATTCCCACAAGATGCGAAACGGCGAACTGAGCGAACGGGACTGGGCGGATCTGGTGGAGAGTGCGGACATACTGGGGGGAACGGAACTGATCATAGATGACACTCCCGGTATATCCATCGCCGATATGAGATCAAGATGCAGAAGATATAAGGCGGAAAAGAACATAAGCGCCATATTCATAGACTATTTGCAGCTCATGACCGGATCCGGCTCCAGATCAGGCGAATCCAGGCAGCAGGAGATTTCTGAGATCTCGCGCGCTTTAAAGGCGCTCGCAAGGGAATTGAACGTTCCGGTTGTCGCACTTTCACAGCTTTCACGAGCTGTGGAGCAGAGACCGGACAAGAGGCCGATGCTCTCTGATCTGAGAGAATCCGGCGCAATAGAGCAGGATGCCGATGTTGTCATGTTTATTTATCGTGAGGACTATTACAAGCGCGATACGGAGCGCAAGAATGTGGCTGACATCATCATAGCAAAGCAGAGGAACGGTCCGGTGGGCACAATCGAACTTGTCTGGCTCCCGCAGTATACGAGATTTGAGTCGATGGACAGAAGACGGCCTGTACAGGAATGAGGTGTGGGTGGATCCTATAATTCGATCGGTGCGGATTGGTCATAGATGTACAGGAATGAGGTTCCTTTATTCCGATCGGTACTGATTGGTCATAAATGTACAGGAATGAGGTTCCTTTATTTCGATCAGTACGGATTTGTTAAAATGCATAGAAATAAGGTTTCTTTGTTTCGATCGGTACTGATAGGTTATAAATAAAAACGGTTCCCGCTATCGGCGGGAACCGTTTTTCCTTTTTTCTCTGATCAGCTGATCAACCCTCGGAAATGGCGCTTACAGGGCACTGAGCGGCGCAGGAACCGCAGTCGATGCAGGTATCCGCGTCAATATTGTACTGGGAATCTCCCTGGGAAATAGCGCTCACAGGGCACTGGGCGGCACAGGAACCGCAGCTGATACATGTGTCATTGATAACATAAGCCATGATGAAATCTCCTTCCTGAATAAAACTGTTTTCCACTGTCATTAACAACAGTACGTCGGCTTCTCCATGCCGTACTTACAATCATATAGCACCTGTTTGAAAAAATCAAGCGAAAAGCCTTGAGTTAGGGGGTGCTAACATTGCGTGAGGGGTGGATAAGAGTGTATGAGGAGCTGTTAGCGTAATGTGAAAGGCTGTTAGAGTAATGTGAGGGGATGTTAGCGTAATGTGAAAGGATGTTAGAGTAATGTGAAAGGATGTTAGCGTTGTGTGAGGGGATGTTAAGAGTAAATGATATATGTCGCGGATGCTGAAGGATATTTGAGTTCAATAAGGACTTTACAGAAGGGATGTCATGATGTATATTGGTCCTACATTTTCTGAGGATATATGATCTGCTATAAGCAATCTTTTAACAGGACTGTAGTATCTGATGCAGTCTGAAATTCCATTAGTTAATAATTTAGCTGAAAGCCTTGGTTTTAGGCAATTTTACGACTTGAATTACCAGTGACGGCAGTATGATGGCTCGCCACGCGTATAAAACAGGCCAGACATGCGGAAATTATGGCAAAATCGAGACAGAAATGGCTCGCCACGCGTATAAAACAGGCCAGACATGCGGAAATTATGGCAAAATCGAGGCAGAAATGGCTCGCCACGCGTATAAAACAGGCCAGACATGCGGAAATTATGGCAAAATCGAGACAGAAATGGCTGTGCAGTCCGGCCACATACCTAAAGCAAGTTGAAACGACGAAAATAGTGACGTGAGAGAAACTGTGCAGTCCGGCCACATACCTAAAGCAAGTTGAAACGACGAAAATAGTGACGTGGGAAAAACTGTGCAGTCCGGCCACATACCTAAAACAAGTTGAAACGACGAAAATAGTGACGTGGGAAAAACTGTGCAGTCCGGCCACATACCTAAAACAAGCCGGAGGGACGAAAATAGTGACGTGAGAGAAACTGTGCAGTCCGGCCACATACCTAAAACAAGCCGAAACGACGAAAATAGTGAAAAGAGAGGAGACCAGCTATGAAAGAGGTAACTTATGATCAGTATACCTGGAACGATATTGCTTTAAGCGTTCTGCTAGAGAGGAAACAATATCTTGAAGATTTGATAAAGAATAAGACAGTTTCTATCAGCAAGGCGCCTGAAGGGCACCTGCGAGCTATCGACAGGGGGAATTACTATCAGTATTTCCGCAGAGTGGATCCTAAAGACTCTACTGGAGAGTATCTTAATAAAGAAAAACGTGAATTGGCCAGACAACTTGCACAGAAGGATTATGACAGAGATGCGATCAATGAAGCGCAAAGAGAACTGGCACTCGTCACCGGATATGTGGAGCATCTGAAAAAAAGATCTCTGATTCACATTTATGATAGACTCAAACCCGCAAGAAAAAGACTTGTCAATCCCATTTATGTAGATGATGAACAATATATACAGGAATGGCGTTCAAAGGAATACGAAACACTGGACTTTTATGAGATG
>JAILGA010000122.1 GCA_024697225.1 Lachnospiraceae bacterium
TTCTTGCCATCATTTTTTACGTGTGATACATTATTTTTCAAGCAGAAAAATTCTTTGTAACATCATGTCTGATCAATTCTTCTGAAATTCCTGCTGTATTCCATGAATGATATTGAGAGTCGCGCAGGGAACAAAGAAGAGGATCGGTCTCCTGCGCTTCACTACGGGCAGAACAAGGATATGATGACAATGTGTCGCAGACTGCATGACTATTCCTGGTTATTGCAAAGGCACGGGAATACCTGCATACCGGCATGGACAAGAATGAAGCTATAAACAAGGCGATCGACGAGGCGATCAGACACGATATACTTACTGATTATCTGAGAAAGCATCGTGCGGAGTTACTTGACATGACATTTTTCGAATACAATGAAGAGATGCATATAAAGGCGATTCGTGACGAGGCATTTGAAGAGGCGGCAGAACAATATGCAAGTCAGCTGGCAGAGAAAGACGATCAACTGGCAGAGAAAGACGATCAACTGTCAGAAAAAGACGAGGAGATCGCCAGATTAAAAGCAAGGCTTGCAAAGACGGACCGGATCTGGCGAACATTCCCGGACAAAAAAGAAGGGGAAGATCAGCAAGGCTTTAAGATGCAGGGCTCATCATCAAAAGCGAACCTGTAGAAAAACCGGAACCGCCCATTGGCGGCTGAGGCCGGAAGGAGGAAGCTTGCGCAGGGACAGGCTCACACAACTGATAGAAACACTGGATGTCAAAAATACCGAAATCGCCGGATACTGCGGCTTTGATCGCACCAACTTAAGCCGCATAAAGAGCGGGGCAAGGAAGATATCCTCCGGAAGCTCAACCGCGTCAAAACTGATCGGCGGTATGTATGCATGCGCCGTGGCGCGGGGGGAACTAGATGCTCTCTGCGGGATGGTTCATACAGATCCCGCAGCCTCTTCCGATGAGATAAAAAGAGCCGTCAGTCTGTGGCTGTTCGAGGACGAAGATAACTCTCAGACCGAAAGGAAACCCAGAAAAAGGGCTGCATCCTTCAGAACGTTTTCGGGGCGTCTTGACAGGATCATGAATCTGACGGGGATCTCGAATTCGCAGC
The DNA here is from genome assembly GCA_024697225.1 of Lachnospiraceae bacterium. Classification (GTDB taxonomy): domain Bacteria; phylum Bacillota; class Clostridia; order Lachnospirales; family Lachnospiraceae; genus Butyrivibrio. The sequence continues at coordinate 1,073 of JAILGA010000122.1, forward strand.
TTTCCCAGCTCATAAATGCAGATGCGTCCATAATAAGCCGCTACAGGACCGGCGTGCGCATCCCCACCGGTGTGTCGGGTATAGCGCCGAAGATCGCGGGTGCCCTGTGGGACAGGATAAGCAGGGATAACAGGCAAAAGGAGCTCGCAAAGATGCTGAAGCTCCCTGAGGATTATCTGGATGAAACCTGGTTTGCCGGCTGGCTGTGCGAGCCTGATACCGAGGCGGAAAATGAACGCTCGTTTGCAGAGAGAATGCTCGGAGCCTTTGAGGCTGTACACGGGGCGAATGGGATCACGCTGCCTGACATTACCGATATCACGGGAGACGATCTGCTGAAGGATGACGCGGATATATATACCGGGACCGAGGGGTTTCGCCTTGCGATACTCCGGTTTCTCGGAAATGCGGCAAAAAACCGGGCGGAGGAACTGCTTCTGTATTCGGATGAAGGTATGGACTGGATGACTGCTGATCCGGCCTTCAGGAACAAATGGGCCATGCTCATGGGCATCTGTGTGAAAAACGGGATAAGGATCCGCATAATACATAACATCAGAAGAGACCTTAATGAGATGAGTGACGCCATCATAAACTGGCTCCCTCTTTATATGTCCGGGATGATAGAGTCATATTACTGCACAAGGCCCGAAAAAAGCAGATTTTCCCACACTCTCTTTCTCAATCCCGGTGAATACTGCATAGGCGCTTCACATGTTGCGGGGACCGAGGAGAACGGCATCTATCATTATTACACAGGCCGGAAGGAACTCACGATCTGCCGTGAGCAGTATGATGCACTGCTTTCGATCTCAAGACCGCTTGTCAGCATGGCAGAGCATCCGCAGGAGCGGGAGGACGATCCCGAGGCGCGGACGGTTATGAGCGGAAACATAAGGATCAGCATAAATGAAACCTCAGTGCAGGTCACCCATCTCGTGCCGCCGGAGATCTCCCTTGTGTTCGGACATCCCCTCATGTGTCGTGCCTTCCGTGCCTGTGTAATAATGATAGATGCCGTTCTCCTCGGTCCCCGCAACATGCGAAGCGCCTATGCAGTATTGACCGGGATTGAGAAAGAGAGTGTGGGAAAATCTGCTTTTTTCGGGCCTTGTGCA
>JAILGA010000142.1 GCA_024697225.1 Lachnospiraceae bacterium
CTTTCAGAAGTCACCCGGAGGATATATGGAGTTCAAATTACACTCGGATTACAAGCCTACAGGCGACCAGCCACAGGCCATAGAGGCACTGGTTAACGGCTTCAAGGAAGGCAATCAATTCCAGACTTTACTAGGGGTTACTGGTTCCGGTAAGACCTTTACGATGGCCAACGTGATAGCAGCTCTGAACAAGCCGACATTGGTCATCGCTCATAATAAAACTCTGGCTGGACAACTTTACAGTGAGTTTAAGGAATTCTTCCCCGAGAACGCGGTGGAGTATTTTGTCTCGTACTATGACTATTACCAGCCCGAGGCATACGTGCCGCAGACGGACACCTACATAGCCAAGGATTCCGCCATCAACGACGAGATAGACAAGCTCAGACTCTCGGCCACGGCGTCGCTCGCGGAGAGAAGGGACGTTGTTGTGGTGGCCAGCGTGTCCTGCATATATGGCCTCGGCAGTCCGGAGGAATTCAAAGGCATGTCGGTCTCATTGAGGCCCGGGCAGGAGATATCAAGAGATGATCTTATTAAGGATCTCATATCGATCCAGTATACAAGAAATGATATGGCACTGGAGCGCACAAATTTCCGGGTGCGCGGGGATACGGTGGAGGTCTTCCCCGCTCAGGGGAGCGATTATCTGATAAGGATCGAGTTTTTCGGAGATGAGATAGACCGCATCTGCGAGGTTGAGATCCTCTCGGGCCGTGTGCACGCCGAGCTGAACCATATAATGATCTATCCCGCATCGCACTATGTGGTTCCGCAGGAGAAGATAAACCTCGCCTGTGCCAATATCGAGAAGGAACTCGATGAACGGGTGAAGTATTTCAAACAGAACGACAAACTCATCGAAGCCCAGCGCATAGCGGAGAGGACCAATTTTGACGTGGAGATGATGCGCGAGACAGGCTTCTGTTCCGGTATTGAGAATTACTCAAGGCATCTGAACTTCATGAAGGCCGGGGAACCGCCGCTGACGCTGCTTGATTTCTTCACCGGCGACTTCCTAATAATCGTCGACGAGAGTCATATGACAATACCCCAGATCGGCGGAATGTATCACGGTGACCGCTCGCGCAAGGAGACGCTGGTTAACTACGGCTTCAGGCTTCCTTCCGCTCTGGACAACAGACCTTTGAATTTCGAAGAATTCGAGAGCCATATCGATCAGATGCTCTTCTGTTCAGCCACTCCGTCGAAATATGAAGAGGAGCACGAGCTCCTTCGAACCGAACAGGTGATAAGACCTACGGGCCTTCTCGATCCGGAGGTGGATGTGCGCCCGATAGAAGGCCAGATAGATGACCTGATCGCGGAGATAAAAAAGACCGTCGGAAGAAAGAAGAATGAGGACACAGAGAGCGGAGACGGGGAGGAACAGAGCATCTCACCCAAGGTGCTGGTCACAACACTCACGAAGCGCATGGCCGAGGATCTCACGGACTACCTCAACAACGCCGGTATACGTGTTAAATACCTCCACAGCGATATAGATACCCTTGAGAGAGCACAGATAATAAGGGATATGAGACTTGATGTCTTCGATGTTCTCGTGGGTATCAACCTGCTCCGTGAGGGTCTGGATATTCCCGAGATAGAGCTTGTGGCTATACTTGATGCCGACAAGGAGGGCTTTCTGAGGTCCGAGACCTCGCTGATTCAGACCATCGGCCGCGCCGCCAGAAATTCTGAGGGTCACGTGGTTATGTACGCGGATAATATGACGGAGTCCATGGAGAAGGCGATAAAGGAGACCGAGCGCAGGCGTGCGATCCAAATGAAGTACAATGAGGAGCACGGGATCACCCCGCAGACAATAAGGAAGGCGGTCAGGGATCTGATAAGCATCTCGAAGGCAGTGTCCAAAGAGCAGGCCAGATTTGAAAAGGATCCGGAGTCAATGAACCGCGGCGAGCTGGAGAAGCTCATAGAAAAGGTTGAGAAGCAGATGCGCCGCGCCGCGGCGGATCTCAATTTTGAGGCGGCGGCTGAACTCAGGGATCAGATGACGGAGCTTAAAAAGCATCTGCTGGATATGACCAAAGGGAAATAACATACTTGCAAATTTTATTAATCTCCCGTATAATAAGCGAACACATGTTTGGCTGTTGCGCGGGAGTTTATTATGAGCAGAGAAAGAGAGAAAATGACCGGGAAAAATGATGCAGCGGCGCGCAGGATGCTGCCGAAGGATAAGAGCGACTGGATAAGGATCCGCGGTGCCAATGAGCATAATCTGAAGAATCTGGATGTCGACATACCCAGAGGTGCTCTCACGGTTCTTACAGGGCTTTCGGGCTCAGGGAAGTCGTCGCTTGCTTTTGATACCATTTTTGCAGAGGGACAGAGGAGGTACATGGAGTCTCTGTCCTCCTATGCCCGCATGTTTCTGGGGCAGATGGACAAGCCGGATGTTGAAAAGATCGAGGGGCTCTCTCCGACCATTTCCATAGACCAGAAATCAACAAACAGGAATCCCAGATCCACGGTGGGCACCGTTACGGAAATATATGACCACCTGCGTCTTCTGTACGCGAGGATAGGCGTTCCGCACTGCCCGGACTGCGGCAGGGAGATACGGAGACAGACCGTGGATGAGATGGTGGATCAGGTATTTGATCTTTCAGAGGGGACGAAGATACAGCTCCTTGCCCCTGTCGTCCGCGGAAGGAAGGGCATGCATGAGAAGGTTTTTGACAGGGCAAAGAGAGCCGGATATGTCCGTGTCAGGGTGGACGGGAGTCAGTATGACCTCTCTGAGGAGATAAAGCTCGACAAGAATCTTAAGCATAATATTGAGATAATAGTCGACAGGCTGGTTATAAAGGACAGAGAGAGCCAGAGAGGACGCCTTGCGGACTCTCTGGAGAGCGCGCTTGCGCTGACGGAGGGTCTCGTGACCGTCGACGTGCAGGGCGGTGAACCCGTGAATTTCTCGCAGAGTTTTGCCTGCCCCGACTGCGGTGTTTCGATACCGGAGATAGAGCCAAGGAGCTTTTCCTTCAACAATCCTTACGGTGCCTGTCCGGAGTGCATGGGCCTCGGATACAGGATGGAATTTGATGAGAGGCTTATGATCCCGGATGATACGCTTTCCTTCAACGAGGGCTGTGTCGCTGTTCTTGGGTGGCAGTCGGCCTCGAACGGCAGCAGTTTTACGCATGCCCTGCTGGAGGCGCTTGCAAAGGAGTATAAATTCAGTCTCGATACGCCGTATGGAAAGCTTCCTGAAAGAATACGGGATATGTTCATACACGGTTTTGACAGAAGTGTAAATGTCCACTATAAGGGACAGCGGGGCGAGGGTGACTATCCCATCACATTTGAAGGACTGATCCGCAATGTTGAACAGAGATACAGGGAGACGGCATCGGAGACCATGAAAGCCGAGTATGAGAGTTTCATGCTCATAACGCCTTGCAGTGTGTGCGGCGGCAAAAGGCTGAAAAGAGAGTTTCTCGCAGTCACGGTGGCGGATAAGAACATCTTTGAGCTCACATCCATGTCCGTGGGCGATCTGCATGGGTTTCTTACGGATATGAAGCTCTCGGAAAGGCAGAAGACCATAGGTGCGCAGATCCTTAAGGAGATCCGCGCCAGGGTGGGCTTTATGATAGATGTGGGACTTGACTATCTGACTCTGGCAAGGAACACCGGGTCGCTCTCCGGCGGGGAGGCTCAGAGGATACGGCTCGCAACCCAGATCGGTTCCGGGCTGTGCGGCGTGGTCTACATACTCGATGAGCCTTCGATCGGCCTTCATCAGAGGGATAATGACAAGCTTCTCGGGACGCTTAAAAACCTCAGGGATCTGGGCAATACGCTCATAGTCGTTGAGCACGACGAGGACACCATGCGTGCGGCTGACTACATAGTGGACATAGGCCCCGGGGCGGGATCCATGGGCGGTGAAGTCGTTGCCTGCGGGACGGCGGAGGAGCTCATGAAGTGCAAGGAATCGGTGACGGGACAATTTCTCGCGGGGAAGCTTGAGATACCCGTGCCGCCGGTGAGGAGAAAGCCCTCGGGCTGGATAGAGGTAAAGGGCGCGAGACAGAATAATCTCAGGGATATCGATGTCCGCTTTCCTCTCGGAGTTCTGACAGTGGTGACGGGCGTTTCGGGCTCCGGCAAGAGCTCCCTGGTGAATGAAATACTCTACAAGCACCTTGCAAGATCCCTCAACAGGGCACGCATCGTGGCGGGAGATCACGATGATGTGACGGGGATCGAACAGCTTGATAAAGTGATCGATATCGATCAGAGCCCCATCGGAAGGACGCCGAGATCCAATCCGGCCACATATACCGGGGCGTTTGATCTGATACGCGACCTCTTTGCGTCCACGATGGAGGCCAAGGCCAGAGGTTATTCCAAAGGCCGCTTCTCGTTTAATGTCAAGGGCGGACGCTGCGAAGCCTGCGGCGGAGACGGCATAGTCAAGATAGAGATGCATTTTTTGCCGGATGTGTATGTGCCGTGTGAGGTATGCGGCGGCAAAAGATATAACAGAGAGACCCTTGATGTGACCTATAAGGGCAAAAATATCTTTGAGATACTTGATATGACCGTGGACGAAGCGCTTGATTTCTTTTCAAACGTAAAGAGCATAAAAAAGAAGATACAGACGCTGTATGATGTGGGACTGGGCTACATAAAACTCGGCCAGCCCTCCACCGAGCTCTCGGGCGGCGAGGCGCAGAGGATAAAGCTTGCGACCGAGCTGTCGAGGACATCTACCGGCAAAACAATATATATACTTGACGAGCCCACTACAGGTCTGCATTTTGCGGATGTTAAGAAGCTTGTTGACATACTGCATCAACTGGCAGAGGGCGGAAATACCGTCATAGTCATCGAGCATAACCTGGATGTGATCAAAAACGGCGATTATATCATCGATATGGGACCCGAGGGGGGCGACAGGGGCGGCACCGTGGTGACCTGCGGCACTCCGGAGCAGGTGATGCGCGAGAAGAACAGTTATACGGGATACTACATTAAAAAAGTTCTGAAAAAGAACTGATCACTCTAAAGATTCTTACTATCCTGCCGATATCATATTTGCAGGGAAGCATTTTGGAGCGGATGGAACCGTGGTTTCATCCGCTTTTGTTTTTTTTAAGAATTGATATCTTTTCGTGAGGACTTTTTTAGGGTATGATAAAGGGTACGTTAAATAAGCTTTATTAGAAAGAAGGTTCTCATGCAGTATACAGATATAGGTATAGATCTCGGAACCGCGAGCATCCTGGTATACATTCGCGGTAAGGGTGTGGTATTAAAGGAACCCTCGGTTGTCGCTTATGACAAGGATACAGAGAGGGTTATGGCGATAGGTGAAGATGCCAGGCTGATGCTAGGAAGGACTCCGGGCAATATAGTAGCAATCCGGCCGCTCAGACAGGGAGTTATATCGAATTATAAGGTCACGGAGCAGATGATGAAGTATTTCATATCCAAGGCTCTGGGCAAAAAGACCTTCAGGAAACCGCTGATAGCCGTATGTGTCCCCTCAGGTGTCACGGAGGTGGAGAGAAAAGCGGCCGAGGATGCGACGCTGATGGCGGGTGCACGGGATGTCAAGATCATCGAGGAACCCATAGCTGCCGCAATAGGCGCCGGAATAGATATCACCAAGCCCTGCGGCAATATGATAGTCGATATAGGCGGCGGGACATCGGATATAGCGGTCATATCGCTTGGAGGAACGGTTGTTTCGACATCGGTCAAGGTTGCAGGCGATGATTTCGATGAAGCACTTGTCCGCTATATAAGAAGGAAGCATAATCTCCTCATCGGCGACAGGTCTGCCGAGGATATAAAGATCAAGATAGGTTCGGCCTATCCGCGCGCCGAGGTTGATTATATGGATGTCAGGGGCAGAAACCTGGTGACGGGTCTCCCCAAAACCGTCAGAGTATCATCCGAGGAGACGGAGGAAGCGCTGAGGGAACCCACATCTCAGATAGTGGATGCGATCCACAGCGTGCTTGAGAAGACACCGCCGGAGCTGGCGGCAGATATAGCCGACAGGGGCATAGTGCTCACGGGAGGCGGATCACTGCTTCGGGGGCTCGAGGATCTCATATCGGCCAAGACCGGAATAAACGCGATGACGGCAGAGGATCCTATGACTGCGGTGGCTATAGGAACAGGCAGATACGTGGAGTTCCTTGCCGGACATAAGACTGAGGAATGAGCAATGGTAAAAGGTCTGTACACAGCATATACCGGAATGATCAATGAGCAGAACAGAATGGATGTGCTCACGAACAATCTGGCGAATTTCAACACTACGGGTTATAAGAAGGAAGGCAGCGTGGCAAGCGCCTTTTCGGACAAACTGGCCATCCGCATAAAGGACGAGGCCGATGCCAAGAACGCCGACGGACTGGGCATCGTCAATCTCGGTGTCAAGACAAGCGGCACTTATGTCGATTTCTCGCAGGGTGGACTTAAGAATACCGACCTTCCGACCGATATGGCTATACAGGGGAAGGGGTTCTTTAACATTGAGCATCACGACCGCGCAGGTAACGTGACAGTGATGTACTCGCGGGACGGCAATTTCTCGGTTACGACCGCAGGTGAACTCACGACCCAGGACGGTGACTTCGTACTTGACAGGAACGGCGGGCATGTTGTGATAGACCCCACCAAGAAGTTCACTGTAGCCGCGGACGGCTCGATATTCCAGGACGGTCAGCTGGTGGATGCCATCGGCTTTACCGATTTCAGACAGGACGGGCCCGATCTCGAGGGCAATTCGGTGACGGATCACTATTATAATTCGCTCAGACACTACGGCGAGAATCTGTTCATGCGCACAGACAATGCCGTTGAGATAGAGCCGGAGCTCTCGGTGATCCAGGGGTATCTGGAACAGTCCAATGTCTCTGCGGTCGATGAGATGGTGAGCATGATCTCGGTTCAGAGACAGTATGATGCGAACCAGAAGGTCATTACAACGATAGATGAGACGCTTGATATAGCGGTACAGCAGCTCGGAAGACTGCAGTAGTGATCAGGCGGATGTGACGGGGAATACTAAAGCCGCACGCAGATAACGGGAGGTAAAGATATGGTCAGAAGTCTTTGGTCCGCAGCTACGGGCATGAACGCACAGCAGGTCAACGTGGACACCATTGCCAACAACCTGGCAAATGTCAACTCGATGGGTTATAAGGCACAGCAGGCACAGTTCAAGTCGCTTCTGTATCAGACGCTCCAGACCAAGTCCACCGTCGAGAACGGCGGCAATCCTCCGGTTGATTCGGAAGTCGGCCTCGGTGTCAGAACCGCATCGATAAACCAGTTCTTCTCACAGGGCTCCTTCCTCGACAGCGACAGCAGATCGGCATTCGCCATAGGCGGCGACGGCTTCTTCTCCTACCGCGATGAGAACAACCAGCAGGTGTTTACAAGGAACGGAGATTTCACCTGGGCCATCAATCAGAACAATACCAACAACATCACCCTGACCACCTCGGAGGGTTACCACGTGCTTGACACCCAGGGACGTCCCATCGTTCTCAACAATATGATAGCAAGCCGTGTCGTGGTGGATCAGTTCGGAAATATCCAGTATCCGGATGCGAACGGCGTGCCGCAGAATACCGGCTTCCAGATCGGACTGTGGCAGTTCAACAATCCCTCCGGTCTTGAGAGGGTGGGTGATACAACCTTCAGACCCACGGCTGCCAGTGGTCAGGCATTAAACGAGGCAACGAACAACAATCTCGCCAAGAGCCAGATCAGACAGGGATATCTGGAAGGCTCCAACGTCAACGTGGCAACGGAAATGGTCAACATGATCGTGGCACAGAGAGCTTACGAAATGAACTCCAAGGCCATCACCACCACAGACGAAATGATGCAGAC
>JAILGA010000154.1 GCA_024697225.1 Lachnospiraceae bacterium
GGGTATAATTCCCGCCTGGATGCATTGCAGGCGGCAGTGCTCTCAGTCAAGCTCAGACATTTGGATGCATATAATGCCGCACGGGCAGCAGTTGCAAAGAGGTATTATTCAGAACTGACGAAGGATCTGATCCTCCCGTCCCATAGTGAGGATATTACGCCCTGTTGGCATCAGTTTGTGGTCCGGTCGGAGAAAAAGAAGGAGCTGTGCAGTTACCTCACGACGCAGGGAGTCGGATGCGGAACCTTTTATCCGGTGCCACTTCACAGACAGAAGGCATTTCATGAAGGGAACTGTAGTAATGCAGGGGCATATCTGCCGGTTGCGGAAATGATCTCATCCCAGTCGGTGTACCTGCCGATCTGGCCGGAATTGACAAAGGAACAGGTGGATACGGTGATCGGTACGGTAAATGGGTTTTATTTCGGAAGGGTTGCTTGAGTTATGAAGCGAAATGGCAAGGTTGACTTTTTGCGATTTGTGTTTGCTCTCTTTATCATGTTCCTGCATTTTGCGTACAGACCGGAGATCAGAGTATTAGGGCATTCATTTTATCTTGGACAAAGAGGTGTATTCGGCGTCAGATTCTTCTTCATTTTGTCCGGGTATCTGCTTGCCTACTCGGTGGAACGGATGAGTCTGAAAAACGAATGTGAGTCGGGGGCAGACAGCAATGGACTCATAAAGGATTATTATCCCTTTATTGTTCGTAAGTATTGCGCGTATATCAAATGGTACCTGCCGGCTTTTTTGCTGTGCGTCTTATTGGACGGTTTACAGAGCGGGTCGATCGTTGCGATAAGGAAAACTGTGAGCTCGGTGCAGAATTTACTTCTGCTTGGCTCTCTTGGGTTTTCCTTTGATTCGCAGTCGATCGGCTACTATGTGGGAGCATCGTGGTTTATTTCTGCGCTGTTTCTGGCACAGATCATTCTGTTTCCGCTGATGCGTGTTCGATATCGTTTATGGAGTCGGGGACTCGCACCGATCGTCTTTGTCTTTTCGTTGGCATTGTACATAAATGGATATTTATGTGATTGGGAAAGGATGATACAGGCGATCTTTAGTATGGCATTGGGTAGTATGTGCTACGAACTGGCCAAAGTGATCTCAAGGCGTTCGTACAAAAGATGGTTCTGCAATTTTCTGCGAGTGATCGAATTACTGATCTACTTGTCGTGTATTGCCTATATGTGTGATGAGGCAGCTGAAGGTACAGAATATGGGATGATGTTTGTGGTTGCATTTGGGATCGTCCTGTCGTTTCTGCCGCAGACACAGTACGGTTTCTTTGATCACCCGTTCTTCAACTTCCTGGGCAAATTGTCGTTCCCGCTTTATCTGCTGCATGTCCAGGTGCTGTATTGGGCGGATTATATTCTGTATCGGTTAGACAGGAACCCGCCGGATCATGTGAAATATCCGGTTTTGTATGTATGTGCGATTGTCGTTTCCGTAGGGTTCTATTTCCTTTGGGAATGCATTGGGAAAGTTGATTGGAAGAGAAAATGGAAGCATCTGACAGAGGAAAAATAAAAACAGTTTGGATTGAGGTTTTGTTTGCCGGTATTATGGCGTTGCCTGTTGACTATGTGATCGCAGGCATTCTCTATGCGCAGGATAACAGTCAGTCGTGGAATGCACGGAGTCTTCTTTTGACCATCGGATGCACCGCGGCCGTTTTATTCGTTATCTGGCAGTTTGTAAAGCGTATTCCTGCTGTTAAGATGCGTCTGCAGGGATTTGATCTGCGTGAGCGTATTCGGCTGAGAAAGAAAGATTTTGCAGAGTTCTATCAGTTCAATACTCTTGATAATGTCGTATTATGCATTTCACTGTTCTCAGGATTTATCCTGCGGATCTTGGGATATAACTGGGGTCTGGTGGCGAGCTGGCAGCCCGATGAGGGCAAGCTTGTATCACCGGCGATCATGATGGCATCCTCCGGGGTGTTGTATTCAGATGTCGTGTATTATCCGGACCAGCTGGTCTCCAAACCGGCTGCTGTCGTAATCTTTCTGTACTCGAAACTGACCGGAACGCCCATGGATCACGAGACTATGGCGGATGCGTATTTCCTGTACAGGATTCTGGTTGCAGTTCTTGGTACAGCGACAATCTATACCGCGTTTCTGATCGGCAATCACATAAAGAAGCATCTGGGAGCCGTCTTTGCCTTGCTGGTTGCTATGTATCCCTATTACGTCTGTTACGCGAAGCAGGTGACCGGTGATGCCACTGTTCTGTTTTTCCTGTCCTTAACGATGCTATATTCATTAAGATACTTTGATGACGGCAGATACATACATATTATTCTGATGTCTATGGGTGCTGCCATGGCAACTCTTGAAAAATGGCATGGCGGCATCGGGATCGGTTATGTCGGACTTGTTCTGCTTTTATCGAATAAGGGAGTTGTTGATTTTATCAAAAAAGGATTTCTGGCGATCGCAAGCTGGTACCTGTGGATGTTTCTGTTTGCACCAAACATCATGATCCATCCGGTGAGGGCGATTTTTGACGGGTTTATTAAGATCGCGGTGTATGACGGTTCAAAGGGTGCTCCATATTATGCGCATTTGATCGATTATCTGAAATTTGGATACAATTATGTTGGTGGGATTCTATATCTTCTTATGATGATCCTGGGGATCATCATTGTTTTCAAGAAGAGATCATTGAAATATGCCGTGGTTTTTTGCGGTGTATTGAAGATCCTTGTAATTTCCGTACTTAATCAGGATGGCCCCAGATGGGCGATGGAATTGTATTTCAGTGAATTACTGCTCATATCCGTTGCGATAGTGTCTTTGTTTGAGTGCTCTGTATCCTATGTGAGATGGATCGCTTTTGTGTTGGCTGGGATTGTTTTCTTGGAGCTCGCGTCTTCATCGGCGCTAGTAAGTGCTGTCGCATATTATAGTGATCAGGACAGTCGTATCATACAAAGGAGAGCGTGTATAGCGGCAGGTATTACACCGGAGAATGCGATCTCCCAGTATTACTCCGGGTTTGGTCCGACTTCCTGGTGTGACAGTGAATATCCGGGGACAGTAACGTATATTAAGGATTGGAATGATTATATTACGGAGATCGATGGTGAATTGTACAGAACCAGTGATCGTTACGAATATATCTGTCTTGATCTTACGCATAACAGCATAGACATTTCTATGGCAGAAAAACTGGATAATCGGTATAAACGTTTGTATGAATATCATCCTGATATTTGGGACATTTTTAATATTCCCTTTGTGAAAATGGATGTAACGCTAAATGACTTCAAAAGAATCACTGATAGTGTGACTGTTATAAAAGATATACATGGTGGTGCATTGACCGGCGATGAAATAATTGTTTATGATATCGCTAATATGAAGATTATTGATGAAAAGAACGGGTGAATAAATGCGGCGAGCATAAATTTTTCTAACAGGGTTGCTACCTCTCGCATAAGAAGCAGTTTTGTTGTCATATTCTCAAAAGGAAGGAGATTGGTGTAAATAAGCATCAAACAGGTGATTGTATGGCAAAGAATAGATTTCGATTTGGCAGTAATTGGAAACAGTTTATAAAGTCTCTTGATGAAGAACGTATTATGGAAGCAGAAAGGTCTTTGATTGAGTGGACTGGAATTGATGATTTTTCAGGGCTTTCTTTTCTTGATATTGGTTCCGGAAGTGGATTGTTCAGTTTAGCTGCAAGACGCTTGGGGGCCACGGTTCATTCCTTTGATTATGATGTTGACAGTGTAGAGTGTACCTCATACTTAAAGAAGCGATTTTTCAAAGGAGATCCCGATTGGACAGTGGAGCAGGGCGATGTATTGGATGAAGAGTATCTTTCCAAGTATGAGGAACATGATATCGTGTATTCATGGGGGGTGTTGCACCACACAGGGAATATGTATAAGGCGTTGGAAAACACGGGACACAAGGTAAAAAACGGCGGAAGACTATTTATAGCCATATATAATGATCAGGGGTTGCAATCCGAGTTTTGGAAAAAGGAAAAAAAACTGTTCAATCAACTTCCGTATGTGCTTAAATTATTTGTCTCCATTGCATACTTTATTATTCTATGGACAGTAAAGATAATAGTTGATTTTGTCAGAGTGAAACCATTTGATCATTGGAAAAGATATAAAAAAGAAAGAGGAATGTCTCGGTGGCATGATACTGTTGACTGGGTGGGAGGCTATCCGTTTGAGGTGGCTAAACCGGAAGAGATATTTAGTTTTTACAAAAATAGAGGGTTTGTGTTGGAAAAAATGAGCACGCTAGGCGTGGGACATGGATGCAATCAATACGTCTTTAGGAAATGTAACATTCCAGATAATACTGAGGGTCAATAAACCATTCACCCATCGATGATCGCGATCAGGTTACGCAGCTGGATGTTGACGCAGTTGTTGTGACTGATGAGGGCGCAGATCGTAGCGTGATCCAGCCAGAAATACCCGGTCGGCAGCGGTCCAACTTCCTTGGGGGAAATCTCCAGGATTACATTGTGGTTCTGCTCGTGGTAGAACCGGCCGCCTTCTTCGGACAGGAGTACGGCTTGACGCACGCCCTGCTTTTTGTCCCATCTTTTCATAAAGAGCAGATCAATGTCGTTCATATCGCGGTGGGTGTCCTTGGGAGAGATCTGTACTGTAGGCCCCAGCTCCGCCGAATCAAAGCAGCCCATCTCATGACGGATCTGGACCAGGTAATGCCAGGTGCCGTCGATCATAGCGGCAAACAGGCCAAAGACCGCTTCGCCGATGGATTCGATCATCGGCTGTTCCCAATACCGTATCTCACGGTTCTCAATCTCAATTCGGCAGTAGATCACCTTAAAATCATAGGGGGTGCGACAGACGATCTCCTGTTTGGTCATTTTCCACCCCTTTAAGCTCTTTACCGGCAGCAGACGGGATTTTTCTCTCCGGTACATGCGATGGTCGTTCAGGACGTTGAACACGGCGCGGATCGCTTTATCGTCCGGCTTTGCCAGGATCGAGCCAAGCAGAGGATCTGACTGTACCTTTGCCAGGAGTGCGGCATCCTCGATCTCAGAGATATCGAAAGGGAGGCAGGAGAGCACCGTGCGGGTGTCCATGTTGACGAGATTATCCTGCTTCATCAGTTCTTTGATCTGTCCCAGTGTCATCCAGCGGTGGGTTTCTGCGACAGGGATATCCTCCTCGACCAGGAGGATCACGTTGCGGTTCCTTTTCTTGTAGAAGCGCGACGACTGCTCGGATTCCAGCTGATCGGCCACAAGACCGTACCGCGTGGAGTTGACAAAATAGTCCAGATATTGCGGCTGTTTTCCGCCGTGTCTTCTTGTGAAATTGCTCTTGGTGGCCTGGAGCGTCGGGGAGAGCTGAACCGTGTTGACGTTGCCTGGTTCAATTTTGGCCTGCATCAGAAAATTCAGGGTGCCGTCGATCATGCGCACAATGATGCCCAAGTACCCGATCTCATCCTGGATGATGATGGGCTGCTCCTCGATGATCTGGTCGTCCTCGATCTCCTGATAACCCGCGATCTGGAAAAAACTGTCGTTGTCATTGCGGATATAGCCATCCGACTCGTCATAGTGCCAGAAGCCGCTGTAGGAAAAATCGATCTTTTCTACATTCACCTTGATTTGTTTATTGGCATCGGCGATCCATTCCTCGATCGCGGCCATGCTGTTGACATTGCCTTTCCGGTCTTCCCAGGATCGTATGAGTTCCTGTGTGAAGTTTTTGATCATGTTTTTTTCCTCACTTCATTCAGAAGTCTTGCCTGCGTGCGGATCGCCCGGTACATCTTATCGCGCGCTTTTTCGCTTTCAATTTCCTGCACAAAAGCTTCCAGCGAATTCAGGAAATGCGCGTCTGCGGAGAGCCTGATCTCTTCCGTGCCGCTGTTGTCCGTGATCTTTACGGTGGGCGTAAAGGTTTCGGGGGCTGTGAAGATCCGGTCCGTGGAGAGCATGCCGTGGCTTCCCCAGATCTCCAGCAGGCACTGATAGGCGTTATCCATCCCAAAGCCGATCTGGCAGGGGATGCCTGCGTCATTCACAAGTAATGCGCTTCCGTAGATATCTACGTCAAATTCCGGGAGATACCCGAGGCTTGCCGCCTCTACGCGTACGGTATCACCCAGGAGCAGAGCCGCGAGGCGCAGGGGGTATCCTCCCGCATCTAAGAGTGCGCCGCCGCCCAGAGCTTTGTCGTAGCGGAAATCATCGGCGGCGCGGCGCGGGAATCCAAAGGCGGCTCTAATCTGGCGTATTTCACCGATCCGGCCGTCTGTTACGATCTTTTGGATCGCGTCAAGCTGGCTGTGATAGCAGAACATATAGTTCTCATGCAGCGCAAGCTTCTTTTCCTGCGCCAGATCGACCAGCTCTAAGCTTTCTGTGATCGTTGGAGCGGAGGGCTTTTCCACAAGAACATGCTTGCCCGTAAGCAGCGCTTTTTTGGCCCAGGGATGGTGGAGTGCCGGTGGGAGAGGAAGATAGACGGCATCGATGTCTTCTCTGTGAAGAATGGCGTCGTAGTCATCCGTCACGTCAAGTCCAAAGCTTTCCCGGAAACGCTCTCTTCGAGCCGCGTTATGTGCGCCTGCGACGCAGACGATCTCCACGTGATCGGAGCGAAGGGCGGCCGGAACAAAGCGCTGGAAGGCGATGTCAGCGGCACCGAGGATCCCCAGCCGGATCTTACTCATCCCAGGATCCTGCCGATCTCTTCGCAGACGCATGTCACATCCGCATCGGTCATATCCGCATAGAGTGGCAGTCGCAGGACCCGCTGACCGTAGTCCTCGGTTACAGGGCACGTCTCCGGCCGGTAACCCAGCTTCGCACCCATGGGGGCGGAGTGGAGCGGTACATAGCAGATGTAGGCGTAGATCTCCTTTTCCTTGAGCCCTGCCACCAGGCGGTCGCGTGCTTCGGCATCCGGAAGCAGGATGTTGTACATATGTCCGTTGTGCTCGCAGTTTTCGGGGATAACGGCGCGCCGAAGGAGGCCTTTCTGTTCCATATCCTTAAGCTGTTCGTGGTAGCCGTTCCAGATGGCGACGCGTCTGGTCTTGATCTCTTCAAAACGCTCCAGCTGTGCGTAGAGCATGGCGGCCAGCACGTCAGAGGGCAGAAAAGAGGAGCCGACGTCATGCCAGGTATACTTGTCGGTCATGCCTTTTAAGACCTGCCGGCGGTTCGTGCCCTTTTCACGGATGATCTCTGCGCGATCTTCGTAGCTCTCATCGTTCAGGACGATGGCACCGCCCTCGCCCATGGAGTAATTCTTGGTCTCATGGAAGCTGTAGCAGCCGAAGGTCCCCAGCGTGCCCGCAGCGCGCCCCTTGTAGAAAGAGCCGAATGCCTGCGCGGAGTCCTCGACGATCGGGATGCTGTGCTTTTTGGCGACGGATTCGATCACGTCCATCTCACAGGGAACACCGGCGTAGTCCACGGTATAGATCGCTTTGGTCTTGTCCGTGATGAGATCTTCCAGCAGAGTCTCGTCCATGTTCATGGTATCCGGGCGGATATCACAGAATACGGGCCTGGCACCTCTTAACAGAAATGCGTTGGCCGTAGAGGAAAAGGTGAAGGAGGGGACGATGACTTCATCCTCCGGTGTCAGGTCGAGCAGGATGGCTGCCATCTCCAGGGCGGTTGTGCCGGAGGTGGTCAGGAGCATCTTTTCGAGTCCCAGGAGCTCTTTGCATTTTTCATAGACGCGGAAGGTGAAGCTTCCGTCACCGCTCAGGTGTGATGAGGAAAGCGCCTCCAGGACGTATTTCTTTTCAAGATCTGTGATCGTTGCACGATTAAAGGGTATCATCTTCCTGCTCCTCTTCCTCGTCTGAATCAAAGTTTTTCTCTTCCTGTATGATGTAGAGTGGACGTTCTCTGCTGACATCAAAGATGTTGCCGATGTAAGCACCCATGACACCGAGGTTCATGAGGGTGAAGCCGCCGAAGAAAAAGATGGCGATGGCGAGTGTATTCCAACCCTCGGGATTATGATGAAAAACGAATTGCTCTATGAAGACGCCGATGATGAAGACGATGGAGAGCAGTGTGATCACAATCCCCAGATAGATGGGCACAAAGAGCAGCCGGTTGGAAAAAGAGATCACGGAGCGAAAGCCATAGTGGAGTTTTTTGATCATCGTGTAGGA
>JAILGA010000164.1 GCA_024697225.1 Lachnospiraceae bacterium
TGTGGACAATTATGTGGAGGATTACTCCGACTGGTCAGATCCCGGAGACTATGCCGACTGGTCAGATCCGGGAGATTATGCGGATTACTCGGACCCGGGCGACTACGGAGATTACGGTGATTACGGCGACGACTGGTAGAACCGTCCCCGTGATACACATTTAAGAATCTGTTAAGAATCTGATAAAGAAGTTCTTCCATACAGACAGCTGCCGAAAGGTACGGGGGAACAGCAAGTTTTCGGCATGAGGAAAAGGAGTTTATCATCGGTGTGGTGATACCGATGTAACGGAGAACCGTCCCCTGTTACAAGGAGGTGTTTATTATGAAAAAATCATTGATCTTGCTGTTGTTGTGTTTCTTTGTTTCGGGACTCGTATCGTGCTCGGGACTGCAGGATGCGGGGGCTGATTCGGGTTTTATCGGAGAGTCCGGGTCTGATGCGGATTCCGGGGTTCTTGTGGCTTCCGGCTCTGATTCCGGCGGAGCTGCTGTTTCGGGCGGGGCTGTTGTTGATTATGATGAACTGCTTGAGGATATGGAGCAGGCGGCAGTGGCAAATCCCTGGGGAGATACGCAGGCTCTGTCGGTGGCTGAGGAGTATTCGGGCGTGCATTTTGATACGCCTGAGGAGAGCTGTCTGCCGGAGGGACTTTCGCTTGAGACCTACAGGTATACGGATCAGATCATCGAAGCACGATATACCGGCGGTGACAATGAACTTGTGATCAGAAAGTCAGATACGGTGAAGGGGCGGGAACTGTCCGGGGATCATAACAGATATGCGGATGAGCA
Organism: Lachnospiraceae bacterium; assembly: GCA_024697225.1. Classification (GTDB taxonomy): domain Bacteria; phylum Bacillota; class Clostridia; order Lachnospirales; family Lachnospiraceae; genus Butyrivibrio. Next base: position 795 of record JAILGA010000164.1, read on the forward strand.
GGTCTTTATGATACAGGGGATGGCGGTCACCTTTTGCGGAGACGGACAGCTTACTAATCTGGCGTTTTATGAGGATGAAAACGGGAATTTTGCCATATCGTACAATGCCGGGGAAGAGGGACGAGGTCTGACCGAAAAGGAGATCCAAAAGCTGATCGAAAGGGAAGCCGGGGCGTCTTCTTCAGCCGGGTCTTCAACGGAAGCCGGGGCGTCTTCGGAGGCCGGGGTCATAAGTTCGGGATTCAGGTTCAGGACTCCGGAACTTTTGATGTCGCATTTTACGAAACACGGAATTGACATGGGCTTTACCACGCCTGAAGCTTACGAAGAGGCTGCATCAAGAGTAGTCACAAATCCCCGGGCACTTCACAAAACTGAGGCGGAGGACGGAGATGATGTGTACTATGTCGAGGATACGAACGAGTTTGTGGTGATGAGCCGGGACGGATATATAAGGACGTATTTCAACCCTGACAGAGGAAAGGCATATTTTGACAAACAGTGAAAAGGTGACAGGGTGTGAAAGGGGGACAGCAGTCCCCCTATCACATTTGGGAGGAAGATGCGACTATGAAAATAGCAGGACTTGATATAGGTACTACAGGGTGCAAATGCACCGTGTTTGACGAAAAGGGAAGATATCTTGAGCGCTCCTACAGGGATTACCCCGTAAGCCGCAGGGCGGGAAGCCACGAGATTGATGCATCCGCAGTGCTTGATGCCGTGTATGAAGTGATCCGTGAAATGGCTCTTTCGTTTCCCGATATAGGCGGAATCGGCATCACAAGCTTTGGAGAGACCTTTGTTCTGACTGATGAAAAAGGCAGCGTACTGGCGCCGTCAATGCTCTATACCGATCCGCGGGGCAGGGAAGAGAGAGAATGGCTCGTATCTGAGCTTGGAGAAAGAAAGATAGCGCACATAGCGGGATTGAAGGCGCATGAGATGTACTGCGTCCCGAAGCTGATGTGGATGAAAAAGAACCATCCTGAGATCTGGCAGAATGTCAGGTACGTGTTTCAGATGGAGGATTTTATTATATATAATCTCAGCGGGGAGAGGGTGATAGACTACTCGCTTGCGACGAGGACACTGGCTTTTGACGTGAGAAATCTGCAATACTGCGATGAGATCCTCGAAAAAGCAGGACTTGACAGGGAGCTTTTCAGTACACCGGTTCCCACCGGGACGATAGCCGGGGAGGTGACTGCGTCGGCATCGGAACGGTGCGGTCTGAAAAGGGGCACAAAGGTGGTCGCTGTCAGTCAGGATCAGGTGGCAGCAGCTGTGGGTGCGGGGGCCTTTGATCCGGAGGTGGCCGTGGACGGAGCCGGGACCGTGGAGTGCCTGACCCCGGTCTATGACAGGGTTCCCGATATCGACGAGATGATGAAAGGCTGCTTTTCCGTGGTGCCCTATGTCATCCCGGGGCATTATGTGGCATATGCATTTTCATATACGGGCGGTGCGCTGATACAGTGGTGCATCGACGGTTTTGCAAAAAGCGGGATCATTGAAGCGAAGGGTCGGGGTATTTCCGTTAACAGGCTGATCGAGGAAAGATATGAAGACAAATACGGTGACGCACCCTCCGGACTGCTGGTGCTGCCGCATATTGCGGGTGCGGCGACCCCGCACATGGATACGGGCTCAAAGGGGGTCGTTGCGGGACTGACTGCGGATATGGGAGTCACAGAGCTCTACAGGGGATGCATGGAGGGCGTTGCCTACGAAATGTATCTGAACATGGAGTATTTATTATCAACCGGAGTCAGGTTCAGGAGACTCAATGCTACCGGCGGAGGAGCCAAATCTGCGGTGTGGATACAGATGAAGGCAGATGTGCTGGATCTGCCCATCACGACCCTGAAAACGGCAGATGCCGGAACGGTGGGAAGCGCGATGCTTGTGGGATGCGCGATGGGGATCTTTTCGGATCTGGATGATGCGGCTGCACATATGGTTGATAAGGAAAGAACCTTTGAGCCGCGTCCTGCCATGCATGAAAGATATATGGAAATCTACGGGCGGTACAGGAGGCTGTATGATGCCGTAAGGCCGCTGGTGTAGTGATGCCGTGATACACGGGAGGAGAGAGATATGCTTGTGACATTAAAGGAGATACTTGAGATCGCGGAAGAAAGAAAGATGGCTGTCGGGGCGTTCAACTGCCCGAATCTTGAGTCGCTGCAGGCCATAATAAATGCGGCGCAGGATCTGGATCTGCCGGTGATCCTGCAGTTTGCCCAGTGCCACGAACCCTGGATACCGCTCGGTCTCATCGGTCCTGTTATGGTGGATGCCGCAAAAAAGAGCACAGTTCCTGTATGTGTGCATCTGGATCACGGAGAGACACTCGAATATCTGCAGACGGCTCTGGATATAGGCTTTACCGGGATCATGTATGACGGTTCCGTCCTGCCGTATGAGGAAAATACAGTCAATACAAAGAAGGCGGTCGCGATGGCAAAAAGGACCGGCGCTTCCGTTGAGGCGGAACTGGGTTCCATGGGCAGGCGCGAGTCCGGTGCAGGCGATATGAGCGGAGAGGATGATGAGACAAAGATATACACAGATCCGGAACTTGCAAAAAGATTTGTGGAGGAGACAGGGATCGATGCGCTGGCCTGTTCCTTCGGAACGACGCACGGTATATATCTGAAGGAGCCGAAGCTGGATTTTGACGTGGTAAAAAATGTCAGGAGGCTGACAGGTAATATCCCGGTGGTAATGCACGGGGGGTCCGGAGTATCAGCCGGGGATTTTGCCAAAGCGATAGAAGCGGGAGTAAGAAAGATCAATTATTTCACATATATGGACAAGGCCGGTGGAAATGCCGCAAAAGACAGTATCGGGAGTCTGTCAGCAAACGATCCTGTTTTCTTTTCGTCGGTCTCCATGGCGGCAAGGGATGAGATGCAAAAGGATGTGGCAAGGGCCATGAAGGTGTTTGGGAACAGTTGAAAGGAGGGGGTATGAAAACTTCCAAATTCGACAAATCGTGCGAGGTTTGGAAGTTTTTCTATTTGACAAGAAACTTTATTTATTATAGAATCACACCATAGAAAACTTCCAAAACATCAAAAAATACAAGATTTGGAAAAAATGGAGAAAAGATATGGTTGGAAGAACAGAAGAAAAGAAGTTATTGCAATCGCTTTTGAAAGAGGATGAGTCTCAATTTGTGGCTGTTTTCGGAAGACGCAGAGTTGGAAAAACATTCTTAATTAGAGAGAGCTTTGATTATAAGTTTACATTTCAACATACAGGAATAAGCACAGATTCAATAATAAAGTC
>JAILGA010000003.1 GCA_024697225.1 Lachnospiraceae bacterium
GGCGTGGAAATGGGGCAGCACTGCCTTATGAATGCCATTCAGGCAAACCTCATGTTTGATGACGGGACACCTATGGATCCGAGGCTTCCGGATGGGCTCACCGGCTGGATCGCAGATTACGGGAAGAAGATGTCTGATCAGTAAAAACAGTGAAAGGATCAATTGATACAAACTTCTTGACATTTTGCATTGCGCGCAATATAATGTGACAAAATTGATATTTAGTACTATATTATAACAAAAAGCAGATGAAATCAGACCGCGGGGATAAAGGAGACTGCAAATGGAAAAGGCATTTGATATACAGGAATATATGACAAAGGGCGTGGAGAGAGTCGTGGCAGATGCCATTAAGGCAACGGTCAAAAATCCCAGAGAGAGTGCCTTTATGCTTGGATTTGCCGCATCGAGCGCCGCGGCATCGAAAAAACGCAGAAAAGCAGAGGATAACGGAGAACACATCCCGCCGTTTCTGATCGCGAGCATTACGAGCAAATGCAATCTCCACTGCGCGGGCTGTTATTCAAGGTGCAATCACGCAACGGTAGACGCAGAACCGGTGAAACAGCTGACTGACGAGGAGTGGTTTGGGATATTTGATGAGGCTGATGAGATGGGGATCAGCTTTATCCTGCTTGCCGGCGGGGAACCGATGCTGCGCAGAGGTGTCATAGAAGCGGCGGCAAAAAAGAGGAACATTCTGTTCCCGATCTTTACGAACGGCACTTTTATGGACGAGAGGTATTTTGATCTTTTTGATAAGTGTAGAAATCTCATTCCGATCATGAGCATAGAGGGCAAAAAGGATATCACGGACGCCAGACGCGGCGAGGGAATATATGACCGCCTGATCGGGAATATGGATGAACTCATACGCCGTGGCCTGATCTTTGGCACATCTGTTACGGTCACGACGAAAAACATCCGCGAAGTTACATCGGATGAATTTCTCGGTGAATTATCCCAAAGGGGATGTAAGGCGGTCATCTTTGTGGAGTTTGTACCTGTTACGGAAGACAGCAGCGATCTCGCACCCGGTGAGGCGGATCGCGAATATATGAAAGAAGAGATCGCGCGTCTCAGGGCTGAAAAGCCCGAAATGGTATATATTTCATTCCCCGGAGATGAAAAGGGATCCGGTGGCTGCGTCGCGGCGGGCAGAGGCTTTTTCCATATCAACTCGCACGGCGGAGCCGAGCCATGTCCGTTTTCACCATACTCCGATGTGAATATAAGGAATACTTCGCTTCGTGAGGCGGTCCGCTCCCCGCTGTTTCTTGCACTGCAAAATGAGGACATCCTGAAGGACGATCATGAGGGCGGATGCGTTCTGTATGAAAAACGTGAGATGGTGGAGCAGTTAATGAGACGTCACGAAGCCTCAGATCCCTCCCAGCCTTTGCAGACATCGCACCAGCCGGTGGCCTCGGATACAAGTTCCAGCTCGTCCGGTGTAAGCCTGACGGAGGTATATTCGTTCCCCGCTGCGGGATGAATATATTCAAAGCGCTTCATTGAGATATCCAGCCAGACAGGGATAGATTTATCGATGCCGAAGGGGCAGACGCCGCCGGGGATGAAGCCGATGAGTTCTTCCACGCGGTCTCTCGGGATCATACCGGGCTTGGTGTGAAACAGTGCCTTGAATTTCGAACTGTTTACACGTCCGTCGCCGGCCATCACAACAATGACAGGCTTGTCATCGACGAGAAATGACAGTGTCTTTGCAATCTCGGCTTCCGAGCATCCGATCTGCTGCGCTGCATGTTCTACCGTATCGATTATCTGTGCGTGCTCTTCGATGCGATCCTCAAATCCTTTGTTTTTTAGCCAGTTGAATACTTTTTCGTTGATCATATCGGTATACCCTTTTACGCTCTTATCGCGAGAGATCGCACGAGCTTCTTTCATGGCCAGACATAAATAGCGGTCATATAATAACGTTTACATAGCTTTCAAGGTATGGATCGAGACTTTCGGTCCAGCCGTATGCGCGGAGAAATGATACGATCACTCCGGCGATCCTTTCCGCTGTGACAACGATGGTGTCGGAAGTGTTGAGGATATTCGGACGATACGGCTTTCCCTTCCAGACGGAATCGTCGCAGCATGCTCCCGCAAGCTTTTGTATGAGCCCTGAGAAGATGCCATCGCTGTCAAGCTCCGTGAGCCTGCGGTAGGTCCATTTGTAATAAGGCGGATACTCTCTTTTCAGCAGGAAGAACAGTTCCATCGCCGCACTGATGCCCTGTGACTGACACAATTTTGCCGCAACGATATCTCCCCTGGTCATGCATCTTGCGTAATTTACCTGCAGGGCCGCCGAATAGCGGTGCAGTTCTTGGGCTATCCGTATCCTCCAGATATGATCCGGATAATACGCAAGCAGCAGGTTTCGAAACGCGGAAAAATCACCTTTGTCATCCTTAAATATCTCGCCGTTTACGGCGGTGGCAAGACATGAATAATCAAGGCTTTTCCAGTCACCGTCGCTGATCTTGCATTCATCGGTATTGCAGTCTATCCCCAGGATATTGGAATAGAAATCGTGGATCGTCATCACGCCGCGCCTTTCGCGGAGTCTGTCGGACAGCGTCAGGCTAAGACTCTCTGTCAGATCGTTATATGCGTCTGAGAGCAAGGCACCGTACTCCCGCATATCATCATCGGATATCCAAAGGCATACGCCGGTGCCGTAATCGTGGTCACGCGAGATGAGATCATCATATCCGAAGCAGTCGGATCCCTCACCCGAGATCCCTGCGGCAATCCTGTTTTCATAGTCCGGAAACCGCTCGCGTATCATCGGGGCGACATGGTCATTATAGAAACGTCTGCTGTTTTCGTAAGTTTGTTTTGCCATTGTATTGATCCGCCGATCTGTGAGAATTGTTTTTGGTTTATTGTACTATAGAAACCGACGGAATTCACGAATGCGGATATATTTCCGTTGATAATATAATGATTCATATAATACAACCATGTTTATTTTTATTTGATCAACATATAAGCATGCCGTATGATGTATAATGTTGGTATTGATATCATGATGCTAAGCAAAAACAAGGAGTATTATGGGACTGTTTGACAAGATGCTGAAAACCTGCAACGGAGATCATTGGTCGAGAGAAAAGATCGACATGGTACAGAAAAAGCGCCTCAATGCTCTTGTGAAGTTTGCCGGAGAAAGAAGTCCGTTTTATAAAGAACTGTATGCGGATATCGGAGACGACTATTCTCTGGCGGATATTCCCCCTGTAAGCAAGCCTGAACTGATGGCTCGTTTTGATGATGTATTAACAGACCGGAATATCAATATGGACCGGATCGATGCTTTTACACAGGATCCGGATAATATCGGAAGAATGATCGACGGTAAGTATCTGATATTTAAG
>JAILGA010000044.1 GCA_024697225.1 Lachnospiraceae bacterium
TATTTTTGACAGATTCTACAGAACCGACAGATCGCGGACTTCCCGCGTGGGCGGGAGCGGCATAGGGCTGTCGATAGTGAAGAAGATAGTGGAGGATCACGGCGGCTATATATGGGCGACCAGCAAAGAGGGCGAGGGTACGACCATGCATATCGTGATGAGGAAGTATACGGAATCTTCGGTCTGATGAAGAACAGACCGTCGGATCAGGAGACAGGAGAAGCCCAAAGGACTGAAAGGAGAGGACATGAGCAGGATTCTGATAATTGAAGATGAAGAAGCCATAGCAGAACTCGAGAAGGATTATCTTGAACTCTCTGAGTTTGAAGTCGATGTGAGGAGCGACGGTAACAGCGGTTTGGAGGCGGCGCTTGCCGGCAGCTATGATCTGGTCATCCTGGATCTTATGCTTCCGGGTATGGACGGGTTTGAGGTTTGCAAGCGCCTGCGCGAGGAAAAGGATATTCCCGTTCTCATGGTCTCCGCCAAGAAGGATGACATCGACAAGATAAGAGGTCTGGGTCTGGGCGCCGATGACTATATAACCAAGCCGTTCTCCCCGTCGGAGCTCGTTGCGAGAGTCAAGGCGCATCTTGCCCGCTACGAGAGACTGGTGGGCTCGGGGGTCAAGCCCAACGAGATCATAGAGATAAGGGGCCTTAAGATCGACAAGACCGCAAGAAGAGTGACCATAGACGGTGTAGAAAAGAACTTCACGACAAAGGAGTTCGATCTTCTCACCTTTCTTGCGGAAAATCCGAATCACGTATATTCCAAAGAAGAGCTTTTCCGAAAGATCTGGAACATGGAAAGCATCGGAGATATCGCGACGGTCACCGTGCATATTAAGAAGATCCGCGAGAAGATAGAGGCTGACACGTCCAATCCGCAGTATATCGAAACGATCTGGGGCGTGGGCTACCGCTTCAGAGTGTGAGGGATTATTACCGTACGAATTGTAAGCATTCTAAATGGGATAATGAAAACGGATACGCAAAAGAAAACAGGACAGAAAAAACCCGTAAGGCTGATAGTGTTCATACTTATCATTATTTTTAACCTGATCATGTGGCTGTCGCGCCCGTTTTCCGACTGGTTCACGGTGCATGTCTTTCCGCTCTGGGGTCAGACGCTTGGGCGGTTTACGAGTCTGTTCCCGTTTTCCGTGGGCGAGTGGATGATCATCTTCGGGCTCTTGTGGCTTGCGGTGCTCGCTCTTTTGTGGATAATCAGGGGGGTTATTCTCCTGCCGGTTGTCATCCGTGGCTTCCACGGCCGGGGGACATACATGGGTCCCGGTCGCCGGCACTCAGAACACTCCGATGAGCCCGTAGCGAGCGACGTTTCGCGCAGTGGCGCTCACGCCGCTCCGGTCTCATCTCCGTATCGTGCAAGGACTCCCGGCTACCCATATATGTCCCCCGGCCGTAAGAAGTCTCCTGCCATACGAATGCTTCTGGCTACCAGGGATATACTCCTTGCGATAGCGGTCATCATGAGCCTCAACTGCTTCGTGCTTTATCACTGTACGCCGATAGATAAGAACACGCGGCAGTACTCGAAGTCGGAACTGGCGGCGATGAGAGACCTTCTGGTCACGGAGTGCAATGAGCGTTCTGCGCAGATACCGAGGGATGCGTCCGGAGCGCCAGTATTTGCAGGCGATATGAAAGAAGAGGCCAGAGTAGCGGTAAATGCCCTGGGCGAGCGCCTTTTTCCCAGGCTTAAGGGCTACAGCGTGAAGCCGAAGACCTTTTACTTTTCGGACTTCGTCAGCCAGCAGTACATGATGGGCTATTATTTTCCTTTTTCCATGGAAGCCAATATAAACGGCAGGATGGAGCCCCTCAACAAGCCCTTTACCATGTGTCATGAGCTTTCGCACACGCATGGGTATATATATGAGGACGAGGCTAATCTTCTGGGATTCCTTGCCTGCCTGTCCTCCGACGATCCGGCTTTTGTCTACAGCGGCTATCTCGGAGTTCTGATCTATGTGGACAATGACTTCTATAAAACCTTTGGAAAAAAGGGTTATCTCTCACATGTGGAGATCTCGCCGCAGGTATGGAAAGACACGAGGTTTCTCTCGGACGAGAGCTGGAAAGAGGTGGAGGACAATGCCGTTATTGACACGGAAACCGTTAAGCAGGCCGCCGACACCTTCATAGATCAGAACCAGAAGCTCAACGGCATCTCCGACGGAAAGGCGAGCTACTCACGCGTGGTGGGGCTGCTTCTGTCCTATTATTCCGGCGAGGCGACGTATCTGCGGTAGAGACTTCGTGCAGTGAAAAAATATGCATGTTATACATGATTCAGTACGAATAAGGAGGCAACAAAATGGTAAAAAAGATGGTGTTCGGAATAATGACTATGCTGTTTGCTGCATGCCTGTCAATGGCAGGCGCTCACGCTTCGGAACCGGAACAGAAGCTGCCGCTTGTTGAATGCGTGTCAATGACAGAATGTAATGTTTTTGCTGACACCTATACCGCACATATGCAGATCAAATATACGTATGATCTGAAAGATTCTGAATATGACAGCAGAGATATAAGCCAGTTAAGGACAATAACGGATCAATGGTTCGTTGTTTATCAGAGTGATCCGGAAAACCAGTTGACGGTATCGGACAACAAAACAACAAAAGCTGCGCTGGAACAGGCCGGCTGGATCGTTTCCGGCGCCGGAAAATTCTATTCAAAATCATGGTATGGACGCAATTCCGATACAGTCTACAAAAGAGTTGTCCTGGAGGGGAAAAGACAGCCAAACGGGCTGCTGTATCAGGGACTTATCCCGGGTACCCGATATTCATATTACATAGCATTCGGAAAAGAAGAAGAATTGTATATAAAGACCGAAAAACAGATCTTTAGTACCCGGGGGGATTCGATAACTGATTCATCCGTAAGCGGAGATATCGTATCTGCAGATAATGGCTACAGTAAAAGCCGTGTACGTTTCAGGCTGATCAACAGCGAAGAGGACGGCATAGAGGAGTATATAGCGGGATACTACTGCGGAACAGATGCGGCAAGCCTGAAAACTGAAGCAATTGCAGGCGGTTCACTGGGATATACAGATGATGACGACTATGATTACGATGAAGAAGACGAGGGATTAAGCACGGTATATTTTCCGTATTGTCCCGAGGGTTCCGTACTGTATGCGCTGGTCTATACGGGAACGGGATCCGGGGATCATCTGACGCCTGTTAAGCTGGATGATGAGCAGCCTGAGATCCGGACAGCAAAACTTGAGGAAGAAAACCTGATTGTTTCCGCAAACAGCGTAACCGCAGGCATTAAAGCTACCGCGGTCGTAAATGATCCGGCATATGATATAGCAGGCACAAAAGGCATATACTGCAAGGCATATATAAAGGAGCATGATCAGGAGGAGTATAAATATCTAAGAACCAACAAAATCGTATCGGATGAAGATGACCGCGCGAAATGGAGAATTTCAGGCCGTACGGCAAAAGCTGAAATCCAGTTCAGCATAGGAGACAGGATATATTATGAAAATGACGATGAATGTCTCTTTCCTCCTTTGATCATATCCGGGGATAAGACATATGATATCAAAGTTCTTATAGGATGGTATATCACAAATGATGATGGCACAGAGTTTCATACGGAATATCACAATGAGTATACGGAACTGACACCGAAGCCGGATGAATTCATACAGTTTTCGGAATTTGATGCGGGACTTCTTTCATACCTGAAGGACAGGCTGGACCAAAAATACAAAAATATAGACGATAACAGCGTCTCTGCGGAGGGCATATACTATACCGATACCGGGATCAGCCTGACTGCGCTCGGCAGGATAAATTCAATAGGTTATTACGCTGAACGGGATGCAGACGATGACATATATCTGAGTGGGTATGAAATAAAGAGCCTGAAGGGAATAAAGTACTTAACAGGTCTCAAGTGGCTTTGTATCGAAAATCTGGCGTCTCTAAGGGATGCGCAGGAGCTGTCTGCGCTCCCGGATCTGCAAGAGGTTATGCTGAGTGAGGATCATCTGGAGCATATGCCGGATCTGAGCGGTATGCCGGATCTGGTGTATTTTGATCTTACATGGAACTGGATCCCTGCTGCAGAGGTCACTGCCGATAAAGTACCCGCGATCCTTGCGTCTTACTATGATGAAGATGAGCTGATAAAGTATGACGTGAATGAATTGTTGGGCGAAACCGGAGATTATCAGTATTCGGCGGAGACATTTGGCAGCTATGAAAAACAGACGAAGCTGTCATCCGAAACAGCCGCACATCCGTTCACTTTGCACATCGGACAGGGAAAACTCAGAAGCCGGCGTGTTAACTACAAAACGGCATACTACCGACTGGAGGCGTCATCAGGCAGCAGCGCCGTCACGCCTGAAAGCTCACAAAAAGTGTTTGTTATGACCTATAAGGCAAAAGGGATGTCAGAGGAGGAGCGTGAGGAATACAGGAACGATCTGATGGCACTCGGTATCGATAAGGTCGTTACAGGGGATACGGCCTTTGATTTCGAGATCGGCAGCGTGGCTGGATTGACGGGTTTTGGTGAAAAGACAGTAAATTATAAGATTTACAAGGTGAGCGCAAGATATGAGAAAGGTACTCTGTTAGAAGATATCGGCGAAGAACTGCTTTATTCGGGAACCGCACAGGTTACCTATTACAACAAAGCTGTTGTCGAAGGCCTTACTCTAAGCCCTGCGACAAAGGAACTTACGGTTGGCGAGACTGCGACACTTAAGGCCGAGATCACACCCGATAACGCTGACGACAAGACAGTCACATGGACGACCTCCGATGACAGGATCGCCAGTGTTGACGCAAGCGGCAAGGTGACTGCCGTCGCTGTCGGGAAAGCTACCATCACGGCGACTTCGAACAACAACAGGAATGTCAATGGTACCTGCAGAATCACTGTGAAAGATAAGACCGCGGAGGATAACGGCAATCCAGATGATCAGGGAGTCAGGGACGACACGGTTAAGCCTGAAGACCAGAAGCCCGAGCCGGTCAATGTCACAGCTGTAAGCCTGGACAAGACGAATATCACCATAAAGAAGGGGCAGGAAGAGACACTTACAGCAACAATCCTTCCCGCGAACGCGGACAACAGGGGCGTGACCTGGACATCTTCCGATGCGGCAGTTGCTTCTGTCACAGATGGTAAAGTAACTGCCACAGGGACAGGCAGGGCGACCGTCACCACGACTACTGCCGACGGCGGATTCACGGCGGTCTGTGATGTGCTGGTCGTGGATGAGAATCTGGATGAGAGCAAGCTTGGACTGATAGCTGAAGAGGAGTATACAGATGGCTATAAGCCTGCAGATGAAACGGCAAAGAGCGGGGAGAAGAAAACAAAGAAAACACCCTCCGTCAAAAGCGGCGGTACTGTCATTGAACTGCCTGTATCTATCGCTTCATTTCAGACTGCCGTAACCTATATCGGAAAGAAGATAGATCCGGCAGAGCTGGGCGCAGATATCGATATATCTGTCATTACTGATACGATCACACTTAAGGAAGACGCGGCTGTCACGGCAGAACAGCTGATAAGCGTGAATTTTGTACCCTCTTCCAACAAGAGCGCCGGAAATAAGGCCGGGTTCTATGGCAAGATCACGATAAACAGGGAAGCAAAGAAAGCACTTACCCCGAAGGAATACAAAAAACTCAAGAAAGAAGTTGCCGCGATCAACAAGGAGCTGAAGAAAAAAGCCAATCGCTGCACGTTTACCATCAATAAGCGTTCAGTGACGGACGGTACGCTTGAGGTCTCGGTGCAGAAGACGGGTGACGCCATAAAACTGAAAAAAGGCAAGATTGCCAAGGTAAAAAATGTCACGCTCATCACAAAAGATGATGAAGGAGAGGAATTAAGGATAAAATTGTCCTCCAAGGATTATAAGATCGTCGTAATAGATGCGGCCACCGGACTTGTGAAGGTGACGGGAAAGAAGAACTTCACGGGGACAACCACCGTATATGTGAAGTGATGATGTAAGGAAAGGACATGATAAGGCTCGCGGGAGACCCCGCGGGCTTTTGTTTTACTCATCCTCCGGTCCGCCTCCCCAGATCTCAAGCGCTTCTTTGATCTTAGAGAAATCGATCTCACAGGTCCCGTTCCAGATCGATACGGGTACACGGTCGTCAAAGCTGTACAGGTGCACCAGATCGCCATGTTCATAATCGTAGACGATGACGTTTTCCTGTTTTGGATCGACGATCCAGTACTCGCGGACACCCGCATTTTTGTACTTGCTGTTTTTCAGATACATGTCTCTGCTTCTGGATTCTTTGGAAAGGATCTCTATCACAAGATCCGGGGCGCCGAATATCCTTGAGCGGTTCACCTTGTTTTTGTCGCAGAGGACAAAGATGTCCGGCTGCACAACGGTCCGGTCGTCCATGTCGAGCTGAACATCTACCGGAGCGGAGAAGGTCATGCAGCTGCCCTTGTTTTTACTGATGTGGGATTCAAGGTCGCATAAGAGTCTCACGGAGATGACCTCATGTGAAGGGAGCGGAGCTCCCATGTCATAAATGACACCGTCTATCAGTTCAGCGCGGACACCCTCAGGAAGAGCCAGATAATCCTCGATCGTCTTCTCATTGGGATTCCTGTCTGCGGCAGATCCCGGGACATAGGACCAGACACCCTCGGACATTATGAGTTCAGAGTCCTCTTCGGGTTTATAGTAGCCGGGATCCTGGATCCCGTCCAAGACATTGGTGAGAGCCCGCATGGTTCTAAGTCTCGGTGAAGCCGTAACCCCGCCCAACACCTTTTGTACGGTGCTGAGTGGCACGCCGGAAAGAGCAGAGATATCTTTATTGCTGTATCCAAATTCCTTCTTTTTCTCCTGCATCTCTTTTACAGTCATGGCTGTCACCTCCTGAGAACTGATGAAGTCATTGCTATGTATACATTGTATCATGCAGCTGTCCGTTTTGCAACCATAATATATCCAAAATATATCCATT
>JAILGA010000020.1 GCA_024697225.1 Lachnospiraceae bacterium
TATAACTGATGTGCGGCATATGTGGTTATTTTTCAGCCAGGCATCTTGATGATGAACTATTGATCGGAATGCGGGATACGATCCGGTACAGGGGACCGGATGATGCCGGGATCTGGCAGGGACACTTTGGAACGAGTTATATCGGTATGGCGCATCGCCGGCTTTCCATCATCGATCTTTCCGAGCTCGGGCATCAACCCATGATATCTGATGATGAAAGATATACTATTGTTTTTAACGGAGAGATCTACAACTACAGGGAGATCCGCGAAGAACTGATGAGCGCAGGCTGTGTTTTCCAATCGACTTGCGACACGGAAGTGATCCTGTACGCCTATGCACAGTGGAAGGAGAAGTGCTTTAAAAAATTCAACGGTATGTTTGCCATAGCGATCTGGGATCGCATCGAAGGAAATCTGATCCTTGCCAGAGACCGCATGGGCGTAAAACCTTTATATTACTATTGGAACCGCTTGACCGGAGATTTTGTTTTTGCCTCGGAGCTCAAACCGATTATGAAATATCCAGGATTTCATAAGGATATCAGACAGGAGATGCTGGGGCAGTTTCTGTGTAATAAATATGTTGCATCGCCGGATACCATCTTTTCGGACACATATAAAATGATCCCCGGAACCTGGCTGCTGTTTGATGGAAAAACCATACGGAGAGAGCGATACTGGGATCTGACAAAGGAAAAAAGGCGGGGCAGGAAAGAGCAATGTACGTATATCCGGGAGAATATGCGCTCTCTGGACGAAATGCTTACAGATGCAGTAAGTCGGCGTCTGGTCGCGGATGTCCCTGTTGGGACGTTTTTAAGCAGCGGTATTGATTCGGCACTCATTACTGCGATCGCGCAGAAGGTGAGTTCCGCACCGGTCAGAACATTTACTATCGGCTTCTACGAAAAAGAGCGCAATGAAGCTGATATGGCCGAGCGGATCGCAAAGTATCTCGGGACGGATCATACACAGCTGTATATCGGTGAGAAAGAGATCCTCAATTTGCTTGAGGATATGGTCAGATACTATGATGAGCCGTTTTCGGACGCGTCACTTCTTCCGATGATGCTCGTATCAAAACTTGCCTCTGATCAGATCAAGGTCGCTCTGTCGGGCGATGGTGGAGATGAACTGTTCTGCGGCTATAAGCTGTATGATCTGACGTATATCGCGCAGAAAACGGATGGGATAGGGAGTGCTTTGCGAGCATTTGGTCTGAAGAATCCGAGGAGAGATTTCCTTACACCGGAGATCCGGGCATTTTTGCGGAATGGAGACGACGATCTTAAGACGCAGCTTTTTACAGATGTTATGTATGAGCAGGCAGCGGCACTTCTGCCGGGGATTCATATTCCTTATAAGTTTGAACAGGAGAGGCGCCTGAAGTATCGTAGCTGGCAGGAGAGACGGATGCTGTTGGACATGATGACCTATCTTCCCGATGAGGTCATGTGCAAGACAGATCGCGCTTCCATGAAGTATTCGCTGGAGGTGCGGAGTCCGTTGTTGGATCACCGAGTAGTGGAAGCGTCGTTTTCGATCCCGCACGATCAGAAATACCATCTGTTTGAGAAGAAGCATATTTTACGGGAATTGGCCTATACATATGTTCCTAAGAAACTTTTATCGGGACCAAAGAAGGGTTTTGGTGTACCTCTCAAGAGATGGCTGAGGACGACACTGAAGCCGGAGGTTTTCAGGGTGACCTCAAAAGATTATATCACAAGGCAGGGAATCTTTGATCCACGCGCGGTGCAGGAACTGATTAACAGACAGAGCAGATCCGATAAAGTGATGTATTCCTCTATGCTGTGGTCTGTTTATGTCTTTCAGCGGTGGTGGGAAGAGTATATTCAGTGATTGACATAAACAAATACGAGGGGCGCACGATGGACAAGAAAGCAATGTATAACCTCAGCTATGGACTGTTTGTTCTGACTTCTGTAAGTGATGGCAGGGACAACGGCTGCATTACCAACACAGCCATTCAGGTGACGAGTGAGCCGAACCGCATTGCGGTAGCGGTCAACAAGGCGAACTTCACCCACGACATGATCGTGGACGCAAAGAAGTTCAATGTGTCGATCCTGAGCGAGAAGGCGACCTTTGATGTATTTAGGCATTTCGGCTTCCAGTCGGGGAAAGATGTCGACAAGTTTGCCGCCTATGCCGCCTGCAGACGCGCCGCGAACGGCGTGATGGTCATCACGGAAGGAACCAATGCTTATATCTCTGTGGATGTGGAACAGATGCTTGATCTGGGGAGCCATACTCTGTTCATCGGGTCGGTGACGGACATGGAGGTTCTCTCCGATGCACCGTCCGCCACATATGCATATTATCAGGATCATATCAAGCTGAAAGCGGGTGCGGAGAATGCTTCTAAGAAAGGCGCTCTCCCGCCGGGAATGCATAAGTGGCGCTGCAGGATCTGCGGCTATGAGTACATTGGAGAATCACTTCCGGATGATTTTATCTGCCCGCTCTGCAAGCATCCGGCAAGTGATTTTGAACTGGTGGAGTAGTGTGAAATAACAAATCAAGATCGAGGAGGATATTATGAGATTTTACAGAATTGATGGACAGATTGTGATCTCTGACAAGGAGCTTACTGTTGGCGAGGAGGTTGCGGCCAACACGACGGACGGCGCACATGAGAAGCATGTGCCTGTCGTAGAGGTCGACGGCAAGACAGTGACTGTTAAGGTCGGTTCAGTTGAGCATCCGTCGCTCGATGCGCATTACATCGAATGGATTCTTCTGGAGACCGCGGGCGGGATGCAGATGCGGTGGCTGAAGCCCGGTATGAAGCCGGAAGCCGTCTTTCTTGTGAAGGATAAGCCGGTGGCGGCTTACGAATACTGCAATCTCCACGGATTGTGGAAGGCGGATATAAACAGTTGATCATTGTATAGAATATGGAGGGAAACGCTATGTCGGAGAAGTACAGGGGAACACAGACCGAAAAGAACCTGATGGCCGCATTTGCCGGTGAATCAGAGGCCAGGAACAAGTATACCTATTTCGCGTCAAAGGCCAAGAAAGAGGGATTTGAGCAGATCTCCGCCCTGTTCCTGAAGACCGCGGACAATGAAAAGGAACATGCCAAGATGTGGTTCAAGGAGCTGAGCGGTATCGGAAGCACGGCTGAAAACCTCGCGGCCGCGGCTAACGGTGAGAATTACGAGTGGACAGATATGTACAAAGGCTTTGCCGAGACCGCTGAAAAGGAGGGCTTTCCCGAACTCGCTGAGAAGTTCCGCCAGGTTGCCGAGATCGAAAAGAAGCACGAAGAGAGATACCGTGCCCTGCTGAAGAACGTCGAGATGCAGGAGGTCTTCAAAAAGAGCGAGGTCAAGGTCTGGGAGTGCCGCAACTGCGGACATATCGTTGTAGGCACCGAGGCTCCTGAGGTCTGCCCGGTATGTGATCATCCGCAGGCATACTTTGAGGTTCACGCGGAGAATTATTGATCCGCGTGGAGTACAAAGAACCGGTAGTATAGCGGATTTGAGGAGGATCTCTCTTATGGAAAAAAGCAGCAAAAGGTA
>JAILGA010000056.1 GCA_024697225.1 Lachnospiraceae bacterium
CTCTTCTTTGTTCCCTGCGCGACTCTCAATATCATTCATGGAATACAGCAGGAATTTCAGAAGAATTGATCAGACATGATGTTACAAAGAATTTTTCTGCTTGAAAAATAATGTATCACACGTAAAAAATGATGGCAAGAAGAACTGCCCGATTCGATTTCACTTGAGATGTCGTCTGATCATATTCATGACAGTGTTTGAGTTTAATACGCACTGGGAGGTTTCAAAGGTTATGATCATATTACCGCCCGCGTAGTATCCGCTTCTTTCATAGGCCGCGATCTTGGTTACATTGCTGTTAGCGTAAGCTATATTGTCCATCATTCCGAAATGCTCCCATACGTATTCTCGGCGCGTTCGTATGTTGAGACAAAGAAAGTCAGGGCGAACATTTTTGCCATCCTTAAGAACGATCGGATATTCGTAACGATAAGGAATACCGTTTTGCTCAAGCATATTTGCAATGATCAGTTCTGATTTGGACCTTACCCGAACCCCGTTGTTCGAATAAAAATCGTAAGCCTGGTCAACAAACGGCAATGGTTCGTATTCTTCCGTGCGCCATTCACGAATGAATTGCTCATCGTCCAGATATATGGGATTGACCAGAGTTTTTCTGGCGGGATTAAGATTCTCGTATATGCGGATAAGGCTCTCTGCGCCAAGATGATCGGCCAATTTCGTTATCAGTACCAGTTCTTTTCGGGCCTGCATAAGTATTTCTCTGTCATATTCCTTTTGCGCGAGCCGTGCTGCCAGTCCACGTTTTGCTTTGGTTATGTATACCCCGGTTGTGTCACCGGGATCCGTTCTCAGATAGTATTGGCAATAAGTCTTTTTGTTTACCGCCCGTAACGCCCCTTCCGGCGCCCGCTTCAAGGAAACCGTCTTGTCCTCTATCAGTTCCTCCAGCATTTTCTTTCTCATCAGTATGACGTCCAATGTTTCATCCTTCCAGTTGTAGTCCCTGTCTTTCGTGGTATTCATGAATTTCTCCTCCTTTCTGTGTTTCGCGCCACAATTTCTATTGATCTTGCAGTTTTTAGTTGCGTGGCGGACTGTTCTAACTCTTCTCGCGCCACAATTTCGTCGTCATCCGCCGGTTTTAGTTGCGCGGCAGACTGTTCTAACTCTTCTCGCGCCACAATTTCGGCATCTTCCGCCGGTTTTAGTTGCGTGGCAGGCTGTTCGATTTCTTCTCGCGCCACAATTTCTATGTTCCCGATGCGTTTTAGCCGCGCAACGGGGTCAATCTTCTGTTAGCCATGGCCGGCTTCTTTAACCTGGAACAACCGGCTGCATCAGATACCGCAGCCTTTTCAAAAGAATCTTGACTAAGAACAGCCCTCTCCTGAAAAGATATATCGAAATATACAACATGATCCTCTTCATGTAAAGTACTCTCCTGCGAACTGCTGCATTTTTTCAGGATACCAATACTGCAATCCATTGTTTTTTTTCATGATACCAATACTGCAATCC
The DNA here is from genome assembly GCA_024697225.1 of Lachnospiraceae bacterium. Taxonomy (GTDB): domain Bacteria; phylum Bacillota; class Clostridia; order Lachnospirales; family Lachnospiraceae; genus Butyrivibrio. The sequence goes on from JAILGA010000056.1 coordinate 1,483, forward strand.
ATTGTTGCGCCAGTGAAAAAAATGTAAAATAATCTCGGATGATCGGCATAAATGGAAAAATGATCTGAAATGGCCGGCATACCTGAAGCCTAAAAAGATGATCATGTACTTGTAAACTACGAGGAACAGTAACAGATATCAGCACCTTATGAACGGAGAATAAGAAGATGACAAAGATCAAAAGCGTGGCGCTTATAGGCGCAGGGGCCGTGGGGGCATATTTCATCGACGGCCTGATGAGAAAAAAGGACATCGACTTTTCGGTAATTGCGGATGGTGACAGGCGTAAAAGGCTTACGGAACAGGGACTTAAGATCAACGGGGAAACACTCTTCCCGGCGGTCAAAACACCCGAAGAAGCAAATGGTGCGGATCTGATAATCATATCCGTCAAATATGAGGCGATACACGAAGCCGCGGCAATAGCGGCCCGTATCGTGTCGGATCAGACCATCATACTCTCTGTCCTCAATGGCATCGACAGTGAGGAGATCGTAGGCGAGGCTTGCGGACCTGAACATATGCTGTATTCGATAATGAGGATACAGTCATCCAGGAACGGTAATGAGATCATCTTCGACCCGAAGGGTACGGCGGGACTGTTTTTCGGCGAAAAGGATTCCCGTGAAAAAACGGAGCGCGTACTGGCAGTCGAAGAACTCTTCGCCGATACAGATATCCGCTGCACCTTTATCCCCGATATGTTAGGAGAGATCTGGAACAAGTACGCAAGCAACATAAGCCGCAATCTTCCGCAGGCCATGCTGGGTGTCGGCTACGGCGCCTATGGCGACAGCGAACATGTGGCATATATAAGGGACATCATGGACGACGAGGTCCACGTGGTGGCGGCTGCAAAGGGAATAACGATACCGCCGATGGTGGGTGATGCCGCGGCCGCCTGGGATACGGTGAGCAAGGCCGCAAGATTTTCCACACTGCAGGATCTCGATGCCCGAAGACATACCGAGGTCGAAATGTTTTTGGGCGTTCTGATACGCACCGCCGCAGAGGTTAACGTACCCGTGCCCTGCTGCACCTTTGCATACCACTTCATCAAAGCGATGGAGGAGAAAAACGACGGCTTGTTTGATTATTCCTAGTTTGTGGTACAATATTCCCTATGAATACCGAACCCAAAGAAGAAAGAACCAATGACGCCGACTTTATACGTGAGAAGATAAAGGCGCGCCCCATAAACAAACGCCTTCTTTTCAGGAGGACGATCATCACGGCTGTGCTGGCGCTGGTGTTCGGCGCAGTAGCGTGCCTGACCTTCCTGCTTCTAGAGCCCTTTTTTACAGCGAGGCTCACACCCGAGGAAAAGCCTGCTGTCATCACCTTCCCCACCACTGACGAGGAAATACAGCCCGAGGATCTGTACGCGGACGACGCGGAGATCGCTGCCGCCCAGGAGCAGATAGTCGCAGAAACCGTCGCCGAGTCGGTGCAGGCAAGCATAGAGGCCAGCGAGCAGAGCCGCGTCAACGAAGCGATCACACGGGCCTTTTCCCGCTATACCCTGGACGAGAACAACGCGGATCAGATGTACAGATCCCTGAGAGCCGTTTCCATGAGAGCCGAAAGCTCACTGGTCCTTGTGAGATCCGCCGCAATGCACAACGATTTTGTGGGCGGTGTCATAGAAAAGAACGGGGAGGTACCAGGGATAATCATAGCGGACAACGGTATAGAGGTGCTGATACTCACATATTCGTCCATCCTCGGCAGTGATAACGATCTGTCGGTCACCTGGTGCAGCGGCTCATCCAACAAGGCAACTGTAAAGATGTCGGATGAAGCCACCGGACTCTGCACGCTCTCTGTCTCAAAGAGGCAGCTTGATGCGGCAACGATAGGCCAGATAGCCATCGCGCCCCTTGGCTCCACGATCAGTTCTTCGCTCACGGGGACACCCGTGATTGCGGTCGGAAGCCCCGTAGGTGTCTACCGCTCAGTCTGCTACGGTATGGTCGCATCAGAAAAGATACCGATCGATCTTCCGGATAAATCCCTGCGGGTTTACGCGACGGATATAATCGGTGCAACGCATGCCAGAGGATTCCTGATGAACTACAACTGCCAGATAATTGGCATTATCTATCAGGGATCACTTGAAAACGTTGACAGCGACCGGATAGTCGCATACTCGATCTCGGATATGAAAAAACTGATAGAACATCTCGCGAACAATACCCCCATCGGATATATGGGAATACACGGTATCAGCATAACCGAAGACATCTCCGACGAGGAGGATATCCCGCAAGGCGCTTATGTAACACGTACGGACATGAACTCGCCCGCTATGGCCGCAGGCATCCAGAGCGGAGACATAATAACCGCGGCGGGGGATAAGCAGGTCAATTCATGGGAAACCCTCGTTTCGGTCACCGAAACCCTGAGTCCCGGTGATCTGCTGCAGATGAGCATCCTGCGGCAGGGCGGAGACGGTTATATACCGATGCAGATAGAATTAAGGCTTACGGAGGCAGACGGAACATGAATTTCATAAAAGAGTTGCAGCCCGGTGACCGCGTTCACGACATTTATCTCTGCAAACAGCGCAATCCCGCGGTAACAAAGAACGGAAAGAATTACGACAACTGTATGCTGCAGGACAAAAGCGGCATGATCGATGCCAAGATCTGGGAACCCGACAGCAACGGCATAGATGACTTCGCCGCCATGGACTTCGTGGATATAACCGGAGATGTCTCTTCATTTAACGGCGCACTTCAGGTGTCCATAAAGAGGGCAAGGCGCGTCGACAGTTCACTGGTTGACTCATCCCTGTATTTTCCTGTCTCCAGTAAAGACAACGACATTATGTGGAATGAACTCATGGCGTTTGCGGACAGCGTAAACGAGCCGCATCTTAAGGCGCTGCTGGACTCTTTTTTCAGACAGGATGCCGAATTCACAGAACTCTTCAGACGATCCAGCGCGGCAAAATCGATCCACCACAGCTTTATCGGCGGACTTCTGGAGCACACGCTGAGTGTGACCAGACTGTGCGACTCATACTGCTCATACCGCCCGGCCCTCAACAGGGATCTTCTGATCACGGCCGCCATTTTCCACGATATGGGCAAAACAAAAGAACTGTCGCCGTTCCCGTATAACGATTACACGGACGAGGGACAGTTCATCGGACATATAGTTACAGGTGCCAAAATGCTCGAGGACGGCATTTCAAAGATCGATGGCTTCCCAGAGTCACTCCGGCTGAAGCTTATACACTGCATACTCGCACATCACGGAGAATACGAATTCGGTTCCCCCAAAAAACCCGCGCTCATGGAAGCGCTGGCCCTTCACCTTGCGGATAACACCGACGCAAAGCTCCAGTCCTTTGAGGAAGCGCTGTCCTCCGTATCCCCGGCCGGTGAGGGTTGGCTCGGATTTAACCGTCTGTTTGAATCAAATATCTACAGATCCGCGCCGTAAGTAAAAGACTCATCCGCATCAAAGCTTTGAGATAAACCTGCGCAGACGCTCCAGCGCCTTTTTGAGATCATCCATCGAATATGCATAGGATATCCTGATATAGCCCTCGCCGCAGTCTCCGAAGGCTGTTCCGGGAACCACCGCAAGCTTTTCTTCGCGAAGCAGGCGCGTACAGAATTCATCGCTTGTAAGTCCGAAACCGCTGATGTCAGGGAAGGCATAGAACGCTCCGAACGGCTCAAAGCACGGCAGTCCCATGTCCGCGAACTCATGCAGAAGAAGTCTTCGCCTGCGGTCGTACTCCTCACGCATCATCGCCACATCCTCATCGCCGTTTTTCAGAGCCTCTATTCCCGCATACTGGCTGGTGGTCGGCGCACACATAATGGCGAACTGATGTATCTTGATCATCTGCGACATGATATTCTCGGGCCCAACAGCATATCCGAGCCTCCACCCCGTCATGGCGTAGGCCTTGGAAAAACCGTTGATAACGATAGTCCTTTCTCTCATACCGGGGAGCGAGGCGATCGAAACATGCCTGCCGCTGTATGTCAGTTCTCCGTATATCTCGTCCGATACGACATAAAGATCCTTCTCCCTGATCACCTCCGCCACGGCCTCGAGATCCTTTAGCTCCATGACGGCGCCTGTGGGATTGTTGGGGAACGGCATGATCAGCACCTTGGATCTGTCCGTACACTTGTCCCTCAGGGCATCGGCCGTCAGCCTGAAATCGTCTTTGCCCTTTAACTCAATGATCACAGGCTTAGCATCGGCGAGAACCGCGCAGGGTTCATATGAAACATAGGAGGGCTGCGGTATCAGAACCTCGTCACCGGGATCGACCATGGCGCGCAGCGCGAGGTCGATCGCCTCGGAACCGCCCACCGTCACAAAGGATTCCGTGAGAGGATCATAGTCAAGCCCCTGAGTGCGCTTCATGTATCTGCATATTTCGATCCTCAGTTCCTTTAAGCCCGCATTGGAGGTATACCAGGTGCGGCCCTTTTCCAGGGAATAAATGCCCTCGTCACGAATGTGCCAGGGCGTGTCAAAATCCGGTTCTCCGACGCCCAGAGAAACCGCATCGTCCATCTCCTGAACGATGTCAAAAAACTTCCTTATGCCCGATGGCTTTATGGCCGCGGTCTTTTTTGAAACAGGCTCTCTCATGGCGTGACAGGCTCCCTTATATCTTCGTATTTTGCGGCGAGGATCGTTCCGTGATCCTTGTACCTCTTCAGTATAAAGCAGGTCGAGGTGCTCAGTATCGAATCCATGGCCGAAAGCTTGCTGCTGACAAACTGCGCCACCTCCTGCAGCGTCTTGCCTTCAAGAATGACCATCAGGTCAAAAGCGCCGCTCATCAGGTATACGCTCTGAACCTCGGGATATTTGTATATCCTCTCGGCAATGCTGTCGAAGCCCTGTCCGCGCTGCGGAGTGACACGCACCTCGATAAGGGCGGAGACAGCGTCAAGAGAAGTCTTTGACCAGTCGATCATCGTGTGGTATCCGCAGATCACACCCTCGTCCTCAAGAGCCTTAAGCTCATTGGCGACAGCCAGCTCGTCCTCCCCGAGCATAACAGCGATCTCCGATATCGCTATACGCGAGTTCTTCTCGATCATGTCCAGTATCTTTTTTCTGAGAATCTGTTTTTCAGTCATGACAGCTCAATCCTCCTCATCATCCGATTCATAGTATACCTCTTCCGGTTCCGGCTCCGGCTCGGGCGCGGGTGCCGCTTCCGGTGCAGGCGCGGGCGCAGGTGCGGGCGCAGGCGCCGGCTGAACCTCAGGCAGAGCCTGACCGCCTCTTATCGCATTTGCCACGGCTGCCACCTGATCTATTGACCCCGTGGCAATGGCCTGGGCAAGCCTGTCCGCCACCGACGGATCGCCGGTGGCCGTCCCCACTGTAGCAGTTCGGGGAGACATCTTATATGTCGATTTGTTAATTACCTCTCTGCTGACCTGTTCCCCGTTCTCCGTCACAACCTTCCACAGCTGTGCCTTGTATCCGATATGGGCGGACTGAACCTGGATCTCACCCGCGGGAAGCGAGGCGTTGGCGTTTATCACCTCACTCTCGGGTTCTATCTTCTCGAGCGTCTCGCTCTCAAAACTCACCTTATGTCCGGGATCTCTGGTCTCGCATCCGTATACGTTGAAGGTTATCTTCCTGTCTGCGGTCACACCCTCAATGTAAACGGGCGCGGATGTGTTGTTGACAAACTTGAAATCCTTGCCCGAACTCTCCGCTATGGCAGCGTCGGCGGAGGGCGACACATAATTGACTATCATCGAGTGATTGTGCCTCTCCTTCACCTCGAGTTCGGAAAGGAGTACCGCATTATACAGCGTGGTTGAAACCTGGCAGATACCTCCCCCCAGAGAGTCCACAACCTGGCCGTTCAGATATGATGCCGCCAGCTGATAGCCGTTGTCCTCCGTGAAAGGGGTTATGTGTTCGAGCACCGAAAACTCCTCGCCGGGATAGACAGTTGAGTCGGAACAGAGCCTGCAGCCGTTTTCCACATTCGCACTCCTGGCCTTGCCGGAAGTCCTGTAGCCGGTCGTAAAGGATCCCAGAAGATCCTTTACCTTCTCAAGCTCCTCCTTGCTGCCCCTGGGCTTTTGCTCGGTAATGACCAGATTGACCCTCGCCGGTTCGTAATCCCAGCCGTCGGATATTGTCCGCATTATCTTGGTATGGGATTCCTCAACATCGAGTTCCGTGCCGCTGTGTCCCGCTGTGATCTCAAACTCGCCGTCGATCATGTGCAGCTCGTAATTAACCGCCTTCTGCTCATAGCGCGGCGCATTCTCCTCCAGCCATTCATCTACAAGCATGGGATCCAAGGTGAGGGCCAGATCCAAAGTCTTAGTGTGGTGCTCAAGATCTTTAAGCTCCTTGTAGCGCTTGACTGCATTGCCCTTTTTTGCATAATCAAATGCATCCTGCACCACTTCGGGATTGTCCCACGAAAGGCCAAGGGAATTAGGCGTGACGCCCTGCCCGTCCGGATCATCCGGTGCACCCAGGGTAAGCCTCGAACCGCCGGCCTCCTCAATAAACTCCTGAACTTTTTCGGCAGCCTGTTTCTCAGACATTCCGCCCACGTCCACAGGGCCGATAAGAATACCCTTAGGTATGATCCTCGCGTCATCCGCGCGCGCCGCTTCTGCCCTGTCAGCGCAGAAAAAGAACATGCAGGATGCAGCCGCGATACATGACAACAGCATCACGGATCTGTGATATAATGGTTTTCTGATAGTTACGTGCATAGCTTTACGGTTTATCTCCAGACAGATCATTGTTTAATAACAAGCGTTATAATATCATTAAGAGAGTATTATACCATGTTTATGCCATTGTTTACAACTTTTATCATATTTATCGCCTTCCTCCATCTCATGATCAGAAGGAGTGACCAGGCAAAGAAGGACGCCGATGCTGAGTTTTTCAGAAAGGAGCACGAGGCATCCTTTGTGAGAAAGAAGAGCCTGGATGATCTTGACTACATAGTGGTCCCGCTGGACGAGCTGCCCTTCGGCGCCATGCCGGGCGACCCCGAAGTCATCCACGCCGAGAATACCGTAAAAAAACTCGCTGACAAGAAGATCGTGAATCTGACAGGCATCTCCAACACTGATCTCAAGCTGAAATACGGGACCGCAAACATAACGCCCCTCACGGAATATGACACGAACTACCTGGAGCTTGCAAGGGTCCTGAACAAATGGGGAAAGGCCCTGTATCAGTCCGGCCGTTACACCGAGGCAGCTCAGGTACTGTCATTTGCGGTTCATACAGGTTCCGACGTAACACAGACCTGGCACCTCTACACGGACTGCCTCCGCCTGCATCTGGGGCTTGATCCCGAAGAGAGCGCCCTGAAGCTCAGAGCGCTCATTCCGATAGCAGAGTCTCTCAATGCTCTGTCAAAAGATGCAATCCTGAAGGAACTTGAGGAAAAGACACGATCATAATTCTGCCGGCCCGTCACCGGGAGTCACTGTATAGAACTCGGCTTCCAGTCCGGTCTTTTCTTTGTATGTACGCCCCAGCACCTCTATATATCTCTCTATCGATTCATCCCTGACGATGGCCACAGTGCAGCCGCCGAAGCCGCCGCCCGTGATCCTCGCGCCCATAACGCCGGGGATCGTCCAGGCTGTTTCCGCAAGCACATCAACCTCGGGACAGGATACGTCATAATCATCGCGCAGTGACACGTGGGACTCGTTCATCAGTTTCCCGAAGCCCTCGATGTCCCCTGCCTTAAGCGCTTTGATTGCCCTGATGGTCCTGTCATTCTCGTATACCGCGTGCTTTGCCTTTCTTCTGTGGTCGTCATCCCTTATGGCGCCCTTTAGTTCCTCATACTTTTCGGGCGTCAATTCCCCGAGGGCACTGATACCGGTCACCTTTTTAAGGTCCTCCAGAGCCTCCTCACAGGTGCGGCGTCTGTCGTTGTATCCGGAATCCGTCAGTTGGTGCTTCACTCTGGAATTGGCAATGACCAGCTTCATGCCGTCAAGCTTTACCGGGGCATACTCGTAAGTAAGATCCGCGGTATCAAGGAAGATCGCATGATCCTTTTTGCCCATTGCGGAGGCAAACTGATCCATGATGCCGCACTTCATGCCGTTGTAGTTATTCTCCGAATACTGGCCGATCTTTGCAAGCTCAACCCCGTCCACATCGAAGCCATAGAGGTTCTTAAGCACAAATCCGGTCAGCACTTCAAGCGAAGCGGAACTTGAGAGTCCCGATCCGTTCGGTATGTTTCCGTAAATGGCCATCTCGAACCCGGTCTCCGGGAGCATTCCCCTGAGACCGAAGGTCCATACTACCCCCAGAGGGTACATGGTCCATCCGCTCTTGCCCGCGGGTTCAAGGTCGTCAAGATCAAACTCCTCAAAGCTGTCGCTCTTTCCGTTCATCGAGAACAGTCTTATCTTTCTGTCGTCTCTCTTTCTGGCTGCGGCATACGTGCCTATTGAGAGCGCACAGGGAAACACATGTCCCCCGTTGTAATCCGTATGCTCGCCTATGAGATTTACGCGCCCTGGTGCAAAAAACAGCCGGACGCCCTCTTCATCCCCATATTGCGCAGCAAAGGCTGCCTTAAGCTCTGTCGTGAGTTTCTTTTCGTCTTCGTTCATGGCGCACCTCCTGAGGATTAGTATAGCATAGATACTGTTAATTCTGTGCGTTTTTATGTATCATATATGGCGTGACATTCAAATATTACGATCAGGTGAGGCACCCAATGAATAAACGCGCGCTGCGGCTTCTTGAATTTGACAGGATCACGGAAAAGCTTTCGGAATATGCGGACTCGCTGCCGGGGCGAAAGCTGTGTCTTGAACTGCTGCCCTCGGACGACCGGGAGGAGATCTTAAGAAACTGCGCTTTTACGGCAGATGCAATAGAGAGACTGCTGAAGCGGAGCGATGTCTCGTTTTCCCAGACCATTGATAAAGACCGTCTGATCCCGCCTCTTCGCGCGAGCAGAATGCTGGATGCTGAAACTCTTCTGGCGGCCGCCGGATTCCTCCGGTGCGTGGGACGCGCACGCGCCTATGGCTTGAATCCCCGGGACGACGATGCAGCAGCCCCCGACGACAGTCTTACTGCGCACTTTTCTGCTCTTGTTCCTCTCAGAGAGATTTCCGACGAGATCTCAAGATGTGTGATCTCAGAGGAGGAAATGGCGGACGATGCCAGTCCCGCCTTAAAGCAGATCAGGCGGACCATGTCGGGTCTGCACGCAAGGATCAGAAAGGAACTCAACAAGCTGACGACCGGGAGCTGCAGGCAGTATCTCCAGGACGGCGTCATAACAATGAGAGACGACAGATACTGCATACCCGTGAAAGCCGAATTCAAGGGGCAGGTATCGGGTATCGTCCATGATTCCAGCGCCACAGGCCAGACTCTGTTCATCGAACCGCAGGTCATAGTTGAACTGAACAACGAGCTCAAGGAATCGCAGATCGCAGAAAAGGAGGAGATCGAGCGCGTGCTGGCGTCGCTGTCATCCATGCTCGCCGGAAGACTCGACGATCTCGAATTCGACCTTGATACCATGGCATTCCTTGATCTCTCATTTGCAAAAGCCAGATATGCCCTGGAAACGGACGCCATGATCCCGCATTTCAACGAGAGAAAGGCATTCATATTAAGGAGCGCAAGGCATCCGCTTCTGGCAAAAGACAAGGCGGTTCCCATCGATGTATATCTCGGCGACGCCTTTGATCTGCTGGTGATAACCGGTCCCAACACGGGCGGCAAAACCGTTACGCTGAAGACAGTCGGACTCCTTACGCTCATGGGGCAGGCCGGCATGGCCATCCCCGCGGGAGACAGATCCGAACTCGCCGTATTCAGGGAGGTATATGCAGATATCGGTGACGAGCAGTCAATAGAGCAGAGCCTGTCCACCTTTTCCTCGCACATGACCAATGTGGTGTCGATCCTCGAGAAGGCTGACGACGAGTGTCTCTGTCTGTTCGATGAGCTGGGTGCGGGCACCGATCCCACTGAGGGCGCGGCGCTGGCGGTTGCGATCCTGGACGGTCTGCACAAAAGGAAGATCAGGACCATCGCCACTACGCACTACAGCGAGTGTAAGATATATGCCATGACCACCAACGGCGTCATGAACGGCGCCTGCGATTTCGATATGGAATCCCTCGCACCCACTTATAAGCTTCTGATCGGCGTCCCCGGCAGCAGTAATGCATTTGCCATATCAAGAAAGCTGGGCCTCCCCGAACAAGTCATAGCCGATGCAAAAAAGCGTGTGGACAGCGGCGCCGAGAGTTTTGACAAACTGCTGTCGGATCTGAGAAACAGCAGGAAGAAGGCGGACGCCGAGAGGGACAATCTGGAAAATATAAGGCGCGAGGTTGAGTCAAGAAACGCCGAGCTTCTTGAAAAAGAGAAGAAATTCCAGACTGAGAGGGAACGCATTCTTGAAAAAGCCAATACCGAGGCCAGAGAGATCCTCAAGGAAGCCAAGGCGGTGGCTGACGAGACGATCCGCGCCATGAACAGGGCCGGGGCGGATGTCCGTTCTCTTGAGAAGGAACGCGGCCGCATCGGTGAAAAGCTGTCCGAAAAGAACAACGCCCTTGCAAAGAATCAGAAGCAGGAAAGAAACACAGGAAAGAAAGTAGATCCTGCAAAGCTTAAAAAAGGCGACATGGTCAGGGTCATATCCATGGGACTTGAGGGCACCGTATCCACTCTTCCCGATAAAAAGGGCGATCTCATGATCAACTGTGGTATAATGAAGACCAGAGTCAACGTCTCGGATCTTGCGGCAGTAGGCGAGGAACAGGACGGAAAGAAGGCGCTCAGATCCGTATATGGTGTGGGAGAAAAGAAGAAAGCCGACATTTCCAGAGCCCTGAGCATCAGCACTGAATGCAAGCTGATCGGAATGACGGCGGATGAGGCGGTCGCCTGCATGGACAGATACCTTGACGAGGCGGTGATGGCTCATCTGCGCACAGTCAGGATAGTGCACGGGAAGGGAACCGGGGTCTTGAGAAATGCGGTGCACAGACATCTGAAGAACATACCCTATGTAAAAAGCTTTAAACTCGGGGAATTCGGCGAAGGCGATTCCGGGGTGACCATAGTGGAGCTGATGGTATAGCGGAGGCAGGAATGGTACAGAAACAGAAGATACTTATAGTTGATGATGACGAAAACATCGCGGAGCTCATCGCCCTCTATCTTGAGAAGGAATGCTTTGCGACAAGGATCGCGCCCGACGGCGAGACAGCCCTGGTAGAAGCCAGAAACTGGGAACCTGACCTTATACTTCTCGACATCATGCTCCCGGGAATGGATGGATACCAGGTCTGCAGAGAGATCCGGTCCTATTCACAGACACCTGTCATAATGCTCTCTGCCAAGGGCGAGGTTTTCGACAAGGTTCTTGGACTGGAACTCGGAGCGGACGACTATATGGAAAAGCCCTTTGATTCCAAGGAACTGGTCGCAAGAGTCAAAGCAGTGAGCAGGCGTTATCAGGGACAAACAACCGAGAAGACAGAGGACGACGAGAAGAAGGTCGAATACCCGGGACTCTCCATCAGTCTGACAAACTATTCGGTCATAAGAGACGGCACAAGGGTGGACATGACTCCCAAAGAAATGGAACTTCTCTACTTCATGGCCTCCTCTCCCAATCACGTATTCTCCCGCGAACAGCTCCTTGAAAGCATCTGGGGGTACGATTACGCAGGCGACACCCGCACGGTCGACGTTCACATAAAGAGACTCAGGGAGAAGCTCGGCGACCACAAGAGCTGGAGATTTGCCACGATCTGGGGCGTCGGCTACAAATTCGAGGCGGAATAAGGAATTGTCAAAAAATCCTTGACACGCACTTATCAATATCTTATCATCTTTTGCACCGGACACTCCGTCCGGTGCATGTTCGTCTTTCAGGCTGCATGATCTTCGCAGGTATTGTTATTTTCGGGGTATGAACGCGTTTCGCGCATACACTGTTCTTTTTTGCGCGGAAACAGAACCGTAAACCATAATGGCAGGTCGACCCTGCAAGGAGCGTTTCTATGAATTTCAGTATAAAAGCGGCCGCGCTGACCGATATCGGCGCAAAAAACCGCGTCAATCAGGACGCGATCATGCTAAAGACTGCCGTCAGCAGAGATCTCGGCCGGATATGCTTTGCCGTATGCTGCGATGGTCTGGGCGGACTCTCGCGCGGCGAAGTCGCGAGCAGTGCTTTCATAAACCGCATGGAAAAATGGTTCTTCAACGACTTTGTGACCATGTCCTGCGATCCGGTATACGGTCCGGGGGATTCTCACAGACTGCTGTGCCGCGTCCGCATCATGTGGTCCGACATAGCCCGGCAGATGAACGAGGCTATAGCCGAATACGGCAGGCAGGAAGGCATTAAGCTTGGAACCACTGCCGTGCTGTTTCTTCTCGTCGGGCACAGATACCTGATTATGCACGTGGGCGATTCCAGGCTGTATATGAGTCAGGGCGGTAATTTCAGGCAGATGACGCGCGACCACTCGCTCATACAGAAACAGCTGGACTCCGGAGTCATCACGCCCATGCAGGCTCTCGTCTCGGACAAGAAGAGCGTGCTCCTCCAGTGCATCGGTGCGTCAGAGACGATAGAACCGGAATTCCAGGAGGGTGCCCTGTTCCAGGATGCCTCCGTGATCCTCTGCAGCGACGGCTGCTGGCGAAAGCTCGGCCTGGCGGAGATCTCGGAGAGCATGAGTGATCTGGCAAAGCGCGACGAGCGGCTGATAAATGACCGCGCAAGGGAATTGATAGCAGGTGCGAGAAGGCTCGGGGAGCAGGACAATATCTCCGTCATCCTTATATCCCTCACCGCCGACAGAGCCGGGTCAGGAGCCATAAGGGACGTGATCCCGGCGGATTTCCCGGGCACCTCGGGACCTGCAGCTTCCTATGGAGCAGGTGAGCACGGTATGGGCATCGCGGCTGCGAGGGGAAAGGTGGCGATATGCTGAAAACCGGGCAGCTTGTGGCCGGCAGATACCGCATTCTGAACCTGGTCGGACAGGGAGGTCAGAGCAGAGTCTATCTGGCACATGATGAATACGCCAACAGGCAGTGGGCGGTCAAGGAGCTGCGGCGGGATGTGGAGCACTACGATCTGATAAGACGCAGTCTTCTCGCGGAGATAAAACTGCTGCGAAGCCTGAACCACCCCTGTCTGCCTTCCATCATTGACTGCATCGACGAGGGCGATGACGGCTCGATACTCACCGTCATGAACTACATCGAGGGTAAGACTCTCTCAGAGATTCTTTCCGGATACGGAGCACAGCCCCAGGAGAGAGTTGTGAAGTGGGCGCTTCAGCTTTGCGATGTTCTGTCCTATCTGCACAGGCAGACTCCGCCCATAATATACCGCGACATAAAACCGGGAAACATAATGCTTAAGCCTGACGGAAATATCACTCTCATCGATTTCGGCACCGCAAGACAATACCGGATAAACGACAGCGACCAGTCAGATGTCTGCACGGATGCTGATGACACTATATGTCTGGGCACCCGCGGCTACGCAGCCCCGGAGCAGTTCGGAGGACACGGCCAGACCGACGCACGCACTGATATTTACTGTCTGGGTGCCACGCTTTACCACCTTCTGACCGGCAGGAGTCCCGCAAAGGCGCCGTATGAGATACGGCCTATCCGAGAGTGGAACCCCGCTCTCTCCGCGGGTCTTGAGGAGATCATAACCAGATGTACGATGGTCGATCCCTCGGACCGTTTTTCTACCTGTGATGAGCTCCGCTATGCCCTGATGCACCACAGAGAGCGGGACAAAGGTTTCAGATCCCGCACCATATTAAAGCTGTCTGTCTTTGCCGCGGCTGCCGTAGTCTCTGTCATAACGGGCATCTGCGCCGTGGGCTGCGCGGCCGAAGCAAGGGAACTTGAAACCCTTGCCAGATGGTGTGACCGCACCGACAGCATTCTTTGCGCGGATGACAGCAGGGAAGCCTGGCTTTCCTGCCGCAGCAATCTCATGTCGTTGACAGAGAACGGTCTGACCGAGCAGGACAAGGCCGCAGTATTGAAACTGTATGACGAGCTCGCAAAACACATAGAGCGCAACGCCGCAAAACTCATGAATGCGGGCGTCCCGAAAGAGGAACTGCTTTCGACTCTCGAATACATCGCCGAACGCCTTGAAAAAGACATTCTGATGCCTGACGGCCGGACAGGTACAGATGTCATGGATTCAAAGAAACTCAGGGAACTGTCCATCACCCTGGTGCGCGATCTGTGGGCGGCGGAAATCGCTCTCGGAGAAAACAGAAATGAATAGCGGGCCCGTGATCATGCTGTTGGCATTCACATCTCCATCGGTCACCGGCCAGATAAATGACAGGATCGAGACCGCAATGCTGTTCGGGATAATAGCATCTGCCGCGGCGATAACGGCAGTGACCCTCTTTTTTGTCTTTCACATCCCGCGCTGCATAGATGCTCTAACCGGTCTCGGTAAGAGACGTGAGCTCGCAAAGCTTAAAAAGAAGAAAACACATACTGTATGCAGAAATTCCGGCGCCGCAAATACGCCCAATGCCGCCAGAAAATATATTATCTCGTCCGATGATTCCTACAGGGACAGACCATTGCCCGAAGGCTTCATCATCGAACAGGAACTGCCGTTTAAATGAATAAAGGAGAAAAAAATATGGACTATGAAGCATTATCCCAAAAAATGGATACCATCTTCCAGGATGCGACAGGGTTGGACAACAGACTAAAGACCGGGATATACCCCAGATTCCTGTCAAAGAAGAGAATGGAATCAATAAAGGACCGCGATCCACTGATATGCCGCGCAGCAGGCAATCTGAGCGTGGGCTTTTACGTGAATCTCCCCGAGATATCAACCGAGCACACATCGGCCATGATAGTTGTAACAAACAGTCTGGCCGGGCGGATGAACATGACAGCAGAACAGATTTACAGGCGTTCGGTGAAGAATCTCCTTCCCTCCTGCGTTATAATCCCCTTCAACGAGATGCTTGGAGAGATAGGCCTGCTGCCGCCGGATGAGATCACAGAAAACATACCGGTACTATATGTGTCCAACAAAACGAGATCCAACGGCGCCGCTGCGATCCTGTGCAGGGACGTAAAGAAAAAGATCGCCGAGATCCTCGGTGATCCGTTCATCGTAATCCCTTCATCGGTACATGAGGTCCTGTGCCTCGCCTGTACAGATCAGAATGCCGAGAGCATAATCTCGCTCTCGGACATGATAAGAGAGACCAACGAAGCTGTCGTCGATCCGTTGGATCAGCTGTCGAACTGCGCATGGCTGTGCAAAAACGGCCGTCTTATCCCGCAGCAGGCCTGTTGCCCGGAAGCCATATAGACAAAAACACGGGGACTATCCGGTCAAAAGACCGGACGTCCCCGGAATCTCACCTGAACTGACAGGCTTCCCCGTCATACGTGTAGCCAATGCCGGAAAGCCTGTTTATCATGCTTTCGATCGCTTCGGCATCCATCTCCATATCGTCGGCAAATGCGTCAAGGCCGCCCGGATGGTCCCTTAGCCAGGTGTTTACAAAGCTCAAAAGTATCACAGGATCTTCAGGTATCATCTCGTTTCTCCTCTGTATATGCGGTGAGTTCACCGTCCCTGCAGTCAAAGATTATGGTATCCCCGGGTTTGACCTTATCTTCAAGGATGAGCCTTGCCGAAAGGGTTTCCACATGCTTTTGCACGAAGCGCTTTAAGGGTCTTGCGCCGTATGCCGGATCATACGCCGTATCCGCGACGTATTCAGCCGCCTTATCAGTCATCGCGACGGATATCTCGCGATCAGCGAGCCTTCTGTTCAGATCATCCGTTATCAGATCGATAATACCGCGGATATTCTGTCTCGTCAGCGGCTTGAAGCACACTATCTCATCGAGCCTGTTTAAAAACTCCGGTCTGAAGTGAAGCCTCAGTTCACTTATGGCCTCATCCCTCGCCTGTTCGGAGAGTTCACCGTCCGCGTCAATGCCATCCAGAAGTACCGGCGCTCCTATATTGGAGGTCATTATCAGTATGGTGTTCTTGAAGTCAACAGTCCTTCCCTGTGAATCCGTGATCCTGCCGTCATCCAGTACCTGCAGCAGAACGTTGAACACGTCCGGATGGGCTTTTTCCACCTCATCAAAGAGCACCACCGCGTACGGACGTCTTCTCACCGCTTCGGTAAGCTGACCGCCTTCATCGTAGCCCACATAACCGGGAGGTGCTCCTATGAGCCTTGACACGCTGTGCTTCTCCATGTACTCGCTCATGTCGATCCTCACCATGTTGCTCTCATCGTCAAAGAGGGCTTCGGCTAACGACTTTGCAAGCTCCGTCTTTCCGACACCGGTGGGTCCCAGGAACAGGAATGAACCTATGGGCTTACCCGGGTCCTTGATGCCCGCCTTTGAGCGCATTATTGCTTCCGATACAAGAGACACGGCTTCCTCCTGTCCGATCACGCGCCTGTGAAGCTCCTCGGGCAGATGAAGGGTCTTGTTCCTCTCGCTCTCCGACAACTTGGACACCGGTATGCCTGTCCACTTGGACACAACTCTGGCTATCTCCTCCTCGGTGACCCTCTCGCTTGCAAGCCTCTCTGATGAGTGCTCGTTTGCGGTCTTTTCCTTTTCCTCCAGCTCCTTTAAGAGCATGGGCAGCCTGCCGTACTGCAGTTCCCCGGCCTTTGCGAGATCTCCGTCTCTTGTCGCTACCTCTATATCGCTCTTGACGGAGCGGATCTCATCCCTGAGCGCATTGAGCTTCTCACCGGCGCTCTTTTCGTTCTCCCATCTGGCTTTCTTGCTGTTATACTCCTCCTTGCACTCCGCGAGCTCCTTCTGAAGCTTCTCCAGCCTGTCGCGGCTGAGCGAGTCCTCCTCCTTTAACAGCGCATTCTCCCTGATCTCCATCTGGGTGATCCTGCTGCCGAGCTCGGCTATCTCGACGGGCATTGTATCCTTGTCCGTCTCTATCATGGCGCAGGCTTCATCCACCAGATCTATTGCCTTATCCGGCAGGAATCTGTCGCTTATATAGCGGTCTGAGAGCACTGCGGCAGATACCAGTGCATTGTCGGTTATCTTCACGTGATGGAAGCTTTCATAGCTCTCCTTGATACCCCCGAGGATCGCTATGGTCTCCTGGACATCGGGCTCGTCCACCATGACCGGCTGGAACCTGCGCTCCAGAGCCTTGTCCTTTTCTATATACTGTCTGTACTCATTGAGCGTCGTGGCACCTATGCAGTGGAGTTCTCCTCTTGCGAGCATGGGCTTTAACATATTGCCGGCATCCAGCGCACCGTCCGTCTTACCTGCACCGACTATGGTGTGGAGTTCATCGATAAAGAGGATTATCTCTCCGTCGCTTGCCGCCACATCCTCAAGCACGGCCTTCAGCCTCTCCTCGAATTCACCCCTGTACTTGGCTCCCGCAACCAGCGAACCCATATCCAGTGAAAATATCTTTTTGTTCTTAAGACCCTGAGGTATGCCCTTGTCATCTGCGATCCTCATGGCGAGAGCCTCCACCACCGCCGTCTTGCCGACGCCGGGTTCTCCTATAAGGACCGGGTTGTTCTTGGTCTTGCGGGAAAGGATCTGGATCAACGCCCTTATCTCCTCCTCGCGGCCGATGACGGGTGAGAGCTTCTGTCTTCTCGCCTTTTCCACCAGCTCTTCCCCGTATTTTGCCAGGGTGTCATAGGTATCCTCCGGCGAGTCAGTAGTTACGGTGCGGTTTCCGCGGACCTCCTGCAGCGCGGTGAGAAACCGGTCCCTTGTTATCCCGTACTCCGAGAAAATTTCCTTTATCTCTCTCCCCGGGTATCTGAGCATTGCAAGGAAAAGCGCCTCCACGGAGACATAGGAATCTCCGAGACTCTTTGCTTCATTCTCTGCGTGAGTGAGCACCTTGTTCAGGTCA
Source organism: Lachnospiraceae bacterium (assembly GCA_024697225.1). GTDB lineage: Bacteria > Bacillota > Clostridia > Lachnospirales > Lachnospiraceae > Butyrivibrio. The sequence continues at coordinate 19,457 of JAILGA010000056.1, forward strand.
TTGCCTATGTACTGCTGCGCGCCGCCGCCCTGAACCTTGACCCTCTTGTTCAGTCCCTGCTCCACTCTCCTTGTGAACTCGTCCGGGTCAATGTCCATCTTCTCGATCAGTTTCTTTATCAGGCTGTCATCGATCGTGAGCAGCGAGTACAGAAGATGCTCCTGTTCAATCTCCTGATTGCCGTATTCCGTGGCGATATTCGTGAGGTTATTGACCGCCTCCTGGGATTTCTGCGTAAATTTTGTAATATTCATAAGGATTACCTCCTTCCGTCTGTTCTATAACATATATAACACATTTGGAGATAATGTCAAGTGTTTTCGAAAAATTCAGCGCCGCGGCTATATAGTATTTGACATGCAGGATGCTGTATCCTCCGCCCGCTCGCCGGTACGCCTGTCACTTCGATGAGCCCATGACAAATGTATTCTCATACCGAACTATATAAATGGCCTGTCATGGTCTCATCGAAGTGGCGTACAAGGACTCGCGGCTCGGAGGACACAGCATCCTGCCGGGCGGAACATTATATAGCCGCGGCGCTGAATTTTGTGTCACTCCATCAGCCCGTAGATCTCCTCGCGGCCCTCTCCGGTCACCGAGGAATAACTTATAAATTCGAGATTTTCGGCGCCATCCAGCGAAGAACGGAGCTTATCAAGCTCGGCATCCCTTGTGCTATTTTTTAACTTGTCTGCTTTGGTCGCGATGATGGCGGTAGGAATGGAATTATAGATCAGCCACTCGAGCATAAGTCTGTCATCCTCGGTGGGCGCATGACGTGAATCTATCAGCAAAAAAACAAGGCGCAGCGATGACGAATTAAGAAGATAACGTTCGATCATCCTGCCCCATTTTTGTCTCGTGGATCTGCTCACCTTTGCATAGCCGTAGCCCGGCAGATCCACAAGATACAGTTCATCATTTATATTGTAATAGTTTATGGTCTGGGTCTTCCCCGGATCGGAGCTCGTGCGCGCGTAATTCTTGCGCTGCATAAGGGAGTTTATCAGGGACGACTTGCCCACATTGCTTCTTCCGAGGAAAGCATACTCCGGCATCCCCGTCTCGGGAAGAGTACTGGTGATGCCGCAGACTATATCCAGATTGACCTTGCGAAGCTTCATCGCGGCCCGCGGATCACTCCGCTTTTTTGTATTTGGATCTTCCGGCGCGGATTGAATGGCCGGCTCCCTTATTCACCACCAGCGGCTCGGTCTTTCTCTCGACTGCGCTCTCGGTCATGACAACTTCTTCGATATCGCCGTCCGAGGGTATCTCGTACATGACATCCATCATGGCCTTTTCCATAATGGCCCTGAGACCTCTCGCACCGGTCTTCTGTTCGTAAGCCAGTTCCGCGATCCTGTTGATGGCATCGTTCTCAAAGGAGAGGCGCACACCGTCCATATCAAACAGCACCTGATACTGCTTCACCAGCGCGTTTCTGGGGGTGGTCAGTATGCTCACAAGGGCTTCCTTATCGAGACCCTCCAGTGTCACGGTGATGGGCACACGTCCGACAAATTCCGGTATGAGGCCGAACTTGATGAGATCCTGCGGTGTCACATCCTTTAATATCTCGCTGATCTCCCTCTCGTTCTTGTCCGCGATCTCCGCATTGAAGCCGATGGAATTACGGTCAAGTCTCGCCTCGACTATCTTTTCAAGACCGTCAAAGGCTCCGCCGCAGATAAAGAGAATATTGGAGGTATCGATCGTGAGCAGCTCCTGATGTGGATGCTTTCTGCCTCCCTGGGGCGGAACACTCGCCACAGTACCCTCGATTATCTTCAGGAGCGCCTGCTGCACGCCCTCTCCCGACACGTCGCGCGTGATCGAGACATTCTCGCTCTTCTTTGTTATCTTGTCGATCTCATCAATATAGATGATGCCATTCTGTGCCCTCTCTATATCGTAGTCCGCGGCCTGAATGAGTTTAAGCAGGATGTTTTCCACATCCTCGCCCACATAGCCCGCCTCGGTGAGGGTCGTTGCATCCGCTATTGCAAAGGGCACGTTTATGATCCTGGCCAGGGTCTGCGCAAGATAAGTTTTGCCGCAGCCGGTGGGTCCTATCATGAGAATGTTGCTCTTCTGAAGCTCCACTCCGCTGCTGTCCTTTACGGGGGACAGAACGCGCTTGTAGTGATTATACACGGAAACGGCGAATACCTTCTTGGCCGCCTCCTGACCGATCACGTACTCATCAAGAAATCTCTTGATCTCGGCGGGCTTGAGCAGATTGATACCGCCCTCGCCCTCCGCATCCTTGAGATCCTCAAAGTCGGATTCAAATTCATCCTCTATTATGTTGGCACACACAGCCACGCACTCGTCGCAGATATAAACGCCCGAGGGGCCTGCTATCAGCTTCCTGACCTGATCCTGTGTCTTGTTACAGAAATTACACCTTATTTCTTCCGGAAAACGCCCTATTATACTCATTTCTCTTTCTTTTTCTCATCCGCGCGCTTCATGATGACGGAATCGATGATGCCGTATTCCATCGCCTCGGCAGCGCTCATCCAGTTGTCTCGCTCTGTGTCTATAGCAATCTGTTCCACGGGTTTGCCTGTGTTCTCGGCGAGGATCGTGTTCAGATTCTCTCTGGTCCTTAAGATATGCTTGGCTGCGATCTCTATCTCGGTAGCCTGTCCTCTTGAACCGCCGGAGGGCTGATGGATCATGATCTCCGCATTGGGAAGAGCCTGCCTCTTGCCCTTTGCACCGCCCGCGAGGAGGAATGCGCCCATGCTGGCCGCCATGCCGACACAGATCGTCGCCACATCGCACTTGATGTAGTTCATCGTATCATAAATGGCCATGCCGCTGGTGATCTCACCGCCGGGGCTGTTGATGTAGAGATGGATGTCCTTCTCCGGATCCTCCGCCTCAAGGAACAGCAGCTGGGCCACTATGACACTGGCCGACGAAGCATCCACCTCCTCACCGAGGAAAATGATCCTCTCCTTGAGAAGCCTGGAATAGATATCATAGGACCGCTCGCCGCGGCTTGTCTGTTCTATGACATAAGGTATCAGACTCATATTCACGCCTCTTTCTTTTTGGATTTGGTCTCTTTTGCCTGCTCTACGATGAACTTCAGAGCCTTCTCAACAGCTCCGTTGTCCCTGAGTTCCTTCTCACCGGACTCTCCGAGGCTCTTCCTGTACTCCTCCCTGTCCTGATGACGCTCCTCGGCCCTCTTTCCGAGAGTTTCCTCGAACTCCTCATCGGTCAGTGCAAGACCTTCCTTCTTCGCGATCTCCTCGAGGACCAGCGAGCCCTTGAGCTGTCTGATTACGCCGGGTCTCATCTGTTCCTTTACGGAATCCAGCGTCTGTCCCGAATAAGCAAGATACTGTTCGAGAGTGAGTCCCTGATATCTGAGGCTCATCTCGGTCCTTCTGAGAGACATGTTGACATTGGTATCAATCATCATCTCGGGAAGTTCGATCTCGGAATCCGCCACTATCTCGTCGAGGATCTTCTCCTCCCTGGCATTCTCGCCTTCCTTCTTTTTGTGCTCCGCGAGCTTTTTGGAGATGTCATCCCTGTACTCCTTAAGGGTCTCAAATTCGGAGACATCGGCCGCAAAATCATCATTCACCTCGGGAAGCTCCTTCTCCCTTATGCCGTGAACAAGGCACTTGAACACCGCGGGCTTGCCCTTAAGAGATTCCTCGTGATAATCCTCGGGGAAGGTGACCTCCACATCCACAGGCTTTTCGATCTCAGCTCCGACAAGCTTCTCCTCAAATCCCGGTATGAACTGTCCCGAGCCTATAGTCAGGCTGTAGTTCTCAGCCTTTCCGCCGTCAAATGCCACGCCGTCCACAAATCCTTCAAAATCAAAGATAACCGTGTCGCCGTCCTTGACCGGGCGGTCAGTGACTTCGATCATGCGGGCGTTCATGTTCCTCTGCTTCTCGATCTCCTCATCGATCTCGGCATCGCTCACGGAATCATCTATGGGCTCAACCTTTATACCCTTGTACTTTCCAAGGCTGACAGGCGGTTTGAGAGCTACCTTTGCCTTATATACCACAGGCTCGCCCTCACCGAAGCTCACTACCTCGATCTCCGGCATTGAAACCACGTCCTCGCCGGACTTGTCCACCGCACCGGCATAGGTCTCATCGATCACGTCGTTTACAGCATCGGCCTGAAATACATCCTTGCCGTACATCTTCTCGATGATCTTTCTGGGCGCCTTTCCCTTGCGGAAGCCCGGAACATTGATCCTGTTCCTGTTCTCGCGGTAGACCTTGTCCACCGATTTCTCGAACACTTCGGTCTCGACCTCGACCGTCAGCACTGCGATGTTGTTTTCCTGTTTTTCCACCTGTACATTCATAACCGGTTAAAATCCTCCTAATATCTACTGTGTTTTTTACACGAAAAGGTATTATATCATATCGCTTATGCCAAAGGCAAGCAATACTCTCTCCAGCATGAGGCATTTTCCGAGAGCCATGCATTTGAATAGTGCATGTCCGCCGTCACCTCGTTCCCGAACCAGTCCGGGGGCACAAAGCCCGCTGCCTCCTCCTCCGAATCAAATTCCACCTCGACCACCTTAAGGCCCTCATACTCATCCTCAAAGACATCGAGCTCGGCGTTCAGCCCTTCACTATCACCCGCGAGCGGTATGACATACCGCGTCTTTCTGATGACAGCTCCGTCGGCTTTTTCCATCAGATGGCCGCAGGCCTCGGGCGTGAGCGCGAGATTGTACTCCTCCTGCGCCAGCACGCCGGGGGTCCTTATGCCCTTGTATGTGAGATAGTATGTATCATCCTCTTCTCTCACACGGACTGCGGGCCTTCTGCACAGATACCCCTGTGTTATGTGATGATGCTGATAACTCTCAAGACCGGACGGAAAAGACTTTACCAGAAACTTCCTCTCTATTTCACGGTTATCCATATACCACCCGCAAGGCCATATCCTCCGCCGCCTGCGTGCCCTGAAAACGCTCGATGATCGCGAGAGCGAAATCTATAGCCGTTCCCATGCCGCGGCTTGTGGTGATGTGTCCGTCCACGCACACGCTGTCCATCGAAACATCCGCCCCTTCGAGCTTATCCTCAAGACCGGGGTAGCAGCATGCCTTTTTGCCCTTCAGGAGTCCCAGCTGTCCGAAGATAGTGGGAGCCGCGCATATAGCGGAAATATATCTGCCCGCGGCATCGAACTCCGTGACCCTGTCCGTCAGAGGTTTGAAATTCCTCAGATTCTCGGTGCCGGGCGCGCCGCCGGGAAGTATTATCATATCCAGAGCGTCAAAATCCACCTGGTCAAAAAGCAGGTCCGCCGTCACCGTTATCTTATGCGATCCCGTCACCATCCTGTCAGGTCCGACAGAGACCGTGCCGCAGCCGATCCGCGCCCTTCTTAACAGGTCCACGACCGTCAGGGCTTCTATCTCCTCAAATCCCTCCGCAAGAAATACTGCTGTCTGTGCCATCAAACACCTCCGTATGTTTTATCTGCCGCCCCGCGCATAGAGCGCAGTCATGTGTTTTATTTCCTCCGCAAGCTCATCCGTGAGCATACTGCCGTCCAGCCTCCAGCACCAGTTGCCGCCAAGGGTTGATGGATGATTGATGCGGGCTTCGCCGCCCAGATCGAGCCAGTCCTGCATGGGGATCACTGCCAGACACGAGACGCTGGCATATGCGGCTCTTATGAGTTCCCGCGAAATGTCCTCCTCATCATCAAGCCCGAGATAATCCATGGCAAAGCGTCTGTCATTTTCGGGAATGGTGCTAAACCAGCTCCTTGTGGTGTCGTTGTCATGCGTACCTGTATAAACCACGCATCTCTTCGTGTAATTGTGCGGCAGATAATCGCTGTCCTCTCTGGAATCAAACGCGAACTGAAGCACCTTCATGCCGGGATATCCGGTCTTCTCAACGAGTTCCACGACCTCAGTCGTGAGGAATCCCAGATCTTCTGCTATAACCGGCACATCCCCGAGCTTATTCCTCACAGTCTCAAAGAAGTCCAGTCCCGGTCCCTTTTCCCAATGTCCGAACTCCGCGGTTTTGTTCTTTGCGGGTATTGAGTAATACGACTCAAATCCCCTGAAGTGGTCGATCCTCAGCACATCGCACTGTGAGAACGCGTGAGAAAGCCTCTTAAGCCACCACTCGTAGCCGGACTTTTTGTGTTCTCCCCACTTATATAGAGGATTGCCCCAGAGCTGGCCCGTGGCCGAAAAAGCGTCGGGAGGACAGCCCGCGACCGCCACGGGTCTGCAGTCGGCCCCCAGCTGATAGAGTTCGGGATTTGCCCATACATCCGACGAATCGGGAGCCACATAGATGGGGATATCGCCTATCAGTCCGATCCCCGCCTCATTGGCATATTTCTTGAGCGCGGTAAACTGCACCGAAAACAGAAACTGCAGAAACTTCTGGAACCCCGCTTCATCCTCGTGCTCGGATATGATCTGATCCATCGCCTCGGCATCCCGCATCCTGAGCGGCAGTTCCCACTCAAGGAAGCTCTTTCCGCCGTTTATTGCCTTGCACGTCATGAAAAGCGCAAAATCCTCGAGCCAGAATGCATTTTTCTCAACGAATTCAGAAAACTCCACTCGAAGTCCGGAAAACCCGCTTTTGCCGTCGTTCTTCATAAAGCGGTCATACGCTTTTCTGAGGAGGATATACCGGGTCCGGTACACGGCACTGTAATCTATATCCGCCGTCTCAGCGGGCACCGCAAAATCCGCGGTCTCATCCGCGGTAAGAAGCCCCTCTTCAACAAGTCTGTCCGGATCTATGAAATAAGGATTGCCGGCAAATGTGGAAAATGACTGATAGGGACTGTCTCCGTAACTCGTCGGTCCCATGGGAAGTATCTGCCAGAAGCCCACGCCGGCGGACTTCAGAAAATCGACGAAGTCATATGCCCCTTTACCGAAAGAGCCTATGCCGTATCTGCCCGGGAGCGAGAAGACGGGCAGAAGTATACCCGCCTGTCGTTTCAGTTCAAGCGGTCCTCTCTCCATATTATTCCTTTCCACTGATCAAGCTGCTCCGTGGTCATGAAGCCCATGGAAGTACCCATGTAGCCGACCTTGTAGGATGCAAACAAAAGCGCCATCTTTATCGCGTTCACGGAATCCCCGTCCATGGCATAGTAGTGCAGGAAGCAGGAATAGAGAGCATTTCCGGCACCGACCGCATTCACGACCTCATTGATATTGACCGTGTTGTAATGCGCGTTCAGATGAAGCTTCCTGTCGTAGAGGACAAGACCCTTTCCGCCCTGTCCCATTATGATCACATCCGTTCCGTACTTCTCGCCCATTCCGGCGACAAATTCAAAGGGATCGGCGTCGCCGATATCATCATCGCTGAAATACAGAACGCTTGCCGCCTTCAGAAAATCGGAGCTGTACACCTCCGTGCGCTCCGAGAAATTCCTGATATTTACGGCTATCTTTTTATTGTGCCGGATCGCCTCCTCCAGAATGGGTCTGCAGAAATTGGCGTTGGCCAGTACCACGAAATCACTCTGGGGAACGAGCTTGTCTATGACCGTCTTGTCATAAACGCAGTCGCGGATATCCTTTATATCCTCAAAGATCTGCTCCTCGCGGTTATCATCCACGAGTACCACGGCGAGAGGCGTGTCGCCGTTTACCCTCTGCACATAATTGGTGGGAACGGATATCTCATGATGCGGCGGATTCATAAGAGAGATATCCTGATTTCTTCCGAAGAAGGTCAGGAACATGACATCATCCCCGAGCCACTTGAGCGCAAGGCTCTCGTTGTATGCGTCGCCGCCGACATCGGTGAAGATCGTGCCCGGCTTGTTCACAAGAGGAACATAATCCACCGGAACCTTATCCACCTTGACTATGGTCTCGATCTGGGTTATTCCTGCAAGCAAAAATCTGTTCATAGTCCACCTCCTGTGATCAAACCTCCGAAATCCCCCTTGCCGCCGCAAAAGAAGCATCTTCCTCCGGGCCGGGCTCATCCTCCGCAGGATTCCCGTCCTCTTCGGCATCCTCATTGCAGGACAGTGCACGCATCATATCCAGATATGCCCTGCACTCTTTGTAATATTCACCCGGTATATCATCCAGTCTGAGCGCATCCGTCATGGCGATCCGAAACGCCCCGTTTAACATCCTGGAGATCATGCCCATATCAGCCTCCGGCCTGAAGCCTTTGCCGTCGGCGTTCTGCATACGCATTCTCATCTGTTCGGCGCGGGCTATCACCATCGAGCCCACTGCTTTTGCAGCCTCTTCCTCTTCCTCCCTGTCAGCCCTGTCAAGAAACAGCGGCAGATACGGATAGTTCTTCATGACATTGGTCTGTGCCCTGAGCATCTGCTCCCTTATCACAAAAAAGTCCGTCTCGTCCTTCCCGATACAGGAAGACATCTCTAGCTGTTCAAACTTCGATGCATAATCATACAGAAACTCGTAGAGGCCAAGCTTCGAACCGAAGTAATGAAACAGCAGTCCCTTGCTTACACCTGCATCGCGCACTATATCATCCGTGCTGGCATGAGTATAGCCTGCAAAGGCAAAGGCCTTCATGGATGCATTTATCATCCGGTCCTGTTTTTCCTTTTTCAGATCAAAGAATTTTTCGTTCAACTCAAACCTCTCGCAAGGGCTCAAATGCGTTAATCAACAGTACATAAGTTCGGATTAATTATATATGAATTATCAGCCTGTGAGAATACTTTCCACGGCATTTTTAAGATAATTTTATATACTGCCCTCTTTTTTTTTCACCGCATTCTGATATAATATGACATAGTTTTCACAAGGCATGGTGATCCACCGAGGAGGACGATATGGCTAAGAGCGGATTTGGAAAATTTCTTGCATTCTGTACTGTAGCAGCTGCTGCAGCCGCAGGAGTATATTATTACCTGAACAAAAAGGACGAAGAGTTCCTCGATGATTTCGATGACGACTTCGACGACTTCGACGATCTTGATGACGAAGCCGCTGATTCCCGCAACTATGTCGACCTCGAGAGAGATGCTTCCCTCGACAGAGAGGATGAAGCCGACAGCGAAGACGACGCAGAAGAGGATGCTCCCGGGGATGAAGAGGATGATGAAGATAACGGGGAGGACGTTCCCGAAGAGGAGGATGATGACACTCTCCACGTGAAGGAAGACTGATCCGATCGTCCATCCGATCACAGTTATGAAGATAACAGCGCCGGGATCGTGGCAATCCACTCCCGGCGCTTTTCTTATCCGTATATTAAATCTTTTGCCGCTCAGGCCTGACTCTTTATCTTCTCGATGATGTCTTCCTTCAGCTCTCTCGCCTTATCCTTGATATGGCTGCTGGCGGTCCTTGATGTCAAAAGGGTGCTCACCATCTTGGAAGCGACATCATATCTGCCCGTCTCAAATGCCAGCGCGCCGATGAGGAAATCGGTTGTGGGCTCATCCATGCCGCACATGGGATACCCTTCAGTCTGCCTCGCCTGCACAAAGCCCTCGTATGCGTTGTCCAAAGCCTCGATCTCGGCCGCCTCGTTCTCCTTTTTCATCGTCTCAAAGTCGGGTGCCTCGGGATCCAGCACATCGCGCTCGCCGCGCAGCACCCATGCTATCTTCAGACAAATGAACGCCTTCTCGCTGCTCTTTGCACTCTTTGCGATGGAATTGGCAAGTGCCAGCTGCAGACGCTTTTTAGCGTCCTCATAGGTATAATAATCCTCGCCCCATCTCTGTGTGCGGTAGTTCAGACAGATATTCTTCCTCACGCCCTCTATCTGCATTCTGGTGGGTGCATCAAAGAACTTGGTGAGAGCGGCATAGCCGCAGTAGGGGCAGGCCACCACATCATACTTCACCTGATCGACGGGCGTATATACCTGACGCAGATCGCGCTCTATCCGAAGAAGCCTGTTCTTCCCGGTCCTCACGGTCTTGTTCTTGAACTCCTCACCGCATACGGGGCAGTTGTATTTCTTGTCAAAAATAAGATCCGTCTCGCCCAGCTGTTTGACCTCTTTTACTTCCACCGGCGCCTTGCGTACCGGCTTTACTTCCTCCTTATACAGATCGGCCTTGGACAGGTCCCCTAAACCCAGGCTGTTAAAATCAGAAAATAATTCTGACGGCATCTTGTTCCCTCCTGTTTTCTTAAGCCCGCGAAGGCAGTACAAACGAACTCTTAAGCGACACTATCCTGTTGAAGACCGGAGCATCCGGCTTTGAATCTTTGGAGTCCCTGCAGAAAAAGCCGTTCCTTACGAACTGGAATCTGGCGTCCTCATCGGCATCCGCGATCGCGGGTTCAACCATCGCATCCTCCAGTATCTCCTCCGAATGCGGGTTGAGGTTCAGCGAACCGTCTTCCTTGTTATATACGCCCAGCTCCTCGTTTATAATATTCTCGTACAGTCTGACGGTGCAGCGCCTCGCATCAGCGGCTGACAGCCAGTGTATCGTTCCCTTTACCTTTCTCCCGTCAGGGGATTCCCCGCCCCTGCTCTCAGGATCATAGGTGCAGTGCACCACGGATACATTTCCTACGGCATCCCGCTCGAAATCCGTGCAGCGCACGAAATATGCGTTCATCAGGCGCACCTCATTGCCGGGATAGAGCCTGAAATACTTCTTCGGGGGCTCCTCCATGAAATCATCCCTCTCGATATACAGTTCCTTCGAGAAGGTGACCTCCCTTTTGCCCATCTCGGGCACATCCCTGTTGTTCTCGATCGTGATCTTCTCGGTCTGTCCCTCGGGATAGTTGTCGATCACAAGCTTCAGCGGCCGCAGCACCGCCATCAGTCTGGGCGCCTTCTCCTTTAAATCCTCACGTATGCAGTACTCGAGCATGGCGAGATCCGTCACGGCATTGGACTTTGATACGCCGCACAGTTCAACAAACTTTCTGATCGATGCCGGTGTGTAGCCCCTTCTCCTCAAGGCCGCTATTGTCACCAGCCTCGGATCATCCCAGCCGTCCACAATGCCGTCATCCACGAGCTTCTTGATATAACGCTTGCCCGTCACGACATTGTTGAGGAAAAGCTTTGCAAATTCTATCTGTCTGGGGGGCTTGTCCACAAAGCCGCACTCCCTCACAACCCAGTCATACAGAGGGCGGTGATCCTCAAATTCGAGTGTGCAGATCGAATGTGTTATTCCCTCGGCCGCATCCTCAAGAGGATGTGCGAAATCATACATGGGATAAATGCACCACTTGTCGCCGGTTCTCGGGTGAGAAAGATGTGCGACCCTGTACAGAATGGGGTCTCTCATGTTGATATTGGGTGACGCCATGTCTATTTTGGCCCTCAGCGTCATCGTCCCATCGGGCACCTCCCCTGAGCGCATCTTCGTAAAGAGTTCCAGGTTCTCCTCCACAGGTCTCTCCCTGGAGGGATCATTTTTTCCGGGCTCCGTGAGTGTCCCGCGGTATTCCTTTATCTCGTCCGCGGAGAGTTCGGAGACATATGCCTTGCCGGCCTTTATCAGCTTCACGGCGCATTCATACATCAGTTCGAAATAGTCCGATGCATAGAGGATCTTTCCGCCGAAATCGGCACCCAGCCAGGTGACGTCGCGGACTATGGCGTCCATGTACTCGCTCTTTTCCTTGACCGGATTGGTGTCGTCAAAGCGCAGATTGAACTTCCCGCCGTATTCCTCGGCGAGTCCGCTGTTTAAAAGTATGCTCTTGGCATGTCCGATGTGGAGAAAGCCGTTTGGTTCAGGCGGGAACCTTGTGCACACGGTGTCATAGACCCCGTCCTCAAGATCCTTGTCTATGTATGTCTCAATAAAGTTGCGCGAGGCTCCTCTCTCCTCCCGGAGCTCGCCTGTTCTTTCCTCATCCATTCCCGTTGTGTCTTCCTTTCCCTGTCATATTCTTTCAACGCCCTCAGGCGCATGGAATCGCGTCCGTCCGGCAAAATCAGCCGTCAGTTGTCCTCGACCGAATAGTTCGGCGCTTCCTTTGTGATCTGTATATCGTGCGGATGGCTCTCTCTGAGCGCCGCAGCGGATATCTTGATAAAGCGTCCGTTGTTCTTTAGATCCTCGATGGTCCGGCAGCCGCAGTATCCCATTCCCGACCTCAATCCGCCGAGCAGCTGGAACACGGTATCCTCAACCATTCCCTTGTACGCCACGCGGCCTTCTACGCCCTCAGGCACAAGCTTCTTGGCGTTCTCCTGGAAATAGCGGTCCTTGCTGCCGTTCTCCATGGCCGAGATCGATCCCATGCCTCGGTATACCTTATATTTGCGTCCCTGGAAGAGCTCGTAATCACCCGGAGCCTCGTCGCAGCCTGCGAAGATGGAGCCCATCATGACGGCATTGCCGCCCGCCGCAATGGCCTTGGTGATATCTCCGGAGTACTTGATGCCGCCGTCGGCTATGATTGGTACATTGAATTCCTTTGCCACGGCATAGCAGTCCATAATGGCTGTGATCTGCGGTACGCCGATACCGGCGACAACACGGGTGGTGCAGATGGATCCGGGTCCGATACCGACCTTGACCGCATCGGCGCCTGCTTCGATGAGCGCCTTCGTCGCCTCACCCGTAGCCACATTGCCCGCTATGACGGCGAGCTCGGGATAAGCGCCCTTTATCTCCTTCAGGCAGCGTATCACGTTAGCTGAATGTCCGTGCGCGGAATCGAGCACCACCACATCCACCTTGGAATCAACAAGAGCCTGCACGCGGTCGAGCACATTGGCGGTTATGCCCACGCCGGCGCCGCACAGCAGTCTTCCCTGGGAATCCTTGGCGGAGAGCGGATACTTTATGGTCTTCTCTATATCCTTGATCGTGATGAGTCCCACCAGATTGTAGTCATCATCGACGATGGGGAGTTTTTCCTTCTTGGAGCTGGCGAGGATCTTTTTCGCCTCATCCAGCGTAATGCCCTGCTTTGCGGTGACCAGGTTCTCGGAGGTCATGCACTCGCGTATCTTTCGGGAATAGTCGGTCTCAAACTTGAGATCCCTGTTGGTGATGATTCCAACCAGCTTTCTGCCCTCAGTGACAGGCACGCCGGATATCCTGAACTTGCCCATAAGTTCGTCCGCGTCACCCAGCGTATGATCGGGGGAAAGAGAAAAAGGATCGCTTATTACGCCGTTCTCGGAGCGCTTGACCTTGTCAACCTCCTCGGCCTGCTCCGCTATGGACATGTTCTTGTGGATTATGCCTATGCCGCCCTGCCTCGCCATGGCGATGGCCATCCTGTGCTCGGTGACCGTATCCATTCCGGCCGACAGCATCGGGACGTTCAGTCTGATGTCAGCGGTGAGCATTGTCGATACGTCAACCTCGTTAGGTACTACCTCCGAATAAGCCGGTACCAGCAATACATCATCAAAAGTGATCCCGTCTCCGATTATCTGTCCCATAGCCTTCTTCCCCCTTTCGTCAATCAGTAAACACCTTCCTCGGATATACATTTTTCAACGCCTTTACCATGCCCTCGCTGGGTTCAAGGATCAGGCGCTTATCGCCCTCAAGTATCATCACATATCTGGGATCCGGCTGATCCTCGCCGGCGGAATAGTCGATGGTCTGGAACTGCCTGTTCTTGTACTCATCAAGGTGCCAGGACCTGATCGGCGCAAATATCTCCATATTGTCCGTCTTGTACACCGCCGCCTGCTTTCTCGCGCTCTTGTTGAATATCTTGTCGACGGTGAGTTCTCTGTCTATATACTGATATTCAAATTCTATGTTGGAGCGTAGATTCGAGAACCAGATTCCTGCGGCTGACAGGATCACGATGATGAAAGCTATTATGTTTCCTGAGAAAAAACCTATCAGAATAAAACCGATGAGTAACATGATGCACAAAATCTTCAGAAATTTCATGAGAGTAACGGATTTTGATCTCGACATACATTCGACGTATGTATTAACATCCATGGCGAACTCCTTGACACCTGTGCGGCAGATTAATTATAGTAATAATCCGGCAGCCAATACCTGTTACAAATATTCAGAACATTTTACAGTACAGGGCAGAGATTTGCAAGGAGATAAATACATGAAACTGACATACGAAAACAGCCGGGAAAACATGACAGACAATGCGGAAGCGCTGCCTTCCGGGGACGAGGCATTAAAGGAAAAGATAAAGGAGCGTGTAAAAAACATGCCTCCCCGTGAGAGGTTCATCTGGTTCCTTGATTATTACAAATTTCCGCTGCTCTTTATCGCGATCGCGGTTTTCATGGTAGTCTCGGTCGTCCATTCGATAGTCACCAAGCTTCCCGACGGTTTTTATGCCGAATTCATAAACGCACGGATCCTGGACTCCTCCGTGATAATGGAGCCCTTTGCGGAATATGCCGGGATAGACACCAAAAAAGAATCCTGCCGCATCGATATCGATCCCATCGAGAACTGGGACTCCAATGACCAGACGACACTCCTGGTCATCGAAAAGACCGCTGTGCGCATGGCCGCCGGTGAGCTTGACATTATCGCCGCAGACGAGGATATCTTTATGCAATATGCGACGCAGGGGGATTTTGCTGATCTGTCAGAGCTTCTCTCAGCCGAAGAAATGGAGCGTCTTTCGCCCTATATGGTCGAGGCCACGGCCGAGATATCCGACGGCGTATACGGATTTCCCGCGTATTACGGGATCCGCCTCGAGGGCTCAGATGTGATAGACAAATGCGGAGCCTACCCCGAAGGCGGCGCCGTTATCGCCGTAATGGTAAACACGACGCGGAGAGACCGCGCCGTGAAATTCCTGGAATATCTGTTTCAATGACCGGGTATACGTCAGAGCTGTGTTTCCACAAAAATGTCGTAGATTGCCGTGATCGCCTTTTCGAAGTCGTTGTCGTCCACACCTATGATGACATTCAGCTCGCTTGAGCCCTGGTCGATCATGCGGACATTGATCCTTGCGTGGGCCAGCGCCGAGAAGATGCGGCCTGCGGTTCCCCTCGTGGACTTCATACCGCGACCCACAACCGCTATCAGCGCAAGTCCCGATTCGATCTCCAGGACATCGGGCTTAGCCAGGCGGTAGATCCCCGACACCACGGCCTGTTCCTTGGATATGAACTCATCCTCATGCACGAAGACCGTCATGGTATCGATCCCGGACGGCACGTGCTCGATCGAGATGTTCTGATCCTCGAAGGCCTGCAGTACCTTTCTCACAAATCCAACCTCGGAATTCATCATGTCCTTGGCTATGCTGACGCTGCAGAAGCCCTTCTTTCCGGCAATGCCGGTGATGGTATAGCGCGATTTCTTCGCGGTTGATTCCACGATCCAGGTACCCTCGTCATCAGGATCATTGGTATTCCTGATATTGATGGGAATTCCCTCCTTGCGCACCGGGAAGATCGAGTCCTCATGCAGGACGGAAGCGCCCATATAAGCGAGCTCTCTGAGTTCGAGATAAGTTATGGTCTCAATTTTCTTCGGACGCTCGATTATGCGGGGATCCGCAACCAGAAAGCCCGAGACGTCGGTCCAGTTCTCATAGACATCGGCATGCGCGCCTCTGGCGACTATCGCTCCCGTGATATCGCTGCCCCCGCGCGAAAAGGTCTTAATGCTGCCGTCCTGCAGGGAGCCGTAAAACCCGGGAATGACAGCCCTCGGCGTATCCTCAAGCTTTTTGCTCATAAGCCTGTCGGTTGCTTCCGCGTCAAATTCGCCGTTTTCGTCGAACCTGATGACCGTCGCGGCATCGATGAATTCGATCCCGAGATAGGCCGCCATCACCCTGCCGTTTAAGTATTCGCCGCGCGAGGCCGCATAGTCCCTGCCTGCTCCGTTTTTAACATCATTCCCTATCCTGTCGAATTCTTCCGTAAGATCGAGGTCGACGGACAGTCCCTTTATGATATCGTCATAGCGGCTCTTTATCCTTGCGAGGGCCACTGTTATGTCCTTTCCGGACTCTGCAAGCTCGTTCAGTTCATACAGCATGTCCGTGACCTTGGTGTCGCCGGACGAGCGTTTTCCCGGTGCCGACGGTATCACATACACGCGGTCCGGATCGCTCTTTATTATCTCACCGACCTTTGCAAAATGCTCTGCGTCCGCAAGCGAACTGCCTCCGAACTTAACAACCTTTTTCACCTCATCTCCTCCGAATCTTCTTTATTCTTCCTCTGTATCAAGCACCCTGAGCCACTTCGTGACACCGTTTGGTCCTGCGATCTTCTGCGCAAGTTCGCTCTCCTTCATGCACCCCGTGAGCACGGCTGCCTCGCCATCGCGCTCCGAAGCCTTATCCGTGCCCCCGATCGCGTCCAGGATGCCGTCTTTGTCAGCGCTTTTGAATCTTATAAAGAACCTTCTTGCAGTATCCGCGGACGAAGCGGTCTTCGCGGGCTGCCCGCTAAGAGACGTCGGAACCGTATGCCCCGCGTTTCTTACCATCTCACAGATATCGGCGACCACGGCACTCGCCGTTGCATCTTTGCCTGCACCCTGTCCGTAATACATGGAGGTTCCCAGCATGTTTCCGTGTACCGCGACAGCGTTGAACACACCCTTTACAGATGCGAGCGGGTGCTCCGCAGGCACAAAGAACGGCGCCACCATGATCTCAAGAGCGTCGTTTTCACCCAGCCTGCAGCTTCCGATAAGCTTTATGGTTCCGCCTAACTCATTTGCCAGTGCGAGGTCATCGGCCGTGATATCCGTTATTCCCTGTGTCGGCACCTCATCGGCATCCACCAGAGAGCCCGTCATCAGCGAACCGAGTATTGCTATCTTTCTTCTGGCATCATGACCGTCAATGTCAGCCGAGGGATCTCTCTCAGCGTAGCCCATCTCCTGGGCTTTCTTCAGCACCTCATCAAAGGATGCTCCCTTCTCCTCCATTGCGGTAAGGATGAAGTTGGTCGTGCCGTTCAGTATTCCCTCTATCCTGTCTATCTTTTCGCTCTTGAGCGCACCCTCAAGGGTTCTGAGTATCGGTATGCCGCCGCCGACGCTGGCTTCAAAGAGATAGCTGACGCCGTGCTGTTTTGCGATATCGCAGAGCTCGCAGCCGTGCTTTGCTACAAGCTCCTTATTGGACGTACATACGCTCTTTCCCGCCTCCAGCGCCTTCTTCGTGAATTCGTAGGCCGGCTTTACGCCGCCCATGGTCTCGCAGACCACCGTGATCTCCGGATCATCCAGTATTGTCTGGTAATCGTGGGTCACGAGCTCTTCGTGAGGATCGCCTGGAAACTCTCTGAGATCGAGAATTGCTGCAAGGGTCACATTCTCTCCTGCGCTCAGCCTCACTCTGTCGGCGTTCTCATCAAGTACGTGGGCCACACCGCTTCCGACTGTTCCGTATCCCAGTATCGCTATTTTTGCCATATACACTCTCCTCTATAATACGGGTGTTAATATGTGACTTATCCCAATGTCTATGCCTGTCCTGAAAATAGCCATAATATTATATTATATATGTATCCCCGAGGTCAATCAAAATAGAAAAACACATGATATTGTTTGTCGTGCTTGCTCAGGCCACAAAATGTAGTATAATCAACCTGATATATTGGCTGACAAAAGATCACGCTTCCGGGTACCGTGCCCGATCATATATAAAGGAGACAGGATGACCTCAAAAAGACGCAGGAAGAGATCACAAAAGCTGCCCATGCTGATGATGGGGGTCGCGATACTGGCGATGACAGCGGTATGTGCCACCGTCACGCTCACGGGTTCATTTTTCCTTTACACTGCATACAGAGACAGCAACAGCGAGAACCTGAAGACCGCCGCAATGCTCTTTGGGGATGTGCTCGACGGAAACTCAGACGGCGAGTGGGCATATGACGGCAAAAAGCTGACCCGCGGCGGACAGCCGGTCGACAGAGCCATTCTTGAGAAGCTGGTGCAGGATACCGGTCTGGACTACTCGCTCTGGATAGGTGACAGAAGGGTGGTCACCACCCTAAGAAACGAGGAAAAGAACACCGTACCCTCTGCCGCATATGATGCCGTTGTGGTAAAAGGCGGCAGTTGGCTTGGAAAAGAGGATGCAGCCGGATCAGGCTCCCGGACAGCCTGCTTTATCCCCATAAAAAACCCTGACGGAACCGTGGTCGGGATGGCCGAGGTGTCGAAGCCCGCATCCGTTATATCCTCCAGACTTGCCGGCGGCATCGCGCTCATGACTATCACCGCGCTGGTGACGATCGCTGCCGCCACAGTACTTCTCATAATGATGGCCAGGCGTGCTGCCACTCAGATGGGAAGTGTCGCCGCCATGCTTAAAGGGCTCTCAGGAGGAAAGATAAGCGGCAGTCCGGATGCGCAGGCCGCCAATCGCCGCGACGAGATAGGCGAGATCGCAGAGGGCGCGAGAGTTCTGGACGAAAAGCTCGGCCGGGTCATCAGATCCACAAGAGAAGTATCGATGGGTTTATATGATTCCGGCATGGATCTTGCCGACACGGCCGTGATGGCGGCAGATGCCACCGACCATGTCACCGGCAAGATACTTGAGATCAACAAAGGTGCTCAGTGTCAGGCCGAAACAGCAAGGCAGGCCGCAGGCGGAGCTTTCGGCATCAGCCGCGGCGTAGACACAGCGGGGGCATGCGCGGGCGAAATAAGGGAATGCGCCATAGAGACGGCCGCCTGCCTTGACAGAGTGACAGCCGCCATGACAGACATCGCCGGGCAGTCCGCGAGAAGTGCTTCCGCGATGAACAGCATCAGCGGCGCCATAGGTGAATACGGCGAGGCCGCAAAGCGCATAACCGCATTTTCGCAGACCATCGCCCGCATCGCTTCACAGACCAATCTTCTATCGCTTAATGCATCGATCGAGGCCTCCAGAGCCGGCGAAGCGGGCAGGGGATTCTCCGTAGTCGCGGAGGAGATCAGAGAGCTGGCCGAAGAATCCAGGCAGAGCGCGGATGAGATCCGCAGCATAGTGGAAAAACTCAACTCATCATCAGCGGAGGGAGTGGAAGCGGCCTCGGTATTAAACATCGAAGCCGAAGCCAGAAACGCCGGTTTAAATGACATGGCGGCCGATATGCGGATGATGTCCGACAGTGTGGCCCGCATGAGAAGCGCCTCCGAGCGCATGCAGGAAACGCTTTCCGAACTTGAACGGACCCGCGAAAATCTGACTGACACGATACAGGATCTGTCCGTCATGACCGAACAGAGCGCCGCAAGCGCCGAGGAGACAACGGCCTCCATGCAGGAGCTGCACAGCACCTTCACTATAATGAGCGAATCTGCGGGGCAGCTCCAGGATCTTGCCGACGATTTGAAGGAAACCATGTCCTTCTTCAGAGTCTGAGATCGGATTTGAGAGAGGGGACTACAATGGAAACAGCAGACAAAAAACCGACAGTAAGTGTGATAATCCCCGTATATAACGGCGAGGCCACGCTAAAGCGTGCAGTTGACAGCGTCCTGGCGCAGACCTTCCGCGACTTCGAGCTGATACTCGTTGACGACGGCTCCAAAGACCGAAGTTCCGCAATGTGCGATGAATACGCGGAACAAAATCCCGGTATCGTCCGCGTGATGCACAAGGAAAACGGCGGCCTGATGCGGGCCTGGATGGACGGCATGCGCATGTCTGCAGGATCATGTCTGTGCTTTGTGGACTGCGATGACTGGGTCGATGTCCGGATGCTTGAGAAGATGTCTGCTGCTCTGGCATACGGCGAAGACGGAAGCGTCCTCCCCGGCCAGATGATCTGCTGCAGCTGGTATTTCGAGTATTCGAACAAGCCGGCAGTAGCCGGCAAAAACAATCTGCCCGAAGGAGTCTACGAGGGCGAACGTCTTGAAACGGAGATAAAAAAAGAACTCATGGGGCATGAGACCCGCCGGATCCCGTACAGCCGCTGTATCAAGCTGATCTCCAGAGAACTCATCGAGAACAACGTGAGTTTTCTAAACCCCGACATCAGACTTGCCGAAGACGCGAACACCACTATCCCGGCATTTCTCGATGCAGACCGCATCGTGGTCATGCAGGATCCATTCTACCACTATCTGTTTGTAGAAAAATCCATGGTGCACACCTATTCCCCCGGCGCTTACGATGACTACGTGATGCTTAAGAAACAGCTGCTGAAGATCGTGCGCCAAAAGGGTATCCTCACGGAGACCGACGTATACCGCGAGTGTCTTTTCATGTTCCTTTATGTGATCAAAAACGCGATAAGAAGGAAAGACGGACCTCACGCCGGAAAAAAAGCGGTAGAGCGCATACAGACCCTCTGCGGCAAAGAGGATTATAACACTCTCATTTCATCATTTAACGGCAAAATACAAGATCCGGCAAACCGCCTCATCGCATTCGTATGCGACAAGCCCACGGCTTTTCGCATCAGACTGATCAGACTGATCTTCATGATATACGATCTCAGGAGGTGAGCGCCTAGTACTTCAGCTTCTTTGCGATCTTCCTGAAGTGCTTTAGCGGCGTGAATTCGTTGTAATAGAGGTCTATCACCTCGTAGTCCCGCGAGCGCGCGTAGGAATGAACACCGTCAAGTCTTCCGCCCGATGCTCTTCCTTTCCCGAAGCCCCTGACTGTCACATCCTCGGGGCCAATGGAACCGGTCCTTTGGGCAAAAATGTCCGCCTCATTTTCATCATAGCGGACAAAGTTCAGACGCACCCCGTATACGGTTTCGGTACTCTCCTGGGTGGGGAGCATGATCTGACCGCCCTCCTCATACAGGCTGCCCGCATTTCTTGCGATATACGAGAACTCCTGCTTTGACAGGAACTCTTCATCATCAGTGAGTTCCCACCTGCCGTTACCTTTATCGGTCAGATACATCCTGTGATACCGCTGGAAATACTGCCTTTTTGTGCTGAGTTCCGATGTGAGGAGAGTCAGTCTGCCTGATTCTTTCTTTACTACCGCGGTATCTGCGAGGACACTTTCCGTCTGAATGCGCACCACCCTCTCCCACTTATCGGGGAAATCCACTGCGCGGTAGAGGATCAGCGAGTGATCGTCCCCGGTCTCCGGTATCATATATAAGCCGCCGTTCCATTCAAAAACCTGCGGAAAAGACATATGAAAATCCTCACTGATAACGACCCTGAGCTTTTTCACATCCTCCGCGGGATCATCACAAAGCTTACAGCAGGCTATACCGCCAAGAAGAGTTTTCCGGTCGAAAGCCTCGACAAAAAGCCAGGTATCGCCCTGCCACTCAAAAAGCGAGGGATCCGCATACCAGAAATCTCTGGTATCCGTGATCTGAACAAACTCCCGGTCTTTATCTTCGGGCAATGTCTTACCGTCTGCGATGCGCCTTACGGCGATCACATATACATTGTCAAAGGAGAGCATTTTCTTAACCAGCATCCCCCTGTCCATATGCTTCAGTTTAAACCAAAATCCCGATTCCGCAGCCATTTTCCTCTCACCTCCCGGGCGTGATACAACCCGGTCATTCTCTTCACCTATCTGCTCTCACCCGGATCTCCCAGCATGATCAGCTCGGAATACAGACCCCCGAGTCTCCTCGTATCAACACCCTCCGCGCCCGAAAAACACATCCTGTAGGTCTCGTATGTCTTGTACTTAAAGGGGTACGACGGGCCGCCACTCCCGAAATACCTGCTGTCGGCCTCAAGAAACGCCCTTTCCCTCTTCTGTATCGCCCATATGATCTCGTGCGCGTACTTCCCGAACATGTCGTGATCCGTCACATCCAGCACGCTCGCAAAAGTGATCTTAAGCTTATCAAAGGGCTTCTTTCTGAACTTCTTTTTAATGATCCTGTAGAAAACACAGCAGTCGCCCTCTTCTCCGGACGCCCTGACGCAGCGGAGGGAATACCCGGCATGGTCTTTGTAAACGGCACGGATCCCCTCATCTGAAATGTCCTCCGGCTTTTCCGCAAAAGTATAACGGAGCTTCCTGCCAAAGCAGGGTATGGTCAGGAATTTGTAGTTTTTCGTGTCATAATCTGAAAAGTGCATAACATCCCTTAAGAAGACACGCATTTTGTCGATGGGCGTGTCCCCGGTCACTATGTCCGCCGAGTCCAGGATCATCCTGTACATCGCCTCGATGGCGCGCTCTTTTTTGCCCGTGCCCGGATCAAAGCGGCGGAATTCCTTATCAACCGCCACTGTCGTGGTCTTACAGACGCTTAATCTCCTGCCCTCATCTTCGACATATGAATAGACGCAGCCCACAAAGCCCGTGACCACGCCGTCCGCAAGCATCACCATGCCGTGCTTATAAGGCAGGTTTACCGGCTGATCCGATTCCCAGCGGTATGACAGCAGCGGGTCTATCCACCTTCCGACCGCACCGGGAGACAGCTCTCCGAGGCTTTCGTAGTTCCTCATCATCAACGAAATGACACCGTCCCGGTGCTTCTCTTCAAAACCCGTAAATTCTATCATCTCTTCTCCAGATCCGTTCATTGGCCGCAAATGGTTCCTGCGGGAACAAAATTGTGGTAACATAGTGGCATGAACACTTACCGGATCGCACTGATATCCATGTCCGACTTTGAACACCTCCCGCCCGGCGGCGAGGTGCAGCTTCTGCACAATCTCCTCGGCCAGGCGCCCCCGGCTCACATCTCACTGTCCCTGCTCGGCATGTCCTTCTCGGAAAATATGCCCGAGGGAATGTGGCACGAGATAAAGATCGGCGAAAACACTTATCCGTTCTTCCCCCTGTGCAGGGTTCTGAAATCCAAGGAAAAGACCAGGATCCCCTTCAGGCTCAGGATGGTCGCCGGCATACGAAAATACTACAAAAAGGCTGCTCTCGCAGACTTTGATGCGATCTACGTCCAGGCTCCCGAAACCGTGCTGCCGCTAAAAAAGTACCGCGGAAAGATCGCTCTTCACGTCCACACGGACCCCGATCAGACGCTTCGGATATCGCGCTTTCCGCTGTTCCGCCTCCCCATCTTTCAGGCGCTCTACACCAAAAGGATCGAGGGCGGCATCGATCGCGCCGATCGCATCATATGGTCCGCCGATGCGATAAAAAAGAACTATACCGGAATACGTCCCACAGCCGCGGCCTCAATAAATGCAAAATCCGTCGTCGTCCACGCCTCCTATGACCCCGGCATGATACCGGGCATTGCACCGATGGAGTTCGACGGCGACGTGACATACTTCATAACCGTCGGCCGCCTTGCAAAGGGCAAAAGAGTCGACCGGCTGATAAAGGCCTTTGCCCTCTTCCTGGAAAAGCATCCCGAAACAAATGCCGGATTCATCGTCTGCGGCGGAGGCGAGGAACTGGAAAATCTTAAGTCTCTCGCAGTCTCCCTTAATGTCGCAGACAAAGTGCATTTCACAGGGGACATCGGCCGCCCGGCTCTTGCCGCCTGTCTGCAGCATTCACGGGTCTTCCTCTTCGCATCGGCCAGCGAGACCATGTCTCTGGTGGTTCTTGAGAGCCTCTATATGGGCGTCCCCGTAGTCACGAGCAATGTGGGCGATCTTCATGCGGCCGTGAAGGACGGCGAGACCGGCTTTGTACTTGACGATCCCTCTCCGGAAAACTACCTTGCTGCAGTCTCACAGATCCTGTCGCGACCGGCTTCCGAATGGAGCGAAAAATGCCGTGCCATGGCTGAGTGTTACTCACCTGCACGTATGAACGCCTCCGTCTGCGAACAGCTGACGATCATGCTTGAGCAAAAGCCGCTCTGACGTCAAAGATCTCCATCCACTTCTCAAGACATATATAGCGGAACAGACCGATGCTGTCCTTTTCCATAAGGGCATCCCAGTCCTCAAGTATCGCCTTTTGGTCTATATATTTCTCCGCCCTGAAATCGTCCTTCATGAACACGGCGCGGTACTCATCCTTATATGCGCGGAGCCAATCGCCCTCAGGCGTGTAGAAGCCTATCTTATCCCTGCGTTTTCTCACGGACTCGGGCATATTGAGAGTCCTTCGCATTATGGCCTTGGAGTAGCCGCCCTCAATTTTGGCATTCATCGGAAGCTGCATGCAGAACTCGACCAGCCGGAAATCAAGGAAGGGCAGCCTGTCCTCTATGGAAAAAGCCATGGCATTTCTGTCGACATACCGAAGGAGCGCCGGCAGCACGATATAACTGAAATCATTCAGAATAAAGGCATCGTTTCCCCTGTAGCTTCGCGAAAGCTTTGCGTCCCTGATCCCGGGGGCGAGGTACTTTCTCTTTATGTCGCCCTTCTTATCCTTTCCAAGGAACTGCCGCAGCATGCTAATATCGGCAAGCAGCGTGGAATTATGCTTTCTCATATACGGCAGATACAGGACCAGTTCCCTGATCCCTCTGAAAAAATGCCCGGATGACAGGAGTTTCTTTATGTAATAGACGCGCGCCTTTCTGTAGCCGCAAAGGATCTCATCAGCGCCCTGACCGTCAAGCAGCACCTTCGCGCCGTTTTCGGAGGCAAGCCTCATCACGCAGTAGGAGGCATACATGCTGGTCGAGACAAAGGGCTCATCCTGGGTGTAGATCAGATGCTCAAGATCCCTGAAGAGAGTGTCACCCGTGGGCTCCACATAATGTCCGGACACGCCGCTCATCGCGATAACGTCGCCGATAAACCGCTTCTCATCATCGGGACTTCCCGGATAGGAAGCCGAATATGTATTCTGTCCGGTCTGTCCAGCCCTGCCGTCACGTTCCGGGGTTCTGTTTTTCAGCTGTTTTGCGGACTCACATACGATGCTTGAGGAATCGAGTCCGCCCGAAAGGCAGCTTCCCACCGGCACGTCGGATCTGAGCCTCATGCGGATCGCATCCTCAAAGAGGTCCTTAAACTTTCCGTCTGTTCCCTCAGGCAGCTTCTCATATACGGTCTCGCGGTAAGGAAGTTCGTACCAGTGTTTTATTTCCACATCGTTATCACCCGAGATCCTCATCAGGCAGCCCGCAGGCAGGCGGTATACACCTTTGAAAAAGGTCTCATCCTCGCAGTCCACAAAGCCGTTCACGAGATAGTTGACGACCGCCTGCTCATTCACGATGCGCTTTATTCCGCTATCCTCAAGGAGCGTTTTTATCTCGGACGCAAAAACCGTATATCCGTCGTGGCTCGCATAATACAGGGGCTTCACGCCATAGCGGTCCCTTGAGAGAAAGAGGCTTCCGTCTCTGTGATCATATATGGCGAAGGCCCAGAAGCCGTTAAACCTCCCCAGACACTCCTCGCCCCAGCACTCATATGCCGCAAGGAGCACCTCGGTGTCACACTCGGAGACAAAGGAATACCCCATATCCTTAAGCTCTTCCCGAAGCTCTATGTAATTGTAGATCTCACCGTTGAAAACAATGGTATACCTGTCGTCAAGCGTCATCGGCTGGTGACCCGCAGGCGACAGATCCTGGATCGAAAGGCGCACGTGTCCCAGCGCACAGCCCGCTTTTTCAAAGACGCCGTCATCATCCGGTCCGCGGTGCTTCTGAACTCTGTTCATCCGCACGATCAGTTCCCTGTGATCGGCTATCTTATGCTCTTTGTCATATATACCGCAGATTCCGCACATCAGAACCTCCCGCGCCGCAGCATCACTGATCCGCGACCCCTCCGAAGCTTATCACCGTCACTGCGGGGTCCGATGCGATGCGCACCCTGAATCCGGAGGTTGCGGCCTTGTATCCGTATCTTTTTGAAACCTCTCTGGAGACCAGCACCGGTTTATTGGCAAATCCGGTCTTGAACTCGACCGTTCCCAGAATAATGCCGGAGAATACGCTCTCAATCCGCCATTTCTTCCCTTCGCTGCCCTCCACCTCGTGCGCCGCAGCATCTTCGGACAAAAGAAGGGAAAAGACGGCGTCCTTTGCGCCACCCACACTGTCATGAATGGTAAGTTCCCTGTTATCCTTGTCAAAAATGAACTTTCGCCTGTGAATATAGGGGCTGTAGCCGTCCTGCTCCGCCTCCAGCACATCCTCGGTCACTGTGCTCTCATATCTTAGCAGAGTGCATTCCGCTTTCCTTCCCCACAGAAAAGCCCCAAGCATCTCCGACTGATCCCTTCCGCCGATGCATACCGTGTTATGCCAGGCAGTGCTGCGGAAAGCATTTCTCGCCTCCTCATCGGTGTGATAGATATATGTTCCCGGATCGCAGAAAACGGGCTCTCCGAGGAAGCACGCCTGAAAACTCAGAGCATCGGCGTGTCCGTGGGCGCACAGTGCGCCGTATCCAAGCGGCGCGTGATCGATGCCTATGATAACGCTGCCGTCATTGCTGCGGAGGATCGCATTTCCGCCGAGTTTATAATCCACACTGCCCTCAGGCACATACAGGGGTTTCTTTGCTACTGCCTCCCTCTCCTCTTTCGGGAAAAGCCAGCAGATATTCTCGTGCCATGAAAAATCGGGATCCTCAGTGCAGGACACATATCGCTCCGGCAAAAGAAGCGACATGTACTGGAGAAGATAGCCGTAATAATCCCATCTTCTGTCCCCGCCCTGCAGATCGATGAGTTTGCCGTCATCGTTGTCCCCGAACTCGATGACCTCGCCGTAGTTGCCGATGCAGTCGCGGACATAGCGCGCCATCTTTACGAGCATGGGAATCCAGCGCGAGGTCTTATCCTCAGCGATCTTATTCTTTGTCAGAATACGCAGGTCATGCGCATAGGCTTCCATCATGAAAGCCTGATAATACAGGGCTTCCTCTTTGTTCACCCCGTCCTCGTAATCCTGCAGGAACAGTTCCCTGTCCAGGATCTCCACGGCCCTATCCGTCCACGGGGCATATCCCGTTATCACCCCGGCGTGAAGCACTGCCGAAATTTCTATTATCAGGTGATTATTTGCGGAAGAATATCTTGAATAATGGTGGAACAGATAATCCGCCATGTTGATGATGCCCGTCTCAAGGCGCTTTTTGAGGTTCTCCGGAACCTTTTCAGGCAGGGGACCTTCCGCACTCCCCGACAGAAGCTTCCTGTCCGACGCATCCAGAAACCCCAGCGCAAGACACCAGTTTATGGTCCTCTCCGCCACTTCAATGGCGCTGGTCCAGGATATCCCCCAGAGAAACGGATTGTTCTCATTCCAGTCGTCAAAAAGCGTCGTAAGTTCCTGTATGAACCACTCGCGCCCGTTGCTTGCCAGATAGTCCTTGGCAAGGAGCGCAAACTGGAAATGCTTGTTCAGTTCCCAGTTGGTCCTTGCATCTCCGACGCGGTCCATCCCCCGGTAGTCCAGATCCGGCGAATAGATGAGCGGCCACTCGTTCGTGGTCTGGAAACCCGCGTGCCACCACATGCGGTAGTGCTCATAGCGATAGGGGAAAGGCAGCGGGATGCTTATCCGAAGTGCAAATTCCTCATTATCCTCTGCCAGAAAAAGCTTCTTCGTATCTGCGGAAAGTGCCCTTCCGCCGGCTTTAAACGACCGGTTAAAAACCTCCGCCGTCACCGGGCGCCTGTCCTTAAAGCGCAGCCCCTCTTTGAACTGAAGGCCTCTCTGCCCCATGCGCCAGAATATCTCCGGCACACTCATGGCTCCCAGTCTTCTTACGAACCACCTCAAATCCGCCATTATCCCTGCTTCCGGTCAAAAGCTCCCGAAAAGAGCTTCTCATAGCCCTCGAGCAGGGCCTTGCTGGTATGTTCCCAGGAAAGTTCGTTCACCACGCGGTTCCTGCCGTATCTGCCCATGCGCTCCCTCTTTTCGGGGTCGTGCAGAAGTTCAAGTATCTTTTCCGCCATGTCCGCCGCGTCATTGCTCCTCGCATACAGCGATGCCTCCTGCGCGGAATAGCGTCCCTCCGTGAGTTCAAACTGGACAATGGGCTTTTCGAGCGCCATATATTCCATGATCTTGTTCATGGTGCTCTTGTCGTTCATGGCGTTATACTCGTCGCAGTTTACGCACACGTCGGCGGTATTCAGATAGGCGAGCATCTGCTCGTCCGGCGCCCTTCCGGTAAAGGTCACGCAGTCGTCAAGCCCCATCTCATGGGCGCGCTTCTTCACGGTCTCAAGATACGGGCCGCCGCCCACTATGCCCCACTGCACGCTGTTTTCCTTTTCCTTTATGATCCGCGCGGCCTCAAGCAGATAGTCGACACCCTCCTGCTTTCCTATCACGCCCAGATATCCCACCATAAAGGGATGCCCGTTCTTCAAACTCTCATCCGGGGGCTGTATCTTCATGCGTTCCAGCTTC
Organism: Lachnospiraceae bacterium; assembly: GCA_024697225.1. Taxonomy (GTDB): domain Bacteria; phylum Bacillota; class Clostridia; order Lachnospirales; family Lachnospiraceae; genus Butyrivibrio. The sequence goes on from JAILGA010000056.1 coordinate 47,590, forward strand.
GGACCGCTTCTTAAGACGATCACCTTTTCGGGGTCCATTCCTCCCCGTTCGATGGCGATCCGCCTGTAACTCTCATTTGTCACAAATGCAAAGGTGCAGTTTCTGTAGGTCTGTCTCTCAAAGAAAAGCAGCCCGCGGTACAGAGGTCCGCCCGTCTTCCCAAACTTGGCCTCAAAAAGCTCCGGGCAGATATCGTGATGATCAAAGACATAGCGCACACCGTACTTCTTAAACCTCTTTGCTACCATGTAAATGTCATCCGGCGGATTGCAGCCGTGTATCACATCAAAGCCTATCCTCTCCCGGACAAGCTTCGCCAGCCTGTATTCCTCCCTGAGAGCAGATGTATACTCGGAAAAATACCCCGCCGCGCCCTTTGCCTCGACCAGGTCATGTCGGAAGATATGTACACCCTCCAGTTCCTCTTCTTCAAGGTTATAGTTCTTTCCCTTGGGGCATATCACAGACACGGTATAGCCGTTTTTTACGAGTGTGGTGGCCTCCTGCCATACTCTCGTGTCAAACGGCACCGGCAGATTTTCTACGATTATGAGGATTTTTCTACCATTTCCGGCCATGGATCAGAAGTCCGTCCCCTGCCTGTCACGCTTTATCTGCGCGGCCTGTGCGGGATTCGTGTTGACATTTTTCCAGCTTATACCCTCGTAGTGTCCGTCGTAATCGAGACTTTCAAACTGCCGCACCAGATCTATCAGCACCTTGCCGGGATACCTCACGGGTATATCCTCAAATTCCTTTTCACGGTTGGTGATCACCAGCAGATCACTCGCTCCTGCCACCGCATCAAGATCGTCGGTTATGATCTCATGCAGATGCGGGAGCTTTGCCGCTATAAAGTCCGCGTTGGTGCCTGTCAGCTGCGACACTCTCACATTTTTGTCATAGATGCGTATGTCAAAGCCCTTTCCGAGCAGCTCCTCCGCCACATCTACGATAGGGCTGCAGCGCAGATCATCCGTGCCGGACTTGAAGGAAAGCCCCAGGATACCAACCTTTGATAATCCCTTGCTCTCTATGATCTCAAGGGCGTTCTTCTTCTGCAGCTGATTGGAGGGATCTATGGCGTTTATGACAGGCGCGTCGATATAGTGGTCGTGAGCCAATGTCCTTAAGGCCTTGGAGTCCTTGGGAAGGCAGGATCCGCCATAGGCGAAGCCCGGCTTGAAATAATAGGGTGATATATTTAACTGCCTGTCCCTGCAGAAGATATCCATGACCTTGTGGCTGTCGATATCAAGCGCCTTGCAGATATTTCCTATCTCGTTCCCGAAGACGATCTTAAGCGCGTGATAGGTGTTGTTCACGTACTTCATGATCTCCGCGACCTCTATGTCGGTGGAGATGAATTCGCCGGGGATGTCCTTGTAGAATTCTCTGAACATCTGCTCTGCCCGCTCGCTGTCAGTTCCGATGAGCGTGAGCGGCGGGTTCATGTAATCATGTACCGCCGTGCCTTCACGCAGGAATTCGGGGTTTGAGACCACCGCAAAATCCTCGCCGGCTTTTTTCCCGCTGGCCTCCTCGATGATCCTCCCGACCTCCTTGTTGGTGCCGGGCAGGACAGTGGAGCGGATCGCAACGGCGTGAAAACCATCCTTGTCCTTAAGCGCCTCGCCGATCTCCTTTGCCACATTGAACACATAGTTCAGGTTCAGATGGCCCTCTTTGGTGCTGGGTGTTCCCACCACGATAAAGGACAGATCGGAATGAAGAACGGCGTATCTGCTGTCCGTCGTAGCTTCGATAAGCCCTTTGTCATGCCCTTCCTTCATGAGTTCATCGATCTCGGCCTCAATGATGGTAGGGCGTCCTTCCTTGATCAGATTGACCTTGTTCTCTGAGATATCGTTGCCTATCACATGGTGTCCGAGCTTCGCGGCACAGGCAGCGCCCACGCAGCCCACATATCCCAGACCGAAGATGCTTACATTCATGCCGGCTCTCCCGCAAGCGCCTGTTCGATAGCCTTTGAAAACTGGTCCGCGCATGAGGTCCCGCGGTTTCCGCAAAGATTTCCCCTGAGGGTTTCCATCACCTGTCTCGCATCGGCTCCTTCGACCAGTCTTCCGATGGCCTTGAGGTTTCCGTTGCAGCCGTTCGTGAACCTGACATTGTGGAGCTTTCCGTCATCGATGGAAAAAAAGATCTCCGTAGAGCATGTTCCCTGCGGTCTGTATGTATATTCCTGCATCTTTATATCTCCTGTTTAAAACTATGAAAACAACATTAATATAATAACACAACAGGGCAATACCCGCAAACAGGCGGGACGGCTCACTCCCCGTCAAAACTCCTTACCACCACCGACCTCTTGCCGTAGAACCTCGCGGTTGCGTCATTAGTAAACGCCCCGGGATCATCTCCCACCGGGAAGTGCATGAGCGGTCCCTGCCAGTCGTTCATGGGTTCAAGCACCGCATCCTGTATATCCGGGTCCTCCAGGATCACAAGCCGCTCCTTCATCTGCCGTCTGAAATCGGCAAGCTGTCCGCTCCTAATGTATTCCACTGCCGTATAGTCCGTGGTGCCCCCGATCAGGTGCGGATAAAGCAGGATGCAGGCCGCAAGGGCGGCAAACAGGCAGGGGATGCGAACGCTGCGTGCAAAAGCGCCGCCGGCGTCCCTCACATGCAGCACATTTTTCAGCCATCCGACGATGCACACCGTGCCGAGAAGCACACAGACAGTAAAGACAAAGAAATAACTGTTATACACCCCGCCGGAGATCCCTGCCTCTATCTCATCCCCCACATACAGTTCGGGAGCGTGTATCGCGCTAAAGATCAGATACAGAGCCGCAAGGATCACAAGCGGATGTCTCTGATAATAATGTTCCTCCCGGACGGATACGGTCTCCCAGGCGCAGACTGCAGTCAGAATGACAAAAATGATCAGCGGACGCGCAGTCATAAAGTACAGAACCGCATCCTTAACCCCCGCGCCCAGCGCATCTTTGATCGTCAGCACGATCCTTTCCGCATCGAACCCGAAATCGGCGCCGCCTCGGATCCTGTTCCCCGGTGCCTTCGCGCTGATGACAAAGCCGGCTGCAAGGGCTGCAAGCGGAATAAGAAGCCACGCTGCCCTTGAAAGCGGGTTTTGCCATCCCGACGCACCCTTTTTCTTATCGAAACGGCTGATCAGAGCTGCTGCAAAGGCCGACAGAAATCCCATCGCAGCCAGTACGATCTCCGGATATCCCGCTCCGCCGAGATATGTCATGGCAAAGAAACAAAGCACAAGGTATGACTTTCTTCCTCCGGACAGAAAACGCAGCATCCAGAACAGTCCCAGCATGCATATCCCGTACGGGATCACATAATGCGCCATTCCCGTATACCAGAACAGACCGGAGCGGTGATAGGGCATATACTGAGTCTGAATGACAAGCATCAATGAAAACAGGAACATAAAAGAGTCTTTGTTCAGACCGGCATACCGCACAAGAAGTTCATAAACAAGGATCCCCTGGCAGATGATAAGACAGGAAAGAGCTATCCAGGTCGTCACAGTATAGAAGCGTTCACCCCAGACACTGGGTTCCACGGAGAACAGGGCTATCGAAGACCAGGTTCCCTGAAAGGAAAAATATGAATTTTTTACGTTCCGTACAACTGCGGAAACCATATCCGCTATGCTGCCGTCTTTCATCAGGACCCGGTGAAGTGAGGCGCCGTACCCCAAATCATCCCCCGTCGCATAATTGAAAAGCGAAAGATAGATGACCGGCAGAAGCGACAAAACAAGCATACCCGCGGCAATGATCGAAAGCATCTTCCAGGAAAGCCAGTCAGCGAATTTCCGGTAACGCTCCCTCACAGAGCTATTTCCCCGTCAAAGACAAATTCCGCGGGGCCCGTCATAAACACTTTATTCGCCTCTCTGTCATAACGGCAGCTAAGCTCTCCTCCCCGCACATGGAGCGTGATCTCATCCCCCGTGATCCCCCGCAGGGCACATGCCGTGGTAATGGCGCAGCACCCCGTGCCGCAGGCCAGGGTCTCCCCTGTGCCGCGCTCCCATACTCTCATATGAACCTCATTCCGGTTGTCTATATGGACGAATTCCGTATTGGTCCTCTTCGGAAATGCCGGATGGTTCTCAAACCGGGGGCCTGTCTTCTCAAGCGGAAAAGCTTCCAGATCGATATCGTCAGGAAGCACCACAACCGCATGCGGATTGCCCATAGATACAAAGGAGGTGCGGTATTTTACACCGCCGTCGTCCTGACAGAAGTCCGTCACTGTCATCCCGTTCATCTGCTTTACCGATTCCGGATCCGGCAGATTGTCCGGATCTACGGGGATCTCCGGCAGATCAAGGATCGGTGCACCCATGTCCACTGTGACCAAGTCCACGGTCTTTTTACCTTCCGGCACATGAAGAGTCAGATACTTCTTAGCGCCCGCGCTGATCACCGTCAGCTCCTTTTTATCCGTGAGGCCCTTAACATAGACGTATGCACCGACGCAGCGTATGCCGTTGCCGCACATCTCGGAGCGGGAGCCGTCCGCATTGTACATCTCCATCTCGAAATCCACATCGGGCATCCCCTCCGGCGCCGGCTGGATGAATATCACGCCGTCGCCGCCGATGCCGAAGTGCCTGTCGGAGAGGCGCCTTACAAGCTCGCCCTTGTCCTCTCTCGAAAAGCCCTCTTTTTTTGCATCAATGTAGATATAATCGTTGCCGCAGCCGTGCATCTTGGTGAATCTCATTTTTTCTACACCTCCGTTCAGCGGTCCGTATCCTTCTTACGATGTTTTTTGTCAGTCTTTCTTTTGCCGGGCGCATGACTCCTCACGGATCCAGAAGTTTTGTGACCTCTTTTTCCGCAATGATCGCAAGTCGTCTCGTCGCTCGGGATATCGCGGTATACAGACAATGCATTCCCAGTCTGTCATCAGGATAGGTCTCACTGTCCGCATCCGGCAGGATCACCCTGTCAAATTCGAGCCCCTTGGCCAGCGCAAGCTCGATGAAAAAAGCGCCTTTTTTCGGCAGGGCGTCCTGACCGCTCACAGTCACTGGGGCTTTTTTCTTGAGAAGAGCTCTGATGCACTTCAGGTGATCGGCATTCCTGCAGATGATCCCCGTCAGACCGTCCTCCTTTTCAAAGTCTTCAATCAGATTTATCAACTCTGTCCTGTACTCCTCTTCGGTTTTGCAGACCTTTATCGTCGTCTGCTCCCCCGGCCGTCTGACGCTATTTACCATCAGCTTCTTTTCCTCCGGCAGAAGGGCCGCAAAAAGCGCCGTGATCTCGGGCGAACTCCGGTAGCTTGTCATCAGAGGGAGCGAAACAAACTGCTTCTTATCCTCTCCCGTCATCTCCTCGATCTCCGCAAAGGATACCGTTCCCTCGCGTATTGACTGGAACTCGTCCCCGAGCAGCATGAAGTGCGCATTGGGATAATACTTTCGGAGTACCTCCAGCTGTGCTCTCGTATAATCCTGCACCTCATCGATCATGACATAGCGCATGTTCAGGTCGCAAAAACCTGTGAGCTCAAGCATCGTAAAAAGCCATTCCGTCTCGGAGATATGATCCGTGCCGAGGATGCGCTGAGCGACCCGTTTCACATTGATCCATGCATATTTGCGGATATTGCGGATCGCCCCGCCGTAATCGTTTTCCAGACGTCTCTCCTCTGCGGCTCCGATCACGGCGTCCGTGTCATTATCTGTCTCCTGCTCCTCTGCCATGCGGTGAAGGCGGTTTTTGGCCCTGTGCTCAAGCTCGTCCGCAGTTGTCTGTATGAGTCTTTTGCCGAAGGGGAACTGACTGAATTCATTCACCGCAGCCAGTATCTCCTTTGCCTTCATCACGGGCTTATTCTTCTGATTTATGTCAAAGAAATCCCCCGCCTCGGGCTTGAGCTGCGGCAGTCCTTCCCGTATCTTCTGCAGGCGGTCGGTTACCACCTCTTTGCTGCTTCGCGGCTCTTCTCCATCCGAGGGATCATCCGGGCCACCATCGGCACTCCCGGCAGCGGGAACGCGCAGCATTCTCAGGAATTCCTGCCATGTGATCGTAAGTGGATTCGTCTCTCCCATATCCGGGAGGACTTCATCGATATAGCTTCTGAATACCGGATTCAGGGTCATGAGGCACACCTGATCCGGGCGAAGGTCCTTTCTTTTGCGGTAGAAAAGATAGGCGATCCTCTGCAGGAGCACGGACGTCTTTCCGCTTCCCGCTATCCCGTCCACAAGGAGCACCGGAACATCCGGATATCTTATCACTGTATTCTGCTCCTTCTGGATCGTCACCGTGATCGCCTGCATCTTGTCGGAATGAGTCTGTGACAGAGACCGCAGCAGCATGGGATCCTCTATAGCTATTCCCGTATCAAAACAGGAGATCAGTCTGTTCTTTTCAATATCAAACTGTCTGCGGAGCTTCAGGTCGACGTCTATCCTGCGGTCCTCAACCATATAATGGGTGCGCCCGCTCTCCTGATTGTAATACACCTCGGCGACAGGCGACCTCCAGTCTATGATCAGAGGGCTCACTCCGTTTTCCATGATCCCCTCGCGGCCTATGTAATAGCTCTCAGGCTCCTCCGACGGGTCGAACTGCAGCTTTATCTCAGCAAAATACGGGGCCTCCAGAAGCTTTCTGACCGTGCGGAGAGTCCTTCCCAGAGAATCACTCTCTACATTGTAAGTGTCTATATAGCGGTTCCACACCTCGATCTCTGCCAGAGTTTCCATAGTGGTCTCATCATCCGCATAATCGAAGCGCATGTTGTCCCGGATATCATTCTTATCCTCGATCGCAACCGCATCCAGTGCCCTGATCCGCTCCTCGAGATCCTTCTCCATCGCAAGAAGCTTATCGTACACCTCTGTCAGGTGCGCCTGTTCTTTTTCGAATTCCTTCTGTTCCATTATCTCCTCTGTCAGCGGTCGCCGATACACGGCATTTTCCCGCTCTCACGGGCAGCGGCAAGAATGCGTCCGCTTCGGGCGTGCGGTTTTTTTCCGGTATCCATATCCAGTGCCGTGACAAAACGCATCCCCGCTTTTTCAATGATCTGTTTCATCTCGGACAAAAGAAAACCCCTTTGGATATGCGTCTCATCGACACGGGCATATGATCCGCCGGCTTCCCCAGCAAAGATTGTGAGTTCGCACCGGTTCAGGCTTTTCTTCTCACTCCAGGTGTTATCCCACAGATATGAGATCTCTTCACCCGTCTCACCGATCATACGCGTTCCCAGCACATCGCGGTAATAATGCTTCGTGTGAAAATCAAAGAGAAAAAGTCCGCCCGGATACAGAAAACGGTTGACAAGTCTGAATACCTTTAAAAGATCTGAAGCCCTGGTGATATAGTTGATGCTGTCGCAGACGGAAACAATGGTACCTGCCGTGCAGTAAAGATCGAGATCCCTCATATCCTGACATATGTATGGGATCGGGGTTTCTCTTCCGGCATTTTTCTCACCCGCTATCACAAGCATCTCCGGCGAGACGTCGATCCCCATCATGTCGTATCCCATATCCGCCAGCAGTCCGGTCATCGTTCCGGTGCCGCAGCCCAGATCGACCACAAGATTCCGCTCCTGGGCAAGCAACGGATCCTCGCCCAATGCAGCGTCCCCGCTGTCTGAATCCTGCGCAGCGCTATTTCGTGAGGCATCATATCTGCCGCAATCAGCCGTCTCAGGTCTCGACACACCATACTTTCTTATCAGACTGTCGATCAGGTGTGCCCATTCCCCGTAGGGAACATCCGACATCAGTCTGTCGTAGACGCCCGCAAAGCCGGCATAGACGTTTGTAGGTGTGTCGTTCACCCGCTCAACCCGCGATCCCGAAGAACGCCCCGAACCCGAGGGTGCAAAGGACGCCCACTATAACACCGGCCAGTGCGACGCCTCCCATGACGGCCAGCACGCTGGTCTTGAAATCCATGTCAAGAATGCTCGCAGCCAGCGTCCCCGTCCAGGCACCGGTGCCCGGAAGCGGTATTCCCACAAAAAGAAGCAATGCAACGAACAGACCTCTTCCCGCCTTGGCCTGGAGCTTTTCGCCGCCCTTATGGCCCTTCTCAAGGCAGAAGCTGAAAAACTTTCCTATGACCGGCTTGTCCTTTCCCCACTCCAGTACCTTTCTCGCAAAGAAAAAGATGAGCGGCACGGGGATCATGTTGCCGACAGCTATCACCACATAGGCAGGCAGAAGCCTGAAAGCGTCATTCACCGCATTGAAGCCGTAGGCAAAGGGAATCGCGCCCCTGAGCTCGATGAGCGGCACCATGGAAACGAAAAATACAATGATATACTGAGTAAATGTGCTCATAAAACCTCTTTGATCAAACCAAACATCATGCTGCGCAAAACCGGTATCATCTGACAGCCTTCATGGCCTTTATCCTCTCAATGGCGCGGACGCTGTTCTCATAGCTGCCGAAGGCCGTCAGGCGGAAATAATGCTCGCCGTGAGGACCGAAGCCCGAACCGGGCGTGCCTACGACCTGCGCCTTATCGAGGAGCATATCAAAGAACTCCCAGCTTGTCATATTGCCCGGGGTCTTCAGCCATACGTACGGCGAATGAACACCGCCGTAAACCTCATATCCGGCTTCCTTCAGGCCGTTTAAGAGATATGCGGCATTCTTCATATATCTGTCGATGATCTCTCTTATCTGCTTTTTGCCCTCCTCGCTGTAGCAGGCCTCGCCGGCCCTCTGTACGATGTAGGGAGCTCCGTTGTACTTGGTGCCATGGCGTCTCGCCCAGAGGCTGTGCAGCTCGGTCTCGCCCTTCATGGTCTTTGCCTTAAGATCGCGAGGTATCACGGTCGCACCGAGTCTCAGTCCGGTAAAGCCCGCATTTTTTGAGAAGGATCTGAGCTCTATGGCGCAGGTGCGTGCGCCGTCGCATTCATATATGGAGTGCGGCACGGCGGGATCGCTGATATATGCCTCATACGCCGCGTCATATATGATCACGGCCCCGTTTTTATTTGCGTAATCCACAAAGCGCTGAAGCTGTTCCTTCGTAATGGCGCCGCCTGTGGGATTGTTGGGATAGCACAGATAAATGATGTCCGGCGTCTCCCCAGGAAGCTCGGGAACAAATCCATTCTCGGCAACACACGGCATATAGATCACCCTGCTCCAGGTCTCCGTATCCTTATCATAGTCGCCTGCGCGGCCCGCCATTACATTGGTGTCCACGTAGACCGGATAGACCGGATCGCAGACGGCTATGCGGCAGTCAGCGCCGAAGATCTCCTGGATATTTGCCGAGTCGCTCTTTGCCCCGTCAGAAATGAATATTTCATCATCGGCGATGTCGCAGCCCCTTTGCCTGTAGTCATTTTCCGCCATGGCTTCCCTCAGGAAGGAGTATCCGAGGTCCGGCGCATAACCGCGGAAGGTCTCCGCGCTGCCCTGCTCGTCCACCGCCTTGTGGAGCGCCTCGATCACCGCCTGCGGCAGAGGCTGTGTCACATCGCCTATGCCAAGGCGGATTATATCCGCATCCTTATGCTCCGCCTGATAGGCCGCAACCTTTTTGGCGATAGTGGAAAAGAGATAACTTCCGGGAAGCTTCAGATAATCTTCATTCAAAGTAACCATTTTAATATCCTCCGATCTCGCTAAACTCGTGAAATTGTACCACAGAGCGCGCAGAAACGCAATATTTGCCGCATCTGTCAAAACAGACCCGCATAGTCGTATCCCGTGTAGAAAGAGAATATATCTTCCAGCTTGTCCTCCCAGTTGTCCGCGGTGAGCTTCCCCTCGCCGGCCTTTATCCAGGCGAGGATATCATCGGCCACCGAGGGCACATAATGATACTCGTCGGCGTAGAAGGAAAGATCCGTGGTCAGCTCGTATCTGTCATCAAAGCAGTAGACATTGATATTATCCCTGCTTAAAAGCTCGGGTATGGTGTGCGTCAGGATCCCTCTCATCCTTTCCGCCTGTCCCTCCTCTATCAGACCGCCCCACCATGCGATGTTATACGGAGGCAGATAGTAGAAAAACTCTGTTTCGGGGTGCTCGTCCGCGAGGGAAAGCACATTTGCATCAAGATCTTCCGCCAGGAGTCTCTCATCCTCTTCGCTGAAAGCCGCGACGGAATCAGGCTTGTAGAATCCATTTCGTCCCTCAAGGACATTGCCCGGTGCAAGCGATGTCAGGTCATACATGTCAAAGGAAGTATGTCCGCCGCGGCCTCCCTTAAGGCGCCGTCCCATCATTGGCAGGCAGTATCTTAAAAGTACATCCCTGTTGCAGACATAGCGCGCGTCGTTCCAGATATTGTCATCATAGAGATAGTCGGGGAACTCGCCGAGGTCACGCCGCACCGCATCGCTCTTTTCAACAAGATGATTGACATCAAGAGACCTGAGGACCATGTCGACCGAATGACCGCTCTCGTATGAAGCGCGAAGGAGCATCGCGGTCTCGTGCCAAGTGGCACCCGAGATCGGGAGCTTGACTGCCTTCACGCCGAACAGTTCCTTCATCCTGCTCGTTTTGAAATCCCTCACAAGAGAGGTTCCCGTGATGACCGCATCATAGTCAAAGAACCTCGCGACGCCTATGCTCTGTGACCTCTCATCATCAAGCCTGTAATAATATTTCTTCAGAGGCGCATGGAAATGGAAAAAGGGATCGAGTACGACGACGACAAGAGACATCAGCAGTACCAGGCCCGCCGTCAGGGAGATGAACCATATGAGTTTTCCCTTCATCGATCTCATCATAGCTAAAAATTGAAATACAAAAACACCGATACCCGGTTGAGGCTTATAAGGCATATTGCAAAAAGCGCCGCGACAGCAGTGACAACAGCCGGATGAAAACTCCACTTACGCTTATAATTATTCGGCGCCAGGAGACAGAGCGCGAGCGCGGACACATACAGGCACGCCGCCTGCCACGGCTCTCCGAGTGCACCGGCCACGGCATCGGAAATACCAATTCCTGCCCCGAAGGAGAAAAGCCGCCTTACAAGCACGACCCAGTCTCTTATCCCGTCGGCGCGGAACAGCAGCCATAGTATATTTATGACAAAGAAGCTGCCCGCCCATCTGACCGCCGCGGGGATCTTTGCCTCCTGTTTTTCGAAGAGCCTGTCAAACACCACAACCGCACCATGCAGCAGTCCCCACAATATGAAGGTATAATTTGCCCCGTGCCAGATGCCGCTCACGAGAAATACGATCATCATGTTGATGCAGGTGCGCGCCATTCCCTTCCTGTTGCCGCCAAGCGGTATGTAGATATACTGAGTGAGAAATCTCGTGAGTGTCATATGCCAGCGCTTCCAGAAATCCCTTAAGGAGAGCGCGCGGTAAGGCGAATCGAAATTCTGCGGGAGTTTAAAGCCAAAGAGACTTGCCAGTCCGCAGGCCATATCGGAATACCCGCTGAAATCAAAATATATCTGCATGGTATAGGCGAGCATCACGATCCACGTGTCAGCCGCCGTAAGCACCGATATATCTCCGAATCCCGCTGTCACTATCTCCCCGAAGCGGTCGGCTATAAGGACTTTTTTGGCGAGTCCAAGCGCAAACCACATAAGCCCCTGCAAAAACGCCTGAGCGTCGGGTCTGTCCTTAGTCCCATCCTCAAACTGCGGTATGAGCTCGTCATGTCTTACTATGGGGCCAGCCACCAATTGCGGAAAAAAGGTAACATAGAGCGCATACTCACGCAGGTCGATCCTTTTCAGCCTGCCTTTCCACGCATCGATCAGTGATGAGAGCTGCTGAAATGTAAAAAAACTGATCCCCAGGGGGAGCACGATCTGCGGTATGGGAATTCCCGCGTCAAAAAAATGATCGATGTTCCAGACAAGGAATCCGCTGTACTTGTAATAGCCTATGAGACCGATGTTGAAGATGAGGCCTGCCGCGAAGAGGCAGGCTGCGGCAACGGTTTTCCTCCCGTCCTTAATGATCAGACTGATGATCAGATAGTTCACAAGTATGCTTGAGATGATGATCGGAAGATAGGAGGGACGGAAATAGCCGTAGAACCAGAGCGACATCAGTATCAGAAATATCTGCGCCCATGCCTTTCCGGCTCTCATGAGGAGATAATAACCCGCAACGCAAAGGGGCAGAAATACGAGTATGAAAAAGAGTGAATTAAAAAGCATCTTTTACTCTCACGCTGTTCTTTCCGTAGTAGCGCGCCATGCCGTCATTGATCCAGTTTTCGGGATCGGTGCCTGGTTCATCGTATATAAGAAGTGACGGGCGGTTCTTATAGGGCTCCAACACCGCATCGGTAACATTTTGATCCTTGAGGATCCGCAGCCTCTGTGCATTTTCATCCCTGTATCCGAAGGCGGTACCGTCGGTGAGTTCTTTTACGGCCTCCGTCGAAGTGTAGTAATCACTGTCCGCGGCGGCGGCGAAAGCCGAAAGCAGAATAAGACATGCAGCGAGTGCGGCGTAATAGATGATCAGCGTTCGGGTAGACCTCCCGGAGTTTGCCCCTTCTTCTGCCCGCTTATCCACGATACACAGAACTCTCATTCTCAGCCACCCTATGAGATAACCCTCCGTCAGTACGAGGAGGAGTATATACTGCATGTAGAAAAGTGCCTGCAGTCTTCCGGCATCGATCTGGCCGAGAGCAAACAGAGGCGGTACCACATTTGCGGAGATAAGTCCGTAGGCAAGAGCTGTTACGAGCAGGGGATATTTAAAAGTAAGCCTTCTGATCCTTGGAGCCGCGTTCCAGAATAACGGTGCAAAAAAGAGCAGCGCCAGGATGTGTTCAAATCTGGTCCAGCGGTTTATGCAGTATATCGCCGTATACAAAAGTGAGACCGCTATGCTCTTTACCGGTCCAAAGCCCTCTGTGATGCTCTCCCTGACGGAATTGCCGGGCGCCAGACAACAGGCAAAAAAACCCGCGAGAAGGAAAAGTACGGGTGCCAAAAGGCGCCTGAAGCAGGAATTCTTTACTCCGCCGTTTACCGGAAGCGCAAGCCATATGAGAAGCAGCACTCCTGCGGTCGCACAGCAAAGTGATGTCATCATGTTACCGCCGCCCAGAAGGAAGCCCGTGATGCAGGCTCCCGCGGTCAATGCGATCCTTCCTCCTATCCTGCTGCCAAAGGATGTCTTTTCAGCAGCGGAAGTATCGCAAGAAACGCTGCTGTCCGCAGCACTGTTTGTACTGCCGCGCATGGCCAGTCGTATAATGAGCCCGAGCCACAGCGCTCCCAATGAAAAAGTGAGGATATAATTTGCCCCGCTGCAGTACCAGTAAAAGGATTCCACCCTCGGCATCCCGGCGGGAAGGGACTGCATCATCAAGAACAGAGTCACAGAGGAAATGACGGTCACCTTTGCCCTGTCCATTCCCAGAAATCTGCCGAGAAGAGTGTGAATAAAAAATGCAACCGCCGCCCCGAAACAAAGTATCAGAATAAGCGGACCCACGGCGTAGAAATGTTCTCCGAATACAGAGGGTGGAACGGACATAAGTGCAGTGGATGTGAAATATCCCATCCAGTGCAGATAATCATACCAGGCCATTTCGATGCCCTTCCACAGAACAGCGAATACGTTGCCGGTCTTCTCAAACACTTCGTGCGCATATATCCCCATATTTATGTCGTCAGCGGAGGGAAAATCACAGAAGCCCACAACTATCATGGGTATAAGAGACAAAAAGTAAAGCAGGCCGAAACCTGCCGCCAGATATCGTTCAACGGTTGAACCTGTTGTTGTCCGCTCTTTGTTCATGATCACAGATTATAGCAAATGCGGGCTGTTTCCGCAAGCCATCAGCGATAAATGGATTGACAACAGGGTGTACAATTTACCCATGACCAGATTTAAGACAAGTGTGCCTGCTGTCTGCTTTTTGTTCTGGACGGCATCGCTTTTTTATTGGGAATCACTGCTGCGTGTCTGCATAAGCGGCGGGATACGGCCGGGCAGCCTTGCCATGCTCGTGTTCCTGCCGGCGGAAGCGTTGTTTCTCACAGTGTTAACCGGCATTATCAGAGGACACCGTGTGATCAGCGGCATCTGCGACATGCTGCTGTGCCTTGTCATTTCCTTCTTCTATTTTGCACAACTCGTCTATTACCGTGTCACGGGTTCACTGCTTCCCATCGCAATGATCGGAATGGGCGGTCAGGCTGCGGAGGATTTCGGCTGGACCATCAGAGGAACTCTTATCAGTTCCCTGATATACGTACCGCTTTTGCTTTTGCCGGTTGCCGTACTCGGCCTGCTTTCCCTGATGAGACGCACCTCCCGCAAGGATGAGACAAAGCGGCCGCCTCTGATCAGGGGATATGCACTCCTGCCAAGACTCCTCTGCCTTGTTTTGTCAGTAGTACTGTGGGTTGCGGGCGGCCTTTCGCTTTCCCTCTTCGGGCGCGGACGGGATTCGGCCTGGCATGTTTATCACAGCTCTCTTTCCGACATCGACACGAGCGCCGAACGACTCGGCATTCTCGCAGCCACTGTTGCCGGACTTTATTCAGGAGGTTCGGGGCAGGACACAGATCTTGCGGAGACACTCGCATCAGGCATTGACATGGAAGCACTGGAATTGCCCGAAAAGCCGCCGGTTGAGGAAACGGTCACAGCCGCACCCGTCCCCGCCGCCTCTGACAAGGCAGAAGACGAAGAACCTGACATCGTAGAGGCAGAGGAAGAGGAACCGGCTCCCGTTTATTATCCGAGACTAAATGAAGCCATAGATTTCAAGGCGCTAGAGAGCGTAGCTGAGGATGATAGCATCAAGGCACTGTGCAACTATTTTGACTCCCGCAAGGCTTATGATACAAATGAGTATACCGGTATTTTTGAGGGGTATAATCTGGTCTGGCTGTGCTGTGAAGCCTTTTCCGCCTACGGTCTCGATCCCGATATCACTCCTCTCATGTATAAGATGTCTCAGAACGGCATCGTGCTCGATAATTTCTACAACAGTTTCCCGAATATAACGACAAACGGGGAGTTCTCCTTTGATACATCCTTATGGCCTGATGTTTCAAGGAGCGCGAGCAACGGCAAGGTTGTGGGTTCCTTCCCTCAGTCCTCTGGCGTGTTCATGCCATACGGGCTGGGTGATCTTTTTACGGCTGAGGGTGTGAACTGCTACGCATATCACAATTACCGCGGCGACTACTACATGCGCGACTATTCCTGGCCGAACCTGGGTTACGACAGATCCCGCACGAAATTCATGGGACAGGGCATGACCTTCAGCAGCCCCTGGCCCGCATCCGATCTTGAGATGATGGAGCAGTCTGTGGATGATTTCATCGAAGAGGATCGTTTCCATGCCTACTATATGACCTTCAGCGGACACGGTCCCTTTGATGAGACGAATTCCATGTTCCGCAAGAATATCGACAGGGTGCGCGAGCTTGCAGGTGGAAGATTTGAAAATGAGTACTGCCTCGGATATTTTTGCGGGGAGTATGAGCTGGAGCTTGCGCTGGAATACCTGACGGAACGTCTTGAGGATGCGGGGAAGCTTGACAAGACCGTGATTGTGCTTATCGGGGATCATTTTCCCTACTATCTTCCCGATGATGCCGTAAAGGAATTCAACGGCGGTTCGATGCCCGAGGGGAACGAGCGCTACCGCTCAAGCTGCATCATATACAACGCGGGGATGGAGGAGCCCGTTCACTGCGATACATATTGCTGCAACGTGGATATCCTTCCCACGATCCTCAATCTGTTTGATATAGATTTTGACTCCAGGCTTCTTATGGGCACGGATGTGTTCTCAAACGGAATACACCGCGCCAGAATGTACAACGGAAGTTTTGTGACAAAATACGTAAGCTACGACATAACGGGCGGGAGCAGAAACTGGCTCCCCGCTTCGGAGGATATGAGCGAAGCTGAGCGCGAAGCCTATATCAATGCGATGTTTGATTATACAGAGAGTGAGTACAAGGCCTCACTCAGCATGATAGACAATGATTTCTACTTCTACGTGTGGAGGAATTCCGGGCTTCTTGACGACGATGAAATAGAAGCCGAGATCGCAAGGCAGGAGAAGGGCCGTGTGATCTACGCCGACAGAGAGGAAGCCGACCGCATCAAAGCCGAAGAGTGGGAGCGTAAAAAAGCCGAGGAGGAAGCGGCCGCTGCTGCCGCTGTCGCGCAAGAGGGAGAGGGAGAGGATGCTGCTGATCCGGCGGAGGATGCGGCTCCTGCGGGGGATGGGCAGGCGCCGGGCGGTCAGGCAAACTAACTGAAGCAACCTGCATCTATTAGCACATAATATATTAAGTGTGTATTTCATCCTCACATACGGAACAGGCTCTCGGGATCTTTCTTATGAAAAGTGCATCGGGATTCACGGGTTTGCACTATCCCGATGCACTTTCATCTTGCTCTACAGCCAACGCAAATGAAAATATTGCTCTTCAAAAAACTGGAGAGAGTTGAAAAACAAGTATATTCTGTGCTGAAAACGCCGAATCATCATGCGATTACAGTCAGTAACTAAACAATTCTATATCGTCACCTTGATATAACTACTCATGAGGGCATGCCATATTCTGTTCCTGTTCGTCATGTCAGGGATTTGCCTGCATCAAAATGGGTCCGCACCTGTAGTTTTATCGCGCGGTCTGTGATATCATCATGCGTAATAAAGTATTTCTATTTGCAGTCATCGAGAATGTGGGTGGGCTG
>JAILGA010000101.1 GCA_024697225.1 Lachnospiraceae bacterium
ACTTCAGTCAGATAAAGAGAGCATTGGAAGTGAAACTGCTGTAGAAGAGACATTGCAGTTGCAGTCAAATAAAGAGAATACGGATGGCGAAGATGCTGTAGAAAAATACACGGAGTGCATGATAATGAGCAGACTTGAAGATAAGATAAGAAAGATAGACCCATACGTTCCCGGCGAGCAGCCAAAGGACAGAAACATAATTAAACTCAACACCAACGAGTGCCCTTATCCGCCTTCGCCCGCGCTTTCGAAGGCGCTTTCGGAGCTTACGCCCGAGGATTTCAGGCGCTATCCTGACACGGACGCGACTATGATCGTTGAGGCGCTTTCGGATCTGTACGGCGTGAACGGGTACAGGATCTTTGTGGGCGTGGGGAGTGATGATGTGCTGGCGACGGCTTTCCAGACCTTTTTCGTGAATTTTGAATGGGATGAGAAGCTCTTATTCCCGGACGTGACCTACTCCTTCTATCCCGTGTGGGCGGATCTCTATCACATACCGGTCCGCGTCATCCCGACAGATAATGATTTCAGGATACTTAAGGACGATTATCTTGATCAGCCCGACGCCGGTGGGATCATCATTCCCAATCCCAACGCGCCGACAGGCATCCTTGAACCGCTTAGCTTTGTCGAAGAGATTGTAGAAAAAAACAGGGATTCGGTGGTGATCATCGATGAGGCTTATATAGATTTCGGCGGAGAGAGCGCGATCCGTCTGACGGATAAATATGAGAACCTGCTGGTTGTGCAGACGGGCTCGAAATCCCGCGCCCTGGCGGGACTCCGCGTGGGCTGGGCCATTGGCTCGAAGACCCTCATCGACGCTATGAAGGCCGTGAAATTCTCCATCAATTCTTATACGATGAACAGCGCCGCCATTGCTCTGGGCGCCGCCGCGATCCGCGACGAGGCATACAGAAAAGATATCTGCGCAAAGATCATATTGGCCAGAGAGCGTCTGTCAGAGGGCCTTAAGAAGCTTGGCTTCTCTTTCCCGGAATCCGGCACGAATTTCATCTTTGCGAAACACAATACGATAAGCGGCGATAAGATCTTTCGCGCTCTTAAGGAGCGCGGTATCTACGTGCGCCACTGGAACGCACCCAGAATCGAAGACTACCTGCGCATCACCGTGGGTACCGAAGAACAGGTCGACAGGCTTCTTTCAGCTCTCGAAGAGATCTGCGGGTGAGCGTTCAACGTTAAAACAATAAGGAACCGCCGCTCTGTTGATCAGAGCGGCGGCTGTTTTTAATTCACTGATCCTCTTTGTCTCCGGAGTTATTCTTCTTCCGCTGCTTTACACATTCCGTAAGGAGATATTCTATCTGACCGTTCACGGAGCGGAACTCATCTTCGGCCCATGAGGCGATCTCGTTAAAGAGCTTTTCGTTAAGCCTCAGAGGTATCTGCTTTTTTTCCGCCATCCGGGAAACCTCCTTTTAGTAAAGCGATCCGGAATTCACTACGGGCTGGGCGTCCTTGTTGCCGCAGAGTACTACCAGGAGATTGGAAACCATGGCTGCCTTTCTCTCTTCATCCAGATCTACGACACCGTCGCCCTTGAGCTTCTCGAGAGCCATCTCGACCATTCCCACCGCGCCGTCAACGATCATCTTTCTTGCGTCTATGAGCGCCGAAGCCTGCTGCCTCTGGAGCATGGATGCCGCAATCTCGGGTGCGTAAGCGAGATAGGTGATCCTTGCGTCGATGATCTCAATACCGGCTGTGATGACCTTGCTCTGGATTTCGTCCCTTATCCTCTTTGCCACTGTTTCCGTAGAGCCGCGAAGGCTGCCGTCATCCGCCTGTCCGTCGCCTGTAGTGTCGATGTCCTGTGCCATGTCATAGGGATAGAGCTTCACAATGTTCCTGACAGCCGCATCACTCTGGAGTGACAGGTATTCCTTGTAGTTGTCGACGGTGAAGACTGCCTTTGCCGTGTCGACAACTCTCCACATGACCGCCACGCCTATCTCAACGGGATTGCCCAGCACATCATTGACCTTCTGCTTTGCGTTGTTGAGAGTCATGATCTTGAGAGAGAGCTTCTTACTTCCTTCGCCCACCTCGACCTGCGTGCCGCCCTGTGCCGCTATAACGAATGGCTTTGCCTTGGCTTCCACATCGCCGCTCTGTCCCAGATGGGTCTTTGCCGCGGGGTTCACGCCCACACAGAAGGGATTGACCCAGTAGAATCCGGCATCCTTAAGGGTCCCCACGTAATTACCGAAAAGTGTGAGCACCAGCGCCTCCTGAGGGCCTATCACCTTGAGACCCAGGAACGGGATCCATCCCACAAGCAGCCAGAGTATGCCAAGTACTACGAGAATCGGTGCGAACGCGGCTCCAAGTATTATCACAAAGATGGAAGCCAGATAGAGTAGGATCCACAGGATCATCATTACCAGCCCGTTCTTGTTCCTGTCCAAAACCTGTTCATTGATCTCTTTTGCATTCATCGCGTTACCTCCTTGAGAATGTGTGCGATATTTATTTGATATCACAATGATATCATTTTAATTCTGGTTGTCAAGCATTTTTTGAAAGAATCGTTTTGGTGCGCAGTTCAGGGCATCATGGAACAGATGGCTGTCGATGACGGGATGAAGATGCCTGATCCTGCGTGGATCGTTGCCATACTGAAGTAAGCGGGGCTGCAGTCGTCTTCCTGACGGTCGAACGGTCGGCTGCTTGCTGTGTTCATGAATAAGGCTATGGTGAAACTGGTCTTTTCGACTGATGTGTGTTATCATGTGAAATGTTTGAGACAGAACGGAAATACCTTATTAGCTGTGCAGCCATGGTTCATCGGCTGCGATCAGACGGATTCACTGTTGTTGTATTTTCAATGAAATGAAGGAGGATAAACTATGTTTGGTATCATTGGAGGAATCATCGTAGGAGCCATTGCCGGATGGATCGCAAATATCATCATGAAGGGCGGCAGCGGCGGACTTATCATGAACATTCTGCTCGGAATAGCCGGAGGCTTTGTGGGAAGCTTTGTGCTGGGGATCATCGGGATCGGCGGCAGCGGCCCCATCGGCAGCATCATAGTTGCAGTCATCGGCGCCTGCATCATCATCGCGGTCGTGAACTATTTCAAGAAGAAGTAAGGACAATTCAAGCACAGTATGTATCAGGTTTAGACAGATAAAACCGCAAGAAATGATGAATTTATCTGTACGGCAGATGTGAGCTGGACCGATTAAGACAGATAAAACCGCAAGAAATGCTGAATTTATCTGTACGGCAGATGTGAGACGGATATAGGT
The DNA here is from genome assembly GCA_024697225.1 of Lachnospiraceae bacterium. Lineage (GTDB taxonomy): Bacteria > Bacillota > Clostridia > Lachnospirales > Lachnospiraceae > Butyrivibrio. Next base: position 3,282 of record JAILGA010000101.1, read on the forward strand.
GACCTGCAGGACGGCAGAATAAGCCAACCTGCAGGTTATTTACGAAATGGCCATTTACCTTTATATTTCCTGAAAGATCGGTCCGAAAGCACCCGAATAAGAGACCGGCTCACCTCCATTTGTGAGGTGGGACGTATCTCCCATAAACTGTATCCTGAAAGCGGCGATATCTCCATATCGCCGCTCTTCATTTAAGACCGTGACTGCGGTGGGAGCAATGTACACATTCTGCCACAAAAGTACCGGGGATACTCCGATAAGCTGTGCGACAAGGAGAAGTTCTGCGCCCAGGTGGCAGAAAAACAGCAGGGTCTCGTCGTCATCCGTGCGGTGGCACTCATGTGAGAAATCGCCGCGTTCATCGTCGGGTATGATGTCCGATGTGGACTTTATGACGCGGTAACAGGGCTTGTCTCCGAGGCGATCATATCCGTGTGAGAGCATGAGGTCATCAAAGCCCTTTCTTACGATGGGGGCATTCTCACCTATCTCGGGATTGGTTTGGTAGAGCGGAGCAGTATACCAGAGATCTTTGTCAAAAAACAGGGGTTCCCTTGTGTAGTATTCCGGCGGGAGATCCCACGGCACATGCAGTCTTCCGGTAAGGGGATCCTCTACTCTGTAGCTGAATTCCCTGAGCCAGGGAATGATCACGGCCTCGCGGTCAAGCAGCTTAAGTGACGGGCGCGCAGTGGCCTGCGCTCTTCCGAAGGGAGATACATAGATCTCGCGTATGTTCTTTACCGCCGCGATCCTGGGTGCGAGGAGAGCGGCTTCTCTCTTGCCTTTTTCAGTGAGGTCGTCATTTTCGTAGTCGGGATCGGCGTGCCGGATGAATATGAGGCGCATAATTATTCCTTTCTGTCCGCTTGAATCTATCAACTACTGTTCACAGCCCACCCACATTCTCGATGACTGCAAATAGAAATAGTTTATTATGCATGATGATATCATAGGCTGCGAGGTAAAACCATAGCTGCTCAGGAGAGTATTTATGAAAACGGCTGCATCAGTCAGGGTGTCTGAGCTGCCGGCGCAGCGCCATCCTCTGCCGGCGCCTGCCCATCCCCCGCAGGAGCCGCAGCACCAGGATTTTGAGGAACACCATCCCCCGCAGGAACCGCAGCCCCGGGATCCGGAGCAGCACCCCCTGCCGGAGCAACACCCCCTGCCGGAGTAGCACCAGTACCATCCCCCGCAGGAGCCGCAT
>JAILGA010000029.1 GCA_024697225.1 Lachnospiraceae bacterium
TATCTCTTCAGGCAAGCGCGGTATGTAATTCCGGTATCTGCTGATGGCGACCATCTTCTCAGGTATATACTTTTTCATGGTTTCATCTCCTGCAAACGTTCTCGATCCCCCTGACGAACTTCTCCGGGTTAAACGGTGCCAGTCCGCCGTGGCCAACGTTTTCTATCTTTCTGAATACCGTATCGGGTCATTTTTTGCCTACCAGAAGAGCTGAGCCGGAAAGACCCATCCATGCAGCCTCGCTTCTGCTCATAAACATACCGCTTGTGGTATCTATGAGTTTGACTTCTTCATATCCCATGGCTTTCAGCTTCCGGACAAAATCCTGCATATCTCCGTATTTCATTTTCGACATGATATCGTGTATCGCAAAACATCCGCCCTTCTTCAGGGTACGAAGTGTCTCAAGAAGGATCGCCTGCCTGTCACGGCTCGGAATATTATGATACACATAATTGCTGGTCACTGCATCGAATGACTCGTCCTCAAAGGGAAGCTTAACAGCATCCCCCTGCATGAAAGTTGTATTGGTTACGCCCTCAGCCTTGGAATTGTTCTCACAGAGGGCTTTGTTAAAGGAAGCATATTCCTTGCCCCATCTGTCTATACCGACAAAAGAAGCATTGGGATTCCTTTTGGCACAGGCTATGGTGAGCGCCGCGCTCCCGCATCCCACATCAAGACCCTTCCCTCCGTCGGGGACCTTCACATAAGCCGCAACCCCGTCTATTATCTGCTTTGACATCTTCCGTTTTCCGTCATAGGAAAAAGCTCTGTACATAAGATACATCCATATTGTCACAAACACAAAGAAAACTGTCGCGATCAGAAGTATGGTTACGAGAACCTTCTTTACGGATGCTGGTATCGGTACCGCTGCAAATATAACAGTGAGGATCAGGAATACGGCTGCCCCGCATGCAAATCCCGCAACCATCCCTTTCGGCATCCAGTTTTTATAATCTGCTTTCATAGAGCTCTCCATCCTTTCGTTTCCGCTGTTTACTTTCTTGCTATTACCGTGATCCAGGGTTTACCTTTATAGTGATCCGATCTCATCTTTGTGAATCCGGCACTCTTTAGTGCCGTTTCGATCTCTTCGATGGTGTGACATTTCATCCCCTCGATGATCTTCTCAAACTTAAGACCTGTCTTATCCGTGCCGTCCGATTCATTGACGATCATGAACATCCCGCCCGGTTTCAGCACTTTTGCCACCTGTGCAAAGCACTTTTCCAGCCCCGGCCAGAAATAGATGGTTTCAAATGCGGTGGCAAGATCGTACTTTTCTTCCGGCAGAGTTAATGCGGATACATCGCCCTGCAGTACCGTGCATCTTCCGCTTTTTACAGCCTCCGCATTGTACTCGGCCGCTATCCTGACCGATGTATCAGAATAGTCGATGGCTGTTATTCTTGAAGACGGATATCTTTTCAACAGTTCTCCCGCATTCCGGCCTCCGCCGCATCCCAGATCAACGATCTCTTCCGGCGCTACCGTCTGAAGATGAGACATCCCCCAGTCAGCCATTTTGGCGTGACCACCGTTCATTCCGTTTACCATCATCTTACCGAGAAACCCCTCCGGTTTCCTGGTCTGGCTAACATAATCCTTAAACAATCCCATTGAATATTTCCCCCTTTCTTAATCCGCCTTTGCCGGGTCTGCCAAAGCAGTATTCACTCCACGTTCCCCAGAGCCTCGTTCAGCGGTATTCTTCTGATACGTATATAATCGACAACCGACACTACAAGATAGCCAAGCAGCAGATATACGACGGACAGGATCATCGATGCCGGCGACATGTAGTACGCAAAATATCCATCCATCTGGAGCATGAACACCTTAAACACCTCGATCATGAGAAAATACCCCGCCGCAAATCCCGCTATCGCGCACACCACAACCACGATCGCGGTAGGTATGATGTAGAGGGATCCTATCTCCGTGTTCTTAAATCCGAGGATCTTGACCATGGAGATTGAGCGCTCGTTCCTTTCTATGATGATCTTGGCCAGAAGATATATCAGTGCCGCCGCAAGGACGATCAGCACATATTTCATGACATTGATGATCCCTCCCAGAGAATGGTCAAGCTGGGAAGTCACCTTGGAAATATCATCGGCTGTGATCACCGCAGCGATATCCTGTTCGTCTATATCGGTTATCTCATTTTGTGAGAAATATCCGGAAAACTCGTCGGGCTTCCTGTCAAAAACAGTATTAAAGCTGTCCCGGTCCATGAATGCCGCTATGCCGCCCTCGTAATCGATCGTGCCGTAAACAGTAAACTCATACGTCTTATTCTCATATTCCTCGTGGAGAGTGATAGTATCACCGGGAGCCAGCCCGAATTTCTCAATGAATGCAGATGACAGGTACACATTTTTTTCCGGCAGACCGGCTGGCATGTCTACATACGAACTGTCGGGCGAGATACCATATACAGTCACACTTTCGTCACTCCCGCTCCCCATACCGGATCGAAGCGAACCTGTTTCCTTGGGATACAGCAGTGTCTTTGCACTGAAACGCTCGGCGCTGCTCTCGGATGTTTCTATCACATCACCGTCAGAATCCTTATACCCCATCAGCATATACTGATAATCGGCAAAGATCATCTCAGGCGCTCTGCTTCCGTAATGATCAAGAGAATCCGGCAATCCGAACGCAAAACACATCATGAGTTCTATGAAGATCACACCGAAGATCAGCACTACATAGTTCGGCATATTCTGAAACATGATCCTTAATCTGAACCGTCCGAGAAACGACCACGCCGGTATCCTCCTCGCCCTGGAATGTCTGGTTTTCGAAAGGTCATGTCTCAGAAACTGAAGCGGAGATAACTGCAGTTTCCTGACAATGACAAAAAGATTGATAAAGAACATCAGCACAAGAGGGATAACTGTTGTCTTCACAAGCGCGGTCGGACTCCAGACCAGATGGCAGGCAGGGAGACTGTAGCTTTCGTAGTACAACGACACAGCAACACCTCGAAACGCGGTATACCCGAGAGCATTTCCGATCACGGCACCGATCAGCGTAACCACTACAGGCATGGACATGTAATGAACGGCAAGTTCCCTTTTGCTGTATCCCGAAGCACGAAGAGTTCCTATCACGGAAGATTCCTTATCGATGGTATTGCTTATTGTTATTGCAAATATAAACGCTATCACGGCAATCAGGATGTAGCAGAGGATACTCGTTGCGCTCGAATCACCTTCGATGTCCGACGGGGCAAAATTGCTAGCCTGTCTTAAGTATTCAGGTAGGTAACTCTTGATCTCATTATCATAGACAAGCGTCTGTGTGATCAAAGCCTTTAGGAAATTCTCCGATGTATCAGCCTGTTCTATCTTATCTGCAGGTTCGTTCTCATACACAAATGCGTAGTTATAGTGAATTCTGGCTCGCAGCAAGTCAAACGCTTCCGGAGTCACCATGCCCACGTCAAATCCGAAAGCATCAAACATCAGATCCGTATTTGATTCGTGCAGCGTCAGATAGTGAACATAGGACAAAAGTCCGACAACGGTAAACTCCTTACCTCCGACTGTGATCGCATCTCCCATACGGATACCAAGGTTATCGGCATGCATCCTGTCGATGGCGATCTCCGATCCCGTCTTTGGAGCACGTCCTTCGTTAAAAGAGGCCTGATCGATCAGTGTATCACTTCTGAATACCCTTATCGTTGCATCCTGTGTTCCGTCGCTGTCGGCATCCTCGGATTCGTCTCTGTAAAAGTCCTCATAAACGCTTACCCGGACAGGCTTAAATTTTCCATCATCAAGACCGTATTCCTCGGAAATTTCATCCCACTCGTCATCAACCGCTTCCGTGACAGCATCATGTGCTTTTTTGTATGCCTCTTCAGAAGCACTGATAAATTCATCGGATTCCCTTGCCTCTTTTATCGCACTCTCATAGTTTTCATCTACAGCCTCATCTATCTGAGCAAGGATCATATCCTCATCGGTGATGCCGTATGCCTCGCACTGCGCACGTACTCCTTCTTCGATCGCCGTTCTGACCTGCTCGTCGAGTTCTTTGTCTATCGCTTCAGAAACTTCGGCATCCGCTTCCTCCATGCCTTTGTCCAGAAAATACTGACGTACATCTGCCATTTTACCGGTGCTTATATCAGCAAGCAATTCGGGTGAGGCTTTTTGAGACAGCTCGAAGGAACCATCCTCAAGTTTAAGTTCTTCTTTTCCCTTTTCGATCGAAGCCAGCATGCTGTCATGGCCTACATACATTCCGGAAACAAGACCGATCATCAGGACCATGAACACGATGATCACAAGATACTTATGCCAGTCGGAAGCAAGTTCCCTGGGGATACGTCTGATAAGCGGATTTCTCATACCATGCCTCCTTACCAGTCAAGCTCGGAAGCAGGGGTTTTGACTTCATTGATGTCGTTATGGCGGACAACCCCGTCTCGCAGTTTGATCACGTGATCAGCCATGTATCTGATGGCTTCGTTATGAGTGACCATGATGACCGTGCTGCCATATTTGCTGTTGCAGTCTTCTATGAGTGCAAGGATCTCCTTTGACGTCTTATAATCGAGTGCGCCTGTAGGCTCGTCACACATCAGGATATCCGGATTCTTGACCACAGCTCTGCCTATGGATACTCTCTGCTGCTGACCTCCTGACAACTGATTCGGATACTTGTATTTGTGATCCTGAAGTCCCAGAGTCGTGATCACCTCTTCAACGTCCAGCGGATCGTCGGAAAGGTATGCACCGACTTCGATGTTCTCTTTGACATTCAGATTCGGTATGAGATTGTACATCTGGAAGACATAACCCAGATGCTTTCTCCGGTATAGCGTAAGCTGTTTTTCCGACATGTCCTCGAGCCTGTCACCGCCTATGCTCACATATCCCGAATCAGGTGTATCTATGCCGCCTATGATATTGAGCAGAGTGGATTTACCGGAACCGGACGGGCCGAGTAGTACGCAGAACTCTCCCTTTTTCACCGTAAAGTCCATGCCTCTTAGCACTTCCTGTTTCGCCTCACCTGATCCGAAGCTCTTTTTCAGGCCCCGGATCTCCAAAAAACTCTCATTCATGCCTTACTGACCTCCAACCTGTTGTCTTTAACTCCCAAAAGTCCCGTCATGCTTTTAAGGCCAAGTGCTACTGTTGATCCGTTGTGAAGCATTGCAGAGGTCGCGGGGCTTAATATACCTGCCATGCCAAGTCCGATGAGCGCCGTATTAACACCTACGATGGTCCGGTAATTGAACCGGATCCGTTTCATCAGAAGCGTGCTGAGTTCCCGCAATACCGCAATACTGTTAAGATCATCGGAGCCGATGGTGATGTCGGCG
>JAILGA010000035.1 GCA_024697225.1 Lachnospiraceae bacterium
TTTTTCATGAGTGCCGAAAAACATGAGGATGAGCCCCGTGAGCGCCATATAAGTTAACGTTTAAAGGAGGATGATAGTGATTACTCCGGATTTCTTTGCAGTGATGCTTTTATTTTTCATGGTGTTTATTTTATCACGAGGTGAGATTATAATAAAGAGTTATGAAAATCCGGAGAGAAAAAAACGGTTCCCATAAGGATGCCTTCATAATTGTAATCGTATTTACGGCAGCATATGCGGCGTGTATGGGACTGAGGGTCTTTTATTTTATGAAGGCCGGCAGATCCATGATCTGTGAGGCAGATGCGCTTGAACAGCATATCAATGCACTCATAGCATATGGAAAGTGGCTGAGAGGCATCGTCTACACTCTTATACACGAGCACAGGCTCGCGTTTATGGATTACTCCTTCGGTATAGGAATGGGTGCTGATTTCTACACGAGCATGCAGTATTATGCAGTGGGCGATCCGCTGAACCTCCCTGTGGCATTTCTGCCTTCACAGGCTGTATATTACTATTTCCAGTTCCTTATATTGCTGAGACCGTATCTTGCGGGTCTGGCATTTATCGCCCTGTGCCTGTACCACAGAAACAAAAGAGAGCTGCCTGCAATGGGGATCACTGCGGGGGCACTGATCTATTCACTCTCCGGGACGGTCCTTTTCATAGGTATGTGGAATCCGTTCTTTGTGACGCCTATGATAACACTGCCTCTTATGGTGCGCGGAGCTGACAGGTTATATCATGAAGGTGTGAGAGCTCCCTTTGTACTGGCAGTATTTGCGGCCGGGGTCTCGAATTTCTACTTTTTCTACATGCAGACGATCTTTATCTTCGGATATTTTATTCTGCTGGTTCTCTACGGCAGAAAGGAAGAGGGAGAGGCATACGGCAGAAGATGCGGCGCGCCGCGGATATTCGCCCGCTTTGTTATCTCGGGCGCTCTGGGGGTGTTTATGGGGGCGGTGCTGCTGTTTCCGATGTTTCTTGCGCTCCTTTCAAATCCCCGCTCCGGTGGGCATGCGATACCGTTTATCTACGATTCGGATTACTACCTGCAGCTTGTAAGGAATCTCGCTTTCTACATATATCATCCGCTTTATGACACCGAGCTTTCGCTCACACTTATCGCATTTCCCGTAATCATACTGACGGTCATATTTGCAAAGAAATGGGGGCTTAAAAGGGAGAGGGCCGAGTTTCTGGTGCTTTTACTGATGTTACTCATACCGGCGGCGGGCTATGTGATGAGCGGATTTGCATATGTGATAAACCGGTGGTGTTTTGCGGCCGCGCTGCTTATTGCCTGGCTCACAGCTGCGACCTGGGACAGATGGCTGAAGAAGAAACCGGTTTCGTGCCTCGCATTTGCCTGTGTCTTCGTCATGCTGATATGGAACGTGCGGGAAGCCGATTCGCCGGAGCGGGGCAATCTTCCGAACGGATTTCTTGAAAAAATGTCGGGAACCGAATTTCTTGACCGCATGATGCTCACGGAGGTCAACGCGCTCAGGGAAACAGTGCTCGTATCGCCGGATTCCTTTTCGAGATATTCCGGCCGTTCTCCGGTGTGGAACGCCTCTCTTCTGCACGGTATATCATCAACGCAGTTTTACTGGAGTCTTACAAACGGTGCTGTCGCTGATCTTTTCGGTGAACTGGCCGTAAACGATATGGCTAATTTTTCCTATCTCGGTTTTGATGACAGGATGATGGCGTCAGATCTGTCGGGAGTTACGCATTATACTCTGCGCTATGACACACCGGAGGAACAGAGTTATATACCTGCCGGATTTGTGAGGGCGGCTGAGTACTACAACTTTGCCATATATGAGAATGCACTGCCGGTCGGAATGGGCACGGTATATCATGAGTTCATGAGAAAGAGCGATTATCTGACGCTTGCGCCGTATGACCGCGAGGAAGCCATAATGAGGGCAGCTGTCCTGGATGACGTTTCTGCCGATGCGGCGGAGGATGACGGAGTCCTGTCCGCAGGCGCAGACGATATCAGCTTTTCTTCATTGAGTGAGGACTTCGAGATCATTACCGCGGATGGTGTGAAATGGGAGCCTGAAGGTGAAGGCGGGCGTTTTGTCGTGGATCGTGACGGAGGGGTCGATGTGATACTGCGCGTCGACAATTCACATTATCCCGAGGAGGGTGCGGAGACAGGCCTGCTCATGATGGGGCTTGATATAGAAGAGGGTCCGGCTGACATTGTCAATATAGATATAGGTGCAATGAACGCCGGAGGTGCGGATGTTGATCCCCTGGAGGCTTCAGAGGATCCCGGTTCATGGAGCGTGAGAAAGACAGTGTCATACAAGACTCCCGAAAGCGAGTTTTACAGCGGCTGGCACGATTATCTGGTTAATCTCGGAAGTGCGGCGGGTCCGTATGATCTGATATTCGTGGACTTCCCGGCAAAGGGGGTCTATTCGGTCAGGGATCTGGGGATCTGCGTGAGACCCGCAGGGGAAACTTTTGATGAGATGAGGGAGACGCTGGCGGCGCATGCCGTTACGGAGACTGACCTCCACAGGAATCCGGTGTCTCTCATGACGGAGAGAGTTTCGCTCGCTGCGTCTTCGCCGGAGGATGAACCGGGCGTAATGATGCTTACGATTCCATGGCAGAAGGGGTGGAGTGCAAAAGTTGACGGCGAAAAAACAGGACTTTTCAGAACGAACACCGCGTTTACGGGACTGATACTAGGCCCCGGATATCATGAGATCGAACTGGAATACCACACCCCGGGGCTTGCCGCCGGTGTGGTCATGAGCCTTTTGGGAATCGCAGGCTTTATCTGTGTGGTGATATGTGAGAAGAAGAGGCGAGATGAAGAAAAACAATAAATATCACGTGTTATCAATCAAGCCGGATGCCGCGGAGATCACCTGGACTCTGATCCTCGCCGCCGTGACGCTTGCCGTCACCTGTTTTCCGCTGCGCATACCGGGCCTTTACGGCTATGAGCCTGATATCCTCTATCATCTGAACCGGATCGAGGGCGTGAAGCAGGCTCTTCTGGATCACAGCTATCCCGCCGCGATCTATACGAATTTCTTTGACGGACTAGGATACGGCAGTCCTCTTTTCTATCCGGATCTGCTTCTCGTGATACCCGCGTTTTTCCGGATACTGGGGATGTCAGTGACCGCGGCATATAAAGTCACAGTCGCTCTTTTCTCGGTTCTGATCGCGCTCATAACGAAGTATTCATTAAAACTCTTCTGCGGCAGATGGGAACTGGCAGTGGCGGGTTCAGCACTGTTTTCCATGAGTCAGTTCGTGCTGGCGGATATTATTGTCAGGGCGGGCTTTTCAAGTTATATTTCCTATATTTTCCTGCCGCTTCTCGTGGCAGGCCTGTGGGATCTTTTTGCGGGGGACGGAAAGCACATATATCTGCTTGGGATATCGCTCGGCGGGCTGGTGCTAACACATACGCTGAATGCATTTCAGGGGATCCTGACGGCTGTGCTGATATCACTGATCATGCTGCTCACAAAGGACGGCCGCGGGGTGCTTACGGATAAGGACCGAATGATAAGGCTCGGCGTGACAGCACTTGCGTCGGTACTCATAACTTCATGGTACTGGCTGCCCATGCTTGAACAGATGACGAGCGGGGTGGATTTTGTCTATCGCCATCCCTGGGCTGATGTCGGGGAATTCACACAGATCTGGGAGGATTTCTTTGCGCTGACGGGATATTTCTTCAACATCGCCCACGTAGGTATCGGCGTGCCGATACTTATGTTCATTGCGGTGCGGCTGTTTACGGCAAAGCCTGGTAACAGGACGGAGAGGTTCGGGGATCTGTGCTATTTCTGGGGTATACTTATGATCGTCGCCATGACCGATGTTTTTCCTTGGAAAGTCCTGTCCCATACCATAATGAACCAGCTTCAGTTCACCTTCAGGATATATCCCTTTGCACTGATCTTTCTCACCTTCGGGATAGTGTCCTGCTTTGACAGACTGTGCGCCGGCAGGGATAAGAAGGAATACAGGGCGAGGACTTCGACTGCCCTTATGACAGCGGTTCTCATATTGTCCGCGGCTTTCGGCATTGTGCAGAACAGGACCGTCAGCACTGCGGATCCGGAGGCGTTTCATGAGATGAATGAAACCGTTCTCAGGGAATATGATAATGTCGTGGGACGCGGGGAATGGCTTCCGTACTCGTATGACCTGGAAGCAGAGATAATCGGGGAGAAGGAAGAGAACGGCATAGTAATGCCTGAGAGGATATATTACAGGGGATACAGGGCGAGAATCACGGGCACCGACGGGAGAAAGGTGTGGCTTGACGTCGAGGAGGGCGATGACGGCCTGGTTTCTATCGCGGACACAAAAGGAATGACAGGAGAGGCGGAGCTCATCTATAAAAGAACACCCTGCCAGATCCTGTCACTCATAATATCGATATTGACTCTGGTTTGTCTTGCCGTGCTGTCAGTGCGCGGATATCTTAAGAAGACCGCTTAAGGAACATCGCCGCGCATGCGGTGTCACTTCTCGTTGGAAATATCGGATCCGAAGTATTTGATCGAGATCTCGGAGAGTCTTCCCTCATTGCGGAGATCTTCTATCGCCTTGTTTACTGCTTCAAGGAAGGCTTCCTCGCCCTTTCGGACGGGCACCGACACCATAGAGGCATCGCGCGTCTGTGCGACCTCTTTCAGAGCGGCGTCGGGATGAACGTTCATGTAATCGTAGAAGGACACGTTGGCATTGAGCGTGGCATCAGCCCTGCCCGAGAGAACCAGGTTCATGGTCTCATCTATGGTATCCACACCCAGCACATCCGCGACACCGTAGCTTCTTGCGATGGTCTCGTAGGTACTGGCGAGACTGTTCGTCGTTATCTTGCCCTTGAGATCTTCGAAACTCTTTATTTCATTATTGTCCGCGCTCACTATCAGCGATGTCTTGATATAACCGTAAGGAATGGTGAAGTCGTACTTTTCCTTCCTTTCATCGGTTATCTCCACGCCGTTGGCGATCATGTCATAGCGCCCCGAATCGAGACCGGCAAAGAGTCCGTCCCATTCGCCCTCGACAAATTCGGCCTTCACTCCGAGTTTTTCCGCGATACCTTCCGCAACTTCGACATCGAAGCCGACAAGCTTGTCGGTCTCATCGTGGTAAGTCCAGGGTGCCCACTGACCCTCCATGGCAACAACGAGAGTTCCGCGCTCCTTTACCTGTGTGAGCAGGTCTTTGTCGCTTTTTCCCGCACTTCCCGCGGACCCGCAGGATGCCGTCATCGCGACGACCAGAACCGCAGATACAACAGCTTTGGTAGTTTTTTTCATTTTCATTACCTCAAGTCCCCCTATTTAATAATTACCTACTAAACAACTGTATTTACAGTATATACATAAACAGATAGTTTGCAATATAAATATATTTACGGTCTGTGCATGTACTCACTTCTTCACGCCGATCCCTGTCCTTGTGCCGGTGAAGGTCTTATTGGCAGAAGTGGCTGTGACGCTTGCTTTTTTGCCGGCGGCGTCAGTGACGGTTATCACAAACCGATCCTTCGCCTTGGATTTTTTATAAGTGTATGTCCTTGTCTTGAACTTATCATTTCCTTTCTTGTCCTTGCCATTCGGTACTTTGTACTTTACTGTCACGGATTTCAGCCCCTTAAGAGTGCCGTCGGCCTCATTTACCTGTACCTTGCCTTTTTTCAGCGCGGCTTTGATCACGATGCTCACGTGCTTATCATCCTCGAGGTTTATCGGCATGATCTCAAAGTAGTGGATATCCTTGTCCAGTTCTTGGTTCAGCTTGTATATAAGCTCGGTGAGCGCCTTCTTGTCCTTGCCTTTTATTTTGGCCTTCCTGAGCGCTTTTTTGTTCAGCCTGATCTTCAGTTTAAACTCTGCCTTGCCGATGTCCTTTCCCTTGATGGTGTAGGTTATCGTATAAAGTTTTGAGGGATCTGTGCCCTTTTTCATGTTTGTTATCGCTTCGGCGAGACCGGTGATCGTGACCTTTGCGGCGCTGCCGTCTTCACTCAGTACGCCGAGCTGCTCTTCGGTGATCTTATCGCCGGTCCAGGTGACCGCCCCGGGAGAAGTGACGTTGACCTCTATCCTTACGGGCTTTTCGTTGATGAGGCTTTCCTCCACAACAGGTGCGGCAGGCACGGGCGTGATCGCAGGGTCGGGATCGGGAGCCGGAGCGGGGAGCTTGTCAAGCACCGTATCAGCGAGGCTGATCTCGTTCTTGCCCTCTGCGTCGGAAAAGAGTTTTTTGCAGGTCTCATCCTCACACTCCCAGTATTCGATACTGCCCTCGGCGGTCACTGAGGGTTCGACTCTGTCATGGCGTCTGAGCTTATGAGTATGATCTTTTTTTACTGCTTTTTTCGGCCGGGTTTCCTTGTGCGTTTTGTCACGGAGACATATCCTTTCCTCAAGACCGTCCTCTGTCTCGGTGGGCTCTTTTACCACCGACCAGCTGCCCCAGTTATGCCCCAGGGCGTTTTGTGTGTAATGCGTCGATGTCTCTGTTTTTTCTTTGCACTTTATGCACTCTCTGATAACGACCTCATCATAGGAGCCTTTTTCGGTACAGGTGGCGTCGACGACGTTTTTCTTTTCCGTTGTACCGTTATCAGACAGCTCGTGGCAGATCTTTACAGGAATATAGTATTTTTCGTCGTTCGATTTTTGGTACTCATCCCCGCGGTATGAGATCTTTGTATTGTCTCCGATATAGCTGTCAAAAAGCGTGCCCAGGTTTAACGGATCGTATATTTTAAGTCCTGAAACGGCGAGACGGTACTCCTGTCCGCCCTTGAATACATTCTCATCATCCGGGACATGATCGTCTTTATCCAAAAGCTGCGCGCTCTCATAGGTAAAATCTTCTCCCATGGATATCGATGCGGTAAAGCCATCCTTTACATTCTTATATACATCCATGCATGAAGGAACACTCAGATCGCCCAGCTCTACGCTTACTATCTCCTTCTGCCAGAAGCAGTAAATGACCTCGTTGGTATCAGGGATCAGATCCTCGGTCATATCCAGTAGTTCACTGGTATACTCGCCAAAATCACCGGGGTTGGGTACTGCGAGATAGCTATCAGTGAGCCTGTATCCGGGAACGACCTTAACGTCCGCTGAGGGATGGGCATTTTCGAAACCCGCATCACCAAGAGCGCTTTCAAGCTGCTTGTATGCGTCATAGCTGATGCCGCCTGACGACTGCCTTACCTCCGTGAGCTTCAGTATACGGATGGCTTTAACGGGATCGAGGGCAGTCCCCAGAGGTATATTATTTATCGTACCGACATCGGTCGTATTGTCCGGATAGTTGAGATCGAGGCTCAGGCGGCAGTAGCTTGGCTCGGCTTTCACCTTCCAGATCACATAGTATTCTCCGCTATCCGCATCTTTGAGCACTGTCTGCCTGACGCCGTTTATTTGCACCGCGATGTTGCTGTTCCTGATCTCCCAGCCTTCATTGGCGTCCAGATCCAGCCTGATGTAGTAAAAGGCATCCGGAATGAACGCTTCTGTTGCAGCGCAGATATCGAGTGCAAACTCAGTCTTTTCAGTTCCGATGATGCTTGAACTCAGGTCTTCATCCGTAAATATATCGCTTACCTTGCATATCAGCTGTTCGTCTTCGTCGCTAAGCCAGGAATCCCGGAAATCTATGCCGAGTGTCTTTCCGGGCGCCGGCGCCGCAATTGAAAAATCCGCGGTGCTCACCGGCCTTACCAGCAGCCATTTGGCCTTTACAGTCACGTCGCTCTTGAAAGCGCTCAGATCAAGATCCCTGAAATCATCCTCGGCAGCCTTGGGATCGTTTATATACCAGCCTGTTATCACATATTTGCCATCCCCCGGAGCATCACAATACAGTTCGTTGAGTTCATCGTTGTCAGAATCGCTAATGTTCTCATCTATGCCTGCATTGCTTTCGACAAAGGTGAAACCATTGGCGGCGAAAGCCGGGAGTTCGGCCTTTCCTTCGAGGTCCAGAATCAGTCTGTGAGTCTTGACCGTTCCCACGTCATACCTGCGGTAGAACAGTCCGCCGCCGACGGGAGTCAGTCTGCTGCCGTTGAGCGTAACAGCCGCATGGTCATCCACCAGGTTTCCGTTTTTTCCCTTGATCTGATACACCGCGTAGTAAGAGGTATTATCCGCAAAGGCTTCACTGCTCCCCATATATGTTCCATCGCTCAGGTGGGTCTTAAATCCTTTAAAGCTGAGTGATACGGTGTTCGAACCGCTGTTCAGGGAAAAGCCTCCGACTGCCTGATCTCCCGCCTCGGGCGCGCTTGGGAGCCCCGCTACATTCTCAAGATTTATCTCTGTCATCGGGGAAAGCCATATAGCTTCGTAGGTATCATCGGTGACGATCCACTGCTGATCATCCATCCAGTCGGCTTTTGTTGATCCCATGTGTTTAAGTTCGGGCTTGTCTCCGGTGCCGCAGAGCCTCCATCCGCCGAAACCGTAGCCTTCTTTCTTTACGGTGGGGAACAGGAAGGGGTAATGATCTTTATCGGTATACTCGTAATCGCAGCCGCTGGTCGATGTTTTCCATTTGCAGTCCGCATCACCGAAATCGCATGCTCCCATGAAGGTATCGAACCATCTGACCGGCTCTCCGCCGTTTAGCTTTATCCTGACAGTTTTATCTGATGAAGAGGCCTTCTTCCATTGCAGGTGTATGCAGTTGAAATCTTCGGCATCTACCAGAAGGGGTCTTGCCTTTGCCGTATCCGCTTTTTCGACAAATTCCTTTATCGGGTTGCTCTCATTGATCACAAGGCCGGGGCAGATCGCGTTGTACCTGTCCGTATACCCGGGATATAACAGCCTCTCCATGATCATTGCCTTTACTTCGCCAACAGTGGCGGTGGATGAGATGCGCAGTGGCAAATGCTGGGCAGTATAGAAATCGGTAATACTTCCGTTGACATTGTGCTTTAGTATACCGTTGCTGCGGTCCTCATCGTCACAGATCCACGCATAAAGACTTGGCCGATAATCCCAACCAGAAGATTCTTCGTTAATGGTACTGCCATACAAGACAAGTACGGCATCATCATCATCCGCGCGGGATATCAACGCTGCCTCCGGCAGCAGGCCAGCCAGCATGACCGCTGTGATCGCAATGGATATCATCCGTCTTATAACGCTCGCCGCTCTGATTTTCATGTTTTCCTCCTCCCCCGGCCGTGCCGGTAGTGCCGGGACGACCATATCAAATCTGTTAAGCGCGCGAAAAAATCATAATATTATTATAGCATTATTATAGAAAAAATGTGTTCTGCAGTCTTCTGGAAGGCGGGTACCTTCGCAGTCAGTTTTTTACTTGAAATCCTGAGCGCATGCGTCTATAATATAGAGAAATTTTTTTAGTCCTGTTATATGAGGAGGAGATGATTATGAAGAACAAGGAAATGTGCAAACGTGTGATGAGCGCAGCAGTGGCAGCATCACTTGCACTTACCCTCTGCGCTTGCGGAGGCGGTGCAAAGAGCTCTTCCGGTGCGATCAAGATCGGGGGCTCGGGACCTCTTACGGGACCGGCGGCCGTGTATGGCAATGCGGTCAAGAACGCCGCCGAGATCGCTGTCGAGGAAGTAAACGCGAAGGGCGGACTTCAGTTTGAACTTGATTTCGAGGATGATGCCCATGATGCCGAAAAGGCTGTTTCCGCCTATGGCGTGCTCAAGGACTGGGGAATGCAGGTGTCGCTCGCAACCGTTACATCGGCGCCCGGTGCAGCTGTCGCTCCCATGTACAGGGATGATCACATCTTCGGCATCACCCCTTCGGGCTCTTCACTTGCGATCATTTATGAGGATCCCGACAATGCGACGAATCCCTACGGCAATGTCTATCAGATGTGCTTCACCGACCCCAACCAGGGTGTCGCGAGCGCGGACTATCTCGCAGAGCATCCTGATCTGGGAACAAGCATCGCTGTCATCTACAAGAACGATGACAACTATTCCAGCGGAATATTTACCAAGTTCAAGAGTGAGGCCGGTGTAAAGGGTCTGAATATCGTTTATGAGGGAACCTTTGACGACTCCAATGCCTCGGATTTCACGGTGCAGCTGAAGAAGGCACAGGATGCGGGCGCTGATCTCGTGTTCCTTCCTATCTATTATGATCCCGCATCTCTTATCCTCACACAGGCGAATCAGATGGGCTATGCTCCCACCTTCTTCGGTGTTGACGGTATGGACGGCATCCTGACTCTTGAGGGCTTTGATACCTCTCTTGCCGAGGGCGTTTATCTGCTCACACCTTTCTCCGCCGATGCGACGGATGATCTGACAAAGAACTTCACCGCCAAGTACAAGGAGAAGTTCGGTGATGTGCCCAACCAGTTCGCGGCAGATGCTTATGACTGCATATATGCCATCGCACAGGCCTGCGAGGCTGCCGGGGTCACTGCCGACATGAAGTCGAACGAGGTCTGCGATGCGATGGTGAAGCAGTTCTCATCCATGACCTTCAACGGACTTACCGGCCAGAATGTCAAGTGGTCGACAAGCGGAGAGGTTTCCAAGTCTCCCAAGGCTGTCGTGATCAAAAACGGCGTATATGTAGGCGTGGAAAACTGATAAAGGAAACTGAGTAATGGATTTTCTGTCGTATCTGATAAACGGACTGGGACTGGGCAGTGTATATGCGATAATCGCTCTGGGTTATACCATGGTTTACGGTATAGCCAAGATGCTGAATTTCGCCCATGGCGATGTCATCATGATCGGAGCCTATGTGGCCTTCTTTTCAATAGGAGATCTTGGGCTGCCCGTCATCCCTTCAGTTCTGTTATCAATGGCTGTATGTACTGTGCTGGGCGTTCTGATAGAACGCCTGGCATATAAGCCGCTTCGCGCCGCGTCTGCGCTTTCGGTGCTGATCACAGCCATAGGCGTGAGCTATTTCCTTCAGAATGCCGCACAGCTCCTCTGGTCGTCATCGACCAAGGTGTTCCCGACCATCGTAAGTGCCGGCGGAATCTCCTGGAACGGTCTGACTGTATCGTGGCTCACGCTGATCACGATAGGAACATGTATAGTGGTGATGATCTGCCTCACACTGTTCATAAACCACACCAAAACAGGACGCGCCATGAGGGCCTGTTCCGAGGATAAGGGCGCTTCGGTTCTCATGGGTATAAATGTCAACAAAATGATTTCGATCACCTTTGCAATAGGCTCGGGACTTGCAGCAATTGCGTCGGTGCTGCTGTGCGCCGCCTATCCGTCGGTCTATCCGACTCTGGGCGCCATGCCGGGTATCAAGGCGTTCACAGCCGCAGTCTTCGGAGGCATAGGATCCATACCCGGCGCGTTTCTCGGCGGTCTTTTGCTGGGGGTCATAGAGATCTTTGCAAAGGCTTATATTTCAACCCAGCTTTCGGACGCGATAGTTTTTGCCGTGCTCATCCTGGTGCTTCTGATCAAGCCCACGGGTCTGCTCGGTAAGCGCATAAGGGAAAAAGTGTGACGGAGGGTCGGATGTCAGATAAGAAAAAGCTTCCGGCGTTTCTGTCGGACAAAAAATACAGAGGCAGGCTCACATCGTTCTCGATGGTACTGATCATGTATATCGTGATCGAAATCCTGATGAATACAGGGAACCTCTCGAGCCTTTTCACCAGTCTGCTGGTGCCTGTATGCTGCTATATCGTGGCGGCTATAGGCCTCAATCTCAATGTCGGTATATCCGGAGAGCTGAATCTCGGACAGGCCTGTTTCATGAGCGTCGGAGCCTTCAGCGCCGTGTGCGTTTCGGGAAGCCTCGCTTCTTCGGTGCCCGATGTTCCGCGCCTTGTGATCTCGATGATAGTGGGAGCAATACTCGCCGCTGTTTTCGGTATCCTGATAGGCATTCCGGTGCTCAAACTCGAGGGCGACTATCTGGCGATAGTCACGCTGGCGTTTGGGCAGATAGTCAAGAGCCTTATTACAAACATGTATCTGGGTATAGATGAAGCAGGTTACCATTTCAGTTTTGTCGACAACAATGTTGAACTGATCCCCGGAGGAAAGATGCTTTTAAACGGTCCCATGGGTGCGACCGGAACACAGAGGATATCCACATTTACGGCGGGAGTTGTGCTGGTCGTGGTGGCACTCATTATCGTCTACAATCTTATGTTTTCACGCAGCGGTCGCGCGATAATGGCTGCGAGGGATAACAGGATAGCCGCCGAGTCTGTGGGTATTGAGATCGTCAGGATAAAGCTTCTGGCCTTCGGGATTTCGTCATGCCTTGCGGGCGCTGCAGGCGCGCTGTACGGATTGAACTACTCAACGCTCATCCCGGCAAAATTTGACTTCAATACATCCATACTCCTTCTTGTGTATGTGGTGCTGGGCGGTCTGGGCAACATGAACGGCACGATGATAGCGACGATCATCCTTGTGCTTTTGCCTGAGCTGTTAAGATCGATGCAGGATTACAGGATGCTCATTTATGCGATTGTCCTGATCCTCATAATGCTCCTCACCAACAACGAGATGGTTAAGACCTGGATACAGAAGGCGTACCTTCGCCTTTCGACGGACCGGAAGGGGAGGTGAGCATGGAAGCAAAGAAGACACCGATCCTTGAGGTAAAGGATCTCAGCATAGATTTCGGAGGGCTCACGGCCGTCAGCGACTTCAATATGGAGGTTTACGACGGGGAGATAGTGGGACTCATCGGACCTAACGGCGCAGGCAAGACCACGGTATTCAACATGCTCACCAAGGTTTATCAGCCCACGAGAGGGAGCATCCTGTTTAACGGAGAGGATACTTCCAAAAAGACTGTGGTTGATATGAACAAGGCGGGTGTGGCCAGAACCTTCCAGAATATCCGCATGTTCAACGGATTGACGGTGCTGGATAATGTCAGGGCAGGTTTCCACGGCAGAGAAGTTTACTCGCCTCTCGCTGCCATTCTGAGACTTCCTTCATACAGAAACTGTGAAAAAAATATCGAAAAGGGTTCGAGGGAACTGCTTGAGATATTCGGTCTTTCATCTGAAGCAGACAATCTGGCGTCGAATCTGCCCTACGGTGCGCAGAGGAGGCTTGAGATAGCAAGAGCACTCGCGACGGGACCGAGACTCCTTCTTCTGGATGAGCCGGCGGCAGGCATGAACCCTCAGGAGACAGAAGAACTGATGAATATGATACGCCTTGTGCGGGATCATTTTAATACGGCAGTGCTCCTTATAGAGCATGATATGAAGCTGGTCATGGGTATCTGCGAGCGCATCACGGTGCTTAATTACGGAATGATGCTTGCGCAGGGAACGCCGGAGGAGATTCAGGCTGATCCCGAGGTCATCAAGGCTTATCTGGGAGAGTAGACCGATATGTTGAAGATTACCGATCTCAAAGTGAGCTATGGAATGATAGAGGCCATCAAGGGGATTTCCTTTGAGGTGGGCGACGGTGAGATAGTGACTCTCATCGGAGCAAACGGCGCCGGGAAGACCACTACGATGCATGCGATCTCGGGGCTGCTAAAGCCCGCGGGCGGCGGCATAATGCTTGGCGACACGGAACTTACAAAGATACCCTCGCACAGGATAGTATCCATGGGTCTGGCCCAGGTTCCTGAGGGGAGGCGGGTATTCGCCCTGCAGACCGTGGAGGAAAACCTGACGCTTGGCGCCTATACCAGAAAGGACAAGGCGGGTATAGCCGGGTCTATGGAGAAGGTATTCGAACTCTTTCCCAGGCTGAAGGAGAGAAGAAAGCAGATGGCCGGCACACTCTCGGGCGGAGAGCAGCAGATGCTCGCCATGGGACGTGCTCTCATGGCAGAACCCTCTATACTTCTTCTCGACGAGCCGTCCATGGGACTCTCACCGCTTCTCGTCTCGGAGATCTTTCATATCATAGTCGAGATCAACAAAAACGGCACAACGATACTGCTCGTTGAGCAGAACGCCAAGAGAGCCCTTGCAATAGCCGACAGAGCCTATGTTCTTGAGACGGGACTCATAACACTGAGCGGTACCGGCGAGGAACTGGCAAATGATGAGCGTGTGAAGAAAGCATATTTGGGAGGATAAAGCCATGTATGTCAAGGATCATATGACAGCAAATCCTATAACTGTTTCCGGGGACACAGTTGTCTCCAAAGCGGTTGAGATCATGCGCAAAAACAATTTCCACCGTCTCCCCGTAACAGACGCGAACGGGAAACTCGTGGGCCTTATAACCGGCGGCCTGGTCGAGGAGGAGAGCGGCAAGAAGAATACATCTCTCTCGATATTCGAACTCAACTATCTGCTTTCGAGGACGACGGTCTCGGACATAATGATCCGCGACGTCAAAACTGTAAGCGGCGATGTGTTCATAGAGGAAGCCGCACAGCTGATGATCGACAACGAGATAGCGGTGCTGCCCGTTGTGGATGGCGAAATGCATGTGACCGGCATCATAACCGAAAAAGATATCTTCCAGGCGTTCAATGATCTGCTCGGATACGGTCACAGGGGAACCCGTTTCATATTCAAATGCGAGGATCATCCGGGATTTCTCGTCAACGTCGCGAAGTGCTTCGCAGATAATGATGCCAATCTCGAATCGGTTGCCATATATCACTCCGCGGAAAGAGGCACGGAACTCGTGGTCAAGGCCACCGGAGAGATATCCGTTGAGAACATGGAAAAGGTACTCGCAGATGCGGGTTATCAGGTCACCGGTGTCGCCCAGACGCTTGAGGACGGCAGTGTAAAGCATTTTTCCTGACCTTTGACACGCGATATATGAGATGATACAATCAAAAATGTTATCAGGAAGCCGGCGTGTCGGAATTGGCAGACGAGGCAGACTCAAAATCTGTTGATGGCAACATCGTGCGGGTTCAAGTCCCGCCGCCGGCATGTGATGGCGCGAAGCCGAACTCATTAAAGTGTTCGTGTTTCGCGCCTTTGATACTATGATCGCGCATTTATGAAAGGTGACGATATGGCACAGTTGTGGGGCGGCAGATTTACGGGAGAAACAAATGAACTTGCATGGAGGTTCAATGCCTCCATCGGCTTTGACTGCCGTCTTTTTAAGGAAGATATCGAAGGCAGTATCGCACATGCAAAGATGCTGCAGAAGCAGGGCGTCCTTGCGGACGCGGAGGCCGGAGAGATAGTTCGCGGCCTGACTTCGATCTACGCAGATGTGGTCGCGGGAAGCCTTCCGATAACCGATAAATATGAGGATGTCCACAGCTTTGTTGAGGCCAATCTGATAGAGAGGGCCGGCGATGTGGGAAAGAAGCTCCACACCGGAAGATCCAGGAACGATCAGGTGGCATTGGATATGAGACTGTATACCCGCTCACAGGTGATAGAGACCGATAAGAGACTGAGGTCTCTCAGGGAGACCATACTCTCTCTTATGAAGGAGCACAAAGACACGATGATGCCGGGCTTTACCCATCTTCAGAAGGCGCAGCCCGTGACGCTTGCACATCACCTCGGAGCATATTTTGAGATGTTCACCAGAGATTCCGGGAGACTTAAGGATCTCTGCGCCAGACTTAACGAGTGCCCCCTCGGCGCCGGCGCTCTGGCGGGGACGACATATCCGCTCGACAGGGATTTCACGGCAACACTGCTGGGATTCTCCGGCCCAACGAGAAACAGCATGGATTCGGTGTCGGACAGGGATTATCTGCTGGAATATCTGTCTGCGCTTTCAATAATAATGATGCATCTGTCGAGATTCTCGGAGGAGATAATAATCTGGAACTCCAACGAATACGGCTTTATAGAGCTTGATGACGCTTATTCCACGGGCTCGAGCATCATGCCGCAGAAAAAGAACCCCGATATCGCGGAACTCGTGAGGGGGAAGACCGGCCGGGTATACGGCGATCTGATGCAGCTTCTGACCACAATGAAGGGACTGCCTCTCGCGTATAACAAGGACATGCAGGAGGACAAGGAGGGCTTTTTTGACGCCGTCGATACCGTCGGCGTCTGCATCACACTCTTTACCGGCATGCTGGCAACTCTTAAGTTCAATAAGGAGCGGATGGAAAAGAGCGCATCCATGGGCTTTACCAATGCCACAGACGCGGCGGACTACCTGGTGGTAAAAGGGGTGCCCTTCCGTGATGCCCATGGCATAATAGGCAGACTGGTGCTTCATTGCATAGATAAGAACTGTGCGATCGACGATCTTTCGCTTGAGGAACTGAAGACCTTTTCGGAGTATTTTGATGAGGATGTTTTTGAGGCAATATCACTGAAGACCTGTGTAGGGAAACGACTCACCAAAGGTGCTCCCGGACCGGAAGCGATTGAGACCGAGATTGCGGAATCCGCGAAAATACTGGACGATGACTGGACGAGCCAATACACAGCCAGCGAAATACCGGTAAAATAAAAACGAAATACAGTAAAATAAGATCAATAAACCGATAAAATATTACCGGTTTACAGCATAAGGAGGAAAGTCATGAGTGAGAAATTGCGTGTAGGTATACTGGGTGCCACCGGTATGGTGGGACAGCGTTTTATAAGCATACTTGCGGATCATCCCTGGTTTGAGACCGTGGTAGTCGCAGCGAGCCCCAGATCGGCGGGAAAGACGTATGAGGAAGCGGTGGAAGGCCGCTGGAAGATGGACGGCCCCATACCTGAAGGCGTGAAGAACCTTAAGATCGTGGGTGTTGACGAGATCGACAGCATAGCGGAACAGGTCGACTTTGTGTTTTCCGCTCTTGCCATGAGCAAGGATGAGATAAAGGAGCTCGAGGAGCGCTACGCAAAAGCAGAGGTTCCGGTGGTATCCAATAACAGCGCCCACAGATGGACGCCCGATGTCCCCATGATCGTGCCTGAGATCAATCCCGATCATGCTGATGTGATCGAGTATCAGAAGAAGCGTCTCGGCACGAAGCGCGGATTTATCGCAGTCAAGCCCAACTGCTCCATACAGAGCTATACCCCCGTACTTGCTGCGTGGAAAAAATGGGAGCCCTACGAGGTCCTCGCAACGACCTACCAGGCAATATCCGGCGCCGGAAAGAACTTTGACGAGTGGCCCGAGATGGTGGGCAATGTGATACCCTTTATCTCAGGCGAGGAGGAAAAGAGCGAGAAGGAGCCCCTGAGGATCTTCGGTCATATAGAGAACGGCGCCATAGTGCCCGCGGATAACATGGTGATAACCAGCCAGTGTATCAGGATACCGGTCCTGTACGGACACACGGCCGCCACCTTTGTGAAGCTCAGAAAAAAGGCTGAGAAGGAAGAGCTTATCGAGGCCATGGTGAATTTCTCCGGAGAGCCCCAAAAGGCGGGACTTCCGGGTGCACCCAAGCAGTTCATCCAGTATTTTACCGAGGATAACAGACCTCAGGTAGCTCTGGATGTGAACTACGAGAGAGGCATGGGTGTCAGTATAGGAAGACTGAGGGAGGATGCGCTCTTTGACTGGAAGTTCGTAGGCCTTTCACACAATACGCTGCGCGGTGCTGCGGGCGGAGCGGTACTCTGTGCCGAACTGCTGAAGCACCGGGGTCTGATAGATAAGAAATAAGATATTATGAACCGCACCTGCTCTGAGATCCTCGCCGCCCTGGCAAGGTACAGGGATGACGCCGGCAACCCGGTGGCAGTCTTTTACGGAAGCCGCTATATAGATGACGACGGGATCGTCAGAGCTCTGGTTCGGAACAGGAATTACATTTTTTATAAAGCTGCGTGCGTAAGTGATATAGAACAGAGAATACGCATGTCATTTCTTCCGCAGCTGCGGCAGGTGTCGTTTTCGAGCGTGCCGTCCTACGCCGATCTCTTTTCCGCGATCAGACAGGTCACTCACGAGGGTGAGCGGCGGATACTGATTTTCAGGGATTTTGAGCATCTCTTCTACGAGGGCGGAGATTTTCTCAAAGAACTGATACTGTTTTCGCAGGATCCCGCGAATGCGGGAAGATTTGCGACCTTTCTGATATCTGATGACAGTGTCTGGGTGGAGAACCAGCTGGTGGCCCGGGCGGGCGAATATGCCTCGGGGATAAGCGGTTTCATAAAAAAAAGGGAGAGCACCTTCAGGGAGTACAGGGAGAGTTACCCCTCACTTTCCTTAAGAGATGCGATATCCATGTATACTGTATTCGGCGGGGAGACTGCTCTGTGGAAATATACCGATCAGAACATCTCCGCCAGAGAAAACATAATCCGCCTCTTCCTTGAGGATGGGGCAGGCGGTCTCGGCGATCTGGCAATGAGCAGACTTTCCGCGCTTGTCAGGGAACCCGCTGTCTATGCGACGATACTGGCCAATCTGGCAGCCGGGCGTGAAAAACTCGGTGAGCTTCATGAGTCGACCGGCATATCAAGATCAAAACTCTCGGTTTATCTCGCTACACTGATGGAACCTCTATTTGTTGAAAAAGTCTTTTCCTACGGAACGGTGGGCACCAAAGAGACAAGAAAGGGAGTCTACCGCGTTGCAAACCTCTTTATGCGGTTCTACTTCAGGGCAATCTATCCGAATGAGAGCATGCTCTTTGGCACTGAACCCGAAAGATTTTATGACATGTATGTCGCACCGGCGCTTACGGACCTGACATCTTATTCCTTCAGGCGGATATGCACGGAGCATCTGAACCTGATGAACGAGCAGGGACGGCTGCCCTTTGCGATAGCGGAAGAAGGCGAGTGGAACGGTAAAGCAGGTATCATAGATATAGTTGCCCAGAGTGAGTACGGAGAAACGCTGGCGGGGATGTGCAGTTTTGCGAACGCGATGACGCAGGAGGATTATCATTTTCTTATGACATATGCGAAGCGCGCGGGCATCAGCCCCGATCATGTATATATGTTTTCCGGAGCCGGATTCGACAGCGCTCTTGAAGCCGCGGCGCCGCATGTGAACGGACTGAGACTTATAGATTTTGAGGAGCTTGATATTGGCTGAAACAGGCAAAAAACTTTATATCGCCGAGAAACCCAGCGTTGCGAGGCAGTTCGCATCAGCCCTCGGGTACAGGATGAGCAATCACGACGGCTATATGGAGAGCGATGAAGCCGTTATCACATGGTGCGTGGGCCATCTTGTAACCATGAGCTATCCGGATGCGTATGACGAGAAATACCGCAAGTGGTCGCTTGCAACGATCCCCTTCATACCCGATGAGTGGAAGTATGAGGTGATAAAAGCCTCCGAGAAGCAGTACAACATCGTCGCGAGGCTTCTGAACAGGAGTGATGTCGACACCATATACATCTGCACCGACTCGGGGCGCGAGGGAGAATACATTTACAGGCTCGTTGACGAAAAGGCGCATGTTACGGGAAAGATCAAAAAACGCGTCTGGATCGATTCCCAGACCGATGAGGAAATCCTCCGCGGCATAAGGGAGGCAAAGGACGATTCCTTCTACGATCCGCTGGGCGCCGCAGCCTATCTGCGCGCCAAAGAGGACTATCTGATGGGGATCAATTTTTCCAGAGTCCTCACGCTGAAATACGGCGACGTGATAAAACAGTGCCTCGGAACGGAAAAGCGGTGCGTGATCGCCGTGGGCCGGGTGATGACCTGCGTGCTCGGAATGGTGGTAGAGAGAGAACGTGAGATAAGGAATTTCACAGCGGTGCCTTTTTACCGCGTGGAGGCAAAAGCTTCCGCGGACGGCGCCGATATCGACTTCAGATGGTTTGCCGGGGAGAAGAGCGCATATTACGGATCCCCCGCCCTGTATAAGGAGAACGGCTTCAGGGAGAAGAAGGACGCAGAGGAACTGATACGCAAGCTGTTCGGCGACAGCGGCGAAGCGGAGGCCGTTGTACAAAAGATCGAGAACAAAAAAGAAAAGAAGAACGCGCCGCTTCTGTATAATCTCGCGGAGCTTCAGAACGACTGCTCGAGACTTTTCAAGCTGAGCCCCGATGAGACCCTTAATATCGCGCAGGAACTCTATGAGAAGAAACTGACCACCTATCCGAGAACGGATGCCAGGGTGATGTCGAGTGCCATCGCAAAGGTCATAAAGGCCAACATCGAGGGGCTTGTCAATGTGCCGCAGGTGTCGATAAACGCAAGAGCTATTTTACAACACGAATCCTATAAGGGCATAGAAAAGACGAGATATGTGAATGACAAGGCCATAACCGACCACTATGCCATTATACCCACAGGCCAGGGACTGGGTGCGCTAAAGAGTCTGTCGGGAGTAAGCGCATCGGTATATGAACTGATCTGCAGAAGGTTCCTTGCCGTATTCTATCCGCAGGCCGTATGGCGCAAGGTTTCGATCACATTGGGCGTTCCGGAGGGCGAACATGAGGAGAACTTCAGGGCGTCCTTCAAGGCGCTGGAATCCAAGGGCTATCTGCATGTATTTGATTACAGTATGTTCAAAAAGAAGAGCAGCGATGAAAACTCCGAAAAAAATCAGGAAAAAAATGATGACGAGGAGAAGATAGCGGGCGAGGATATGCTGGAAAAGCTCTCGAAGATAAAGAAGGGCAGCAGGCTTGTGCTCACGGATCCTGTCATAAAGGAGGGGGAGACCTCCCCGCCCAAGAGATACAGTTCCGGAACAATGATCCTGACAATGGAAAATGCGGGACAGTTCATAGAGGATGAGGAGCTTCGCGCACAGATAAAGGGCAGCGGCGTCGGGACCAGTGCCACAAGAGCCGGTATCCTGGAAAAGCTCTTCAAAAACCGTTATCTTTCGCTGAATAAAAAGACCCAGATCATAACGCCCACACTTCTCGGGGAGATGATATACGATACCGTGGCATATTCGATGAAACCCATGCTCAACCCCGCTCTCACGGCAAGCTGGGAAAAGGGACTCACAATGGTGGCGGATGCCGAACTCGACGGCGGTGAGTACATGAAAAAGCTGGATGATTATGTCAGGAGACGCACCGAGGCTGCAAAGACCGGGGACCATTCCCCGGCTATCAGGGCGTGCTACAGGGAGACTTCAAAATACTATCATAAATAGACTGTAAAGATTTTTAGTTCTCTGCCGAAATACATATCGAGGACAGCGAAGGAGCGCACAGATTCAAGGGATGAAAGTCCGTTGGAACTGCGCGCTCCTTTGCGTGTTCATACAGATGCATGTTGTGATCACGTGGTTATATCGAAAGGAGAACGGGGGATGAAGATCGAGGGAAGTTACGTACAGATGGCATCAACATCTTATTATTCAAGGTATTTAGCCGACGGCGGAAGAGTGTCCTCAGAGGCAAAAGGCACGGAGCAGTCATTTACGGAAAGCTTCGGGAAAAGTGCGGATATGTTTGCCAATTACACGAAATCAGGGGATCTGACAGAGGGTGCGGAAAAGACCTCGGAGGTGGGAAGAAACGGCGGGATCAGTCAGATCTCAATGCTGAGGGATCTGATCCTTGCACGCCTTCTCATGCGGCTTCAGTCATCCGGCATAGTCTATGGCCTGAGTCAGAGCCTCGGCGGGCCTTCTCTCACCATGATAAACAGGAGCGAGAGCGAAGAGGTGTCCTTCAGTGCCGCAGGATGTGCGAAGACCGAGGACGGAAGAACGATAGAATTTGACCTTGGCATAGTGATGTCGAGTACGTTTGTCGCGGCGACCAGAATGAGCATCCCGTCGCTTGGCGCATCACTCATGGACCCGCTTGTCATCAATGTGGGAAGCGCCGTAACCGAGGTCTCGGATCAGACCTTCAGGTTTGACCTTGATGCCGACGGCGAAGAGGAGGATGTGACGGCTTTAAAGAGAGGATCGGGCTTCCTTGCGCTCGATAAAAGCGGGGACGGGATCATAAATGACGGAAACGAGCTGTTCGGGGCAAAGAGCGGTGACGGCTTCGGCGATCTGAGGCAGTACGATCTGGACGGCAACGGGTGGATAGATGAGAACGATGAGGTCTTTTCAAAGCTGAGAGTCTGGTATAAGAACGGCGACGGGGATGAGGAGCTGGTGGATCTGAAAGAGGTGGATATAGGCGCGATCTTCCTTGGCGAGCAGCAGACTGATATGACCATGCGGGGATCGGATATGCGTGTCGGTGGCATGATGAGATCCACGGGCTTTTTCCTTAGGGAGAGCGGCGGTATGGGGACCGTTCAGCATGTGGATCTTGCCGTTCGAAGGGAAGGGGAGACATCAGCTGATGCCGGGGCATATGAGGAGGCGCTGTCGGCCACGGGAGGAGAGAATTTTGTTTCGGGATACGGCCGCGGCGACAGGGCCGTCGCACCGGATATCCTTGTGGTGGAGACAGGAAGATCAGAAAAAACGGAAGACGCGGATAAGAGTGAGAATACCGTGAACGATGAATCCGCGGAGATCAGAAGAAGACGCAAAGCCGCAGCAGAAGAGAGGCAGCGGGTCCGCGAGGATACGAAAAAGAGACGTGCGGAGAGAAACCGCCTCAACGAGGAGTATGCGGAAAAGGTGAGAGCGCGCAGAAAGGACATGGAAGAGCGGCTGGAGGAACTGTTCAGGGAAAGATCCGAAGAGAGAAAGGACCTTGAAAAAATAGTCTGACGAGACAATCCTTTACCTTGAGCCTGATGAGGTGTATAATATCCCCCGTGGTTTTGGTTTGTTTTATCCGGCATATCATTTCGGGAGGGGGTAAGCATGGCGGAACAGGTCACTGCGTATAAATGTCCGGCCTGCGGCGGACCGCTTCGGTTCGACGGCAAGGAGCAGAAGCTCAAGTGCGATTTTTGCGACAGCATGTACACGGTTGAGGAGGTCGAGAAGCTGACAGCCGAGCAGCAGGCGAAGGCGGAGGCGGCGCGTGAAAAAGAAGACGCGCGCATCGAGAGCGCGAACGAGCAGAATGCTGAATTCGGCGGGGAGATGGAAACCAACACCTATGTGTGCACCTCCTGCGGAGCTGCGCTTGACACGGATCCGACCACGGCCGTGACCAACTGCCCGTATTGCGGAAATGCCGTTGAGATCGCGGGCCAGATGTCCAAGGCCGTGAAGCCCGATTACTGCATCCCCTTCAGGTTCGAGAAAAAGGATGCCATAAAGGCGCTGAAGGAATATTACAAAGGCAAAAAACTGCTTCCCAAGTCCTTTACCGACGGGAATCATATCGATAAAATCCAGGGGGTCTACGTGCCCTTCTGGCTCTTCTCCGGTCTTGCACATGCGGAGGCTTCCTTTGAGGGAAGCGATTCCACGACGCACAGGAGCGGGGACGAGGAAATTACCGAGACCAAGATATACAACTGTTTCAGGAAGGGAGATGTGGCCTTCAGCAAGATACCCGCTGACGGCTCTACTTCCATGCCCGATGATCTGATGGATTCGGTGGAACCCTTTGACTACAAGGATCTAAAGCCCTTCTCACCCGCCTATATGCCGGGCTTCCTTGCAAACCGCTACGATGTTGACAAGGATGCGGTCGCACCGCGCGTGAAGGAGAGGGCTGAAAATCAGTCGGTGCACGAGCTGGCAGCGACCGTTAAGCACGGAAGCGTCTCCGAGAAATCGCGGAACGTAACTCTGTCCGATACCGTGATGGAGTATGCCATGTTCCCTGTATGGCTTCTGTCAACGTCCTGGGAAGGCAAGAATTTCATGTTCGCAATGAACGGTCAGACCGGCAAGATGATCGGCAATCTCCCCGTGGACAAGAAGAAGGCAACCTTGTATTTTGTGGGATACACCGTGCTGTTCACGATCATATTTGCCATTATTTCAACGTTTTTTAGTTAGGGGGTACCGTTATGGAGCATATCGTTATCGGATTGATACTCGCTCTGATCGTGGCAGGGATCATCGTGGCCGTGATGGTCGCGCAGATGAAGCCCGTCGCACAGAAGCACGAGGCATCGGATTACGTCAAAGATGAGGACGTAAAGATACTTGACAGCAGGGATGAATATGTCCGCACGGACGTTTCAAGACGCAAGATAGAAAAGAAGGACTGACGGGCGATGGAAATCGGTGAAGTAGTACAGGAACTGTTAAACGGCGAAAAAACGGCAATACCGATCAATCCCGGCTTCGGACCGGAGGGCTTCTTTGACATAAGCAAGTCGGTGGTGGTCTCCTGGATCGTGATGGCCTTTCTGATGATATTTACACTCATCATGACAGCCGGACTCCGCACCCATAACATATCAAAGAGGCAGCTCATCATAGAGACCGCCGTTGTCAAACTGCAGGATCTCATAGGAAGCGGACTTGGAGAGCACGGACGCGAGTACGTATCATGGCTCCTCACGGTTCTGCTGTATCTCGGAGTCTGCAATATTTCGGGACTCTTCGGATTTACTCCTCCAACCATGGATCTCAATGTAACAGCCGCTCTGGCCATAACCAGCATAGTGCTGGTACAGGTCGCGAGCATCAGGAAAAAAGGCGGTATCGGCTGGCTGAAATCCTTTGCCAAACCAATGGCCGTCATAGCGCCCATGAACATCATGGAACTTGCGATCAAGCCGCTGTCGCTGTGTATGCGGCTCTTCGGCAATATTCTCGCCGCCACCGTGATCATGGAAATGCTCAAGACGATAATCCCGGTATTTGTTCCGGCGCTTCTGAGCATCTACTTCGATCTTTTCGACGGCCTGCTTCAGGCATATGTTTTTGTGTTTCTTACTTCCCTGTATATCGGGGAGGCTGTGGAATAGAGCGTTTTTTATTTGAAAGGAGAATGATATGGACTTGACTGCATTAGGCGCAGGCATCGCAGCGCTCACAGGAATCGGAGCGGGCATAGGCATAGGCGTCGCAACCGCGAAAGCTGTTGATGCGGTGGCGAGACAGCCCGAGGCCAGCGGCAAGATCATGACACTGCTGCTGCTCGGCGGTGCTCTTGCCGAGGCAACTGCCATTTACGGACTGCTGGTGGCACTGGCTATCATATTTGCGAAATAACGCGGGAGGACTAAGTCGTGTTAAAGGTAAACATGAGCATAGTATACACGATCATCAATCTGCTGATCCTGTATGCTTTCTTTCGCAAATTCCTCTTCGGAAGGGTAAATAAGATCCTCCAGGAGCGCAGGGATGCGATCGAAAACGCGGGAAGAGATCTCGATGCCGAGATAACGAAGACCCGTGCCGAGAAGGCGGAATATGAGACAAAGCTAAAAGAGCTCGAGACCGAAAAGGAGAGCACGCTTGCCGAGTGGAGAGGCAGGGGCTTTGAGGAGCATAACCGCATAGTCGAGGAGGCTAAGGTGGAAGCCAGCAGGATAATCGCCGAAGCCAGAAAGAGTGCCGATATGGAATCTGCCATCGCACTTGAGAAGAATCAGAAGGCTCTCAAGGATATCGTGGTCGATGCCGCAGGTTATATATCTGTTCAAAAGGCGGATCCCGAATCCGAGGGAGCGCTCTATGATACGTTTATACGTGAACTCAACAGATCGGAGGAGGCTTCATGAGCTCTTCGGCCGACAGAGGAGAAAAAGTATTAAAGCGTCCCGCTCAGGCGGACCTGATATACGCGATCAAGCCGCCGTCACCGGCGCAGCTTGAGCGCATAAGATCGACGCTGTGCAGGCGGTACAGGCTTGATACATTAAGGATAGATACGATCCGGGATCCCTCTCTGGGATCCGGTTTTATCGTAAAATTCGGAAACAAGGAATTTGACTTCAGTGAGAGCGGCCGTGAGAATCAGTTAAGGCAGTTCATTGCTGACATAAAGGGCGGAAACGACGAGGAGTTTATCGCCGCCTTAAAGGGCGGCATAGAGGATTTCTCGCTGCACGCAAGAGTCGAGGAGATAGGAACGGTCTCCTGGGTGGGTGACGGTATTGCCATCGTTGACGGTCTGGCCGAGGTATTCTACGGCGAGATACTGATCTTTGATGACGGCACCCGCGGCATGGCTCAGGATCTGAGGGAAAATGAGACCGGCTGCATCCTTTTCGGCAGTGAGCAGAACATCTCGGTCGGAATGAAGGTCGCAAGGACCAGAAAACAGGCGGGTATACCTGTCGGCAAACAGTTTCTCGGGAGAGTGATAAACTCCTTGGGCGATCCTATTGACGGAGAGGACGAGATACAGGCAGAGGGTTATATGCCGGTTGAGCAGAAGGCCCCGGGCATAATAGACAGACGCTCGGTCTGTGAGCCATTAGAGACCGGCATTCTTTCGATAGATACGATGTTCCCCATAGGAAAGGGGCAGAGAGAGCTTATTATAGGCGACAGGCAGACAGGTAAGACGTCCATAGCCACTGACACGATACTCAACCAGAAGGGCAAGAATGTCATATGTATTTATGTCGCCATCGGACAGAAGGTTTCAACGGTCGCGAGACTGGCAAGGATGCTGAGAGACGCAGGTGCAATGGAATATACCATCATCGTCTCCTCCACCGCTGCGGATCCCGCGCCGCTGCAGTACATCGCCCCTTACGCCGGCTGTGCTCTGGGCGAATTCTTCATGAAGCAGGGCTCCGATGTACTTATAGTCTATGACGATCTTTCCAAGCACGCAGTGGCATACAGATCAATGAGTCTTCTTCTTGAGCGTCCGCCCGGGCGTGAGGCATATCCCGGAGATGTGTTCTATCTGCACTCAAGACTTCTTGAGCGCGCTGCCAAGCTCTCCGATGCCAACGGAGGCGGCTCGATGACCGCGCTGCCTATCATCGAGACCCAGGCCGGAGATGTGTCGGCTTACATCCCCACCAACGTGATATCAATAACCGACG
This sequence comes from Lachnospiraceae bacterium, assembly GCA_024697225.1. Lineage (GTDB taxonomy): Bacteria > Bacillota > Clostridia > Lachnospirales > Lachnospiraceae > Butyrivibrio. Next base: position 26,678 of record JAILGA010000035.1, read on the forward strand.
GACAGATCTTCCTTGAAAGCGATCTGTTCTTCGAGGGAATGCGTCCCGCTGTCAACGTGGGTCTGTCGGTTTCCCGTGTGGGAAGCGCTGCGCAGACCAGAGCCATGAAGAAGGCCGCGGGCTCCATAAGGATAGACCTTGCACAGTACAGGGAAATGGCGGTGTTTACGCAGTTTTCATCAGATCTGGATGAAGCGACGAAAAAACAGCTCGCTCACGGACAGGCGCTGATGGAGCTTCTGAAGCAGCCGCTCGGTCATCCGCTCACCCAGGCGGAGATGGTTGTCACCCTTGTGTGCGCCAACAGCGGATATTTTGACGATATCGGGACCAAGCAGGTCAAGGATGAACAGAACAGACTGCTTGAAAATATGAAGCAGCGCAGACTGGATATCATACAGCAGATCTCCGGCGGTGCGGGACTCGATGATGTACTGAAGAATCAGATACTTGAGGCTGCCGCTGTAATAAAGAAGGAAAGAGATGCCCAGCCTAAATGAGATAAAAGACCGCATCGAGAGCGTGAAGGAAACCAGAAAGATCACGAACGCGATGTATATGATCTCATCCAATAAACTCAGACAGGCAAAAAAGATGCTTGCCGAGACTGAGCCGTATTTCTTTGCAACCCAGAAAGAGCTTGCCCGGATCATGAAATACATCCCGAAGGATACCGAGAATGTGTATCTGAATACATACTCGGAGATCGCGCCCGAGGACAGAAGGAAGGGATATATCGTGGTTTCGGATGACAAGGGACTTGCCGGCGCATATAACCACAATGTGCTCGCTCTCGCCGAATCCATGATACCGGATCCCGGCACCGAGTATTTCTACGTGGTCGGGGAGGTGGGCAGGCAGTATTTCAAGTCCCGCGGAATAGAGATAGACGGTGATTTCCAGTACGCAGCGCAGAAACCAACCATATCCCTTGCGAGAAGCATAGCCTACAGACTGCTTGAACACTACGAGAAAAGGCAGCTTGAGGAGGTATATATAATATACACGGCTATGAAAGGACCGCTCTCAACAGAGGTCAAGGTGGACAGACTTTTGCCCCTGAAGATCTCGTACGAAAGGGAGGAAGCAGAATCCAGGGTCGTTATAGAGTCCGATGAAGACGGCAAAAAGGGAAAATCCAATATGGAGACTCTTCTTCTGATGGATCCTTCACCGTCTGCAGTGCTTGACAATATAGTGCCGCCCTGTGTCAGCGGTCTCATATACGGTGCGCTCGTCGAATCGTTCTGCAGCGCGCAGAATTCAAGAATGCTCGCGATGGATGCAGCCAATAAGAACGCCTCCGAGATAGTGAAGGAGCTTGAGAGGACCTACAACCGCACCAGACAGGCCGGAATAACGCAGGAGATAACGGAAGTTGTGGGCGGATCGAGAAAAAGGGAAAGGAAAAAGTGATTTGAGCAAGGGAAAGATCATCCAGGTAATGGGCCCGGTGGTGGATGTTAAGTTTGCCGCCGGCGAGGAAATGCCGAGGATAGGCGATGCATTGAGGATAAATAAGGGCGGCCGTAACGATGTCATGGAGGTCATGCAGCACACCGGAGAAGGAGTGGTGCGCACCGTTATGCTCACGGCCAGTGAGGGACTCTACCGCGGGATGGAGGTTGAGGCGACAGGGGCCCCGATAACGGTCCCGGTCGGTGAGAAGACGCTCGGAAGACTGTTAAATGTGACGGGTGATGTGATCGACGGAGGCGCTGAGATAACGGATGCCGAGAGATGGCCGATCCATCGCAGACCTCCCGAATTTGCTGAACAGGAGACTTCGACGGAGATACTTGAAACCGGAATCAAGGTCATCGACCTTTTGGCACCGTACGCAAGAGGCGGAAAAATAGGTCTCTTCGGAGGCGCCGGTGTGGGGAAAACGGTGCTGATCCAGGAGCTCATACACAATATCGCGACCGAGCACGGAGGATATTCGATCTTCACGGGTGTGGGAGAGAGATCCAGAGAGGGAAACGATCTGTGGGTCGAGATGAAGAGCTCGGGCGTCATCAATAAGACAGCGCTGGTTTTCGGACAGATGAACGAGCCCCCCGGGGCAAGAATGCGCGTGGCTGAGACAGGACTGACCATAGCCGAGTACTTCCGTGACATAGGTCACATGGACGTGCTGCTGTTCATAGACAATATATTCAGATTTGTACAGGCGGGATCAGAGGTTTCATCACTTCTGGGACGCATGCCTTCCGCGGTCGGTTACCAGCCGACACTCGCAACGGATCTGGGCTCCCTTCAGGAGAGGATCACGTCCACGAGAAACGGCGCCATAACCAGCGTGCAGGCCATATATGTGCCTGCGGATGATCTCACGGACCCGGCGCCTGCCACCACGTTCACCCACCTCGATGCTACGACGGTTCTTTCACGTAAGATAGTCGAGCAGGGTATTTATCCGGCTGTCGATCCACTTGAGTCAAGCAGCCGTATCCTTGAGGCCGATGTTGTCGGTGAGAGGCATTACCGGGTGGCCACAAGGATCGAGGAGATGCTTCAGAAATACAAGGAGCTGCAGGATATCATTGCGATCCTGGGTATGGAGGAGCTCTCCGAGGAGGACAGACAGACCGTTTACAGAGCCAGAAAGATGCAGCGTTTCCTGTCGCAGCCCTTCCATGTGGCAGAGCAGTTTACGGGTGTGCCCGGCAGCTATGTGCCGCTCGAGAAGACGATCGACGGTTTTGAGGCCATCATCGGCGGAGAGGCAGACGATATGCCCGAGGCGGCATTCTTCAATGTAGGTACGATAGATGATGCCAGAAAGAAGGCAGAGGATCTGACTTGAACGAAGACAGCGACAAACTGAAACTCTTTGAACTTAAGATATACGCGGAGGACGGCGTATTCTACGAAGGTGACTGCTATGAGCTGATCATCCCGTGCGAGGACGGAGAAAAGGCATTTCTCCCGCACCATGAGGATACGGTCTATGCCGTATATAACGGGATGCTGAGATTTCTCGTGCCTGTAGATCACGGCAGGGAGTGGCGCGAAGCCGTGATAGGGAAGGGGGTCGCCCACTTTTCGGACAATGCCTGCTCGGTACTCGCGGAGACCGCTGAACGCCCCGAGGATATCGATGAAAACAGGGCAAAGGCGGCGTTTGAAAGAGCTCAGGAGAGAATGCAGAAGGAGCTCTCCATGAGAGAGTACAGGATATCTCAGATGGCCATGTCAAGAGCCATCGCAAGGATCAGGGGAGTCAAAGAGAAGAAGTAACTGATGTCTTGTTTTTGCGTGTCTGCCTGCCGGGCATCTTTCCTGGATGCGACACGCAGTTTTGCAGAAATCATGTTTTTGCGTGTCTGATTGCGGTGTACCCCTTGCTGAAGAGCTTAATTTCATTTGCGCCGGCAGTAGTGCAGGCAGAAAGTGCATCGGGATCGTGCAAACCTGTGAATCCCGATGCACTTTTCATGAGCAAGCTCCCGCGAGCCCGTTCCGTATGCGAGGATAGCTGCAATCGGGGCGTTGAGTACTAATCATAACGCGGATAACGGCGCACTTGTAAAACTTATGATATTGGTTTACAATTACTGCGTTATGAACAGGATGGGACTGACAAAACATAATGCGATGCTCTCATGCGCGATCTTATCCTCGGCTACGATTTTTCTTCTTTCAGGCTGCGGCCAGTCGTCGGACGAGATACTTCTCGACGAGTACAGAAGCGGCATGGAGACCTTTTTTGAGAAGGTGGATGATGCCAACGAGACCATCAATTCAATAGAGGCCGGAAGCGAGGAAGCTTCAACCGAGCTTTTGAACGCTCTTGATGATCTCAGTGAAGCCTGCTCGGACATGGCCGAGCTTGAAGTGCCGGATGATTTTGCGAATCTGGGTGATCTTCCGGACGAAGTCTCGGATTACATGAAAGAAGCCGTTGATGCTTATCACAGAGCATACGACGGCGTGTATGACGGCAATTTTGACGAATCCGCTCTGTCGGCCGCTGACGAGTATTATGAGCGCGCCAATATCCGTATACGAAAGATGCTTTCGATACTCCACGGGGAAAATACAAGCGAGCAATAGTGCTCACTTCTTCAGGGAAGCATTGAAGTACGCTTGATTTCTTTAATCATTTAGATCCTCCATGAGTTCATCAATGGAAGAAAACGATGCCATTTTTCCTTTTTCAGCTTCTTTGATAGCCTTTAATGTAATAGAATTCGGCGTATCCATTGATGCGGGAAAAGGTATACCATTGCTTCGGATGACCTGCTTCAGAAATACATTGGTAGCAGAGGACATGTCCAACCCAATCTCTTTAAATGTCGCGCTTGCCTCTTCTTTTGTCTTGTCTTCGACTCTGACTGTAATTGTACTGCTCATATCGCCACCTCCTTGGTACTAACATTGCGACACGTTGTTGGTACAATGTAAATGATGGCTACGGCTACGGATACACACTTCATCAGAGTCGCGGGTGTTGGAAAAAAGCCGTGCATATGGTAGAATCATCATGTTTTGTTGTTTGCAGCATATCAGGGGGAGAGCGGAAATCTGTGAATAAAGATCATTCAGAGAATAAAGGATCAGGCGATCGTCCGGTCTTCGTGATCGGTCATAAGAACCCGGATACGGATTCGATATGCGCGGCCATAGCATATGCGAGGCTGAAGAGCACCCTCACCGGGGGTACATTTGTGGCTGCGAGATGCGGTCATCTGAACGAGGAGACCCAGTATGTCCTCGGCCGCCTGGGGGTAGACCCGCCGGTCTATATCAAGGATGTGCGCACCCAGGTCAGGGATATGGAGATTAGGAGCCTTTCCGGAGATTCCGGCGAGATGTCGCTGAAAAAGGCCGGGGAAGCCATGCGTGATGCGGGAGTTGTGACTCTGTGTATCACGGATAAAGGAAAGCTAAAAGGACTCCTGTCCTATGGCGATATACTGGAATCATATATGAACGTCAACGACGAACAGGTGCTCTCAAGAGCGGGCACGTTGTATCGGAATATAACTGAAACCCTGGACGGAGAGATGAGCGTGGGCAGCATCGACGACAGGTTTACAACGGGCAAAGTGGTCATAGCAGCCGGTAATCCCGAGATGATGGAGGATCTGATAGAGCCGGGAGATCTGGTAATACTGGGAAACAGATATGATACACAGCTCTGTGCCATAGAGATGGATGCAGCCTGCCTTGTGGTCTGCGAAGGGGCCAGGATCTCGGCGTCGATCATGAAGCTTGCCGACGAGCGCGGCTGTCATCTTATCACAACTCCTCATGACACCTTTGCAGTGGCGCGCCTCATTCATCAGAGCCTGCCTGTTCGCGCGGTCATGAAGACGGAAGCACTTGTGAACTTCAGGATGGATGATTTCCTGGAGGATATCGAACCGATCATGGCCCAGATGCGGCACCGCTACTTTCCGGTACTTGACAAAAACGATGACTTCATCGGCATGATCTCGCGCAGAAATCTGCTGGGAGCAAGAAGAAAGAAGCTCATACTCGTCGATCACAACGAAAAGAGCCAGGCTGTGAACGGGATGGAGGAATCGGAGATCCTTGAGATCATTGACCATCACAGACTGGGAACGGTTTCTACCTTATCGCCCGTCTTTTTCCGCAATCAGCCGCTGGGCTCTTCGTCAACTATTATTTATCTTATGTACCGCGAGCATGGCATTGATATAGATCCGCAGACCGCGGGGCTTATGCTTGCGGCCATTCTGTCCGATACACTGATGTACCGCAGTCCTACCTGCACGGAGATCGATCGGGATTCCGGGGCTGCACTTGCCGAAACAGCGGGGCTCGATCCGGAGCAGTTCGCCCGTGAGATGTTCCGCGCCGGTTCCAACATGGAGAAGAAAACTGCCGAAGAGATTTTTGCGCAGGATTTCAAGCGCTTTTCCGTGGGAGAGAAAACTATCGGAGTGGGTCAGATCAACTCCATGGATACCGGCGAGCTCGCGCTGATCAGGGAGAAGATACTTCCGTGTCTCAAAAAGAAGCGGGAGGATTCAGGTCTCCAGATGATCTTTTTCCTGCTGACGGATATCATCGGGGAGAGTTCGGAAGTGCTGTTTGACGGAGGTGACGCCGCATGGGTCATCGAGCACGCGTTCAACTGTCCCATTGAAGACGGTCGAAGTGCGATACTGCAAGGCATAGTCTCAAGGAAGAAGCAGTTTCTGCCGGCAGTCGTGGAAGTGATGCAGAACTGACCGCAGGCCGGCGGCAAAAAAAGTCAACGTATATTTGGTGTGATAGACAGCGGACGCTGTACAAGATGGCGTGATTGCGCTATACTATCGAACATGTTTTTTGATAGTCGGGGATATTGGTAATTGGGATCGTTATTCGGCATAAACAGTATGTTATGAAAAAAGAAGAATTCAGGAAATATCTCGAAAACAGGATAAGGTTTCTCGATGGTGCGACGGGCACGAATCTCATGAGGGCCGGTATGCCGGCAGGGGTGTGCCCGGAGGCGTGGATCCTCGAGCATGAGGATGTCCTCCTGGAACTCCAGAGGGCGTATGCGGCTGCGGGAAGCGATATCGTCTATGCTCCGACCTTTACGGGAAACAGGATAAAGCTTCGCGAATACGGTCTCGAAAGCAGGCTTGCCGAGATAAACACTGCTCTGGTCGCCCTGTCAAAAAAAGCCGTCGAAGGTCATGACACCCTCGTTGCAGGTGATATCACCATGACAGGCAGGCAGGTCAGGCCTGTGGGCGACATGGAGTTCGATGAACTTGTTGACGTGTACAGGGAGCAGATAGCAGTCCTCAGGGATGCAGGCGTCGACCTGCTGGTCGTTGAGACTATGATGAGTCTGCAGGAGACAAGGGCCGCAATGATAGCCGCGGGAGAGGTCGCACCTTATCTGCCTGTCATGGCTACACTCACTTTTGAGGCTGACGGGAGGACTCTCTTCGGGACAGATGCAGCATCCGGGGCAGTCGTTCTTGAGGCGCTGGGCGCATCTGCTGTGGGTGCAAACTGTTCGACTGGTCCCTCCGAGATGGCCGATGTGATACGGAACATGGCAAAGGTGACGACAATACCTATAATCGCCAAGCCGAATGCAGGTTTTCCGAGAACTGACGGAAACGGAAACACATATTACGACATGACGCCCGAAGAATTCGCAGAGGGCGCGGCGCGGCTCGTGGATGCGGGAGCGAGCGTACTGGGGGCGTGCTGCGGTTCAACGCCGGCATTTATAGAGGAGCTGCACAGGAGGTTCTCATCTTACGATGTGAGATCATCCGAAACCGAGAGAAGAGCCGCGGGGATCCGTGTTCTGGCATCGGAGAGAAGGACTCTCACATTTAAGCCCGGTGATCCTTTCATGATAGTGGGGGAGAGGATAAATCCCACGGGGAAAAAGAAACTGCAGGCAGAGTTAAGAGAGGGAAAACTGGATCTCGTTGCCGATTATGCGACGGAACAGGAGGCCTGCGGCGCATCCATACTCGATATAAATGTGGGTATGCCGGGAATTGATGAACACGCCATGATGAAGAGCGTCATCTATGAGGTGATGAGTCTCACCGACCTGCCGCTCTGTCTGGATTCTACAGATCTCGAAACGATGGAGGACGCCCTGAGAACTTATCCCGGACGGGCGCTTATCAATTCCGTATCACTTGAGAAGGGGAAGGCGGAAAGGTTCATGCCTCTGGCAAAGAAGTACGGGGCTATGGTGATCCTGCTGCCCGTCGGTGAAAACGGCATACCGGAGACTGTAGAAGAAAAGATCTCCAATGTAGAAAAACTGTTGGATACAGCTTACGAATACGGCCTCACAAGAGAGGACATTGTGGTCGATGCGCTGGTTGCGACCGTCGGAGCGGATCCAAATGCGGCGGTATCTGTTCTTAAGACGGTATCCTGGTGCAGCGAGAGAGACATTTCCACGATATGTGGTCTCTCCAATGTATCCTTCGGACTTCCGCAAAGAGGATTTGTAAACGCGGCATTTCTCACCATGGCAATAGACAGAGGGCTGACGATGGCCATATCCAATCCGTCGCAGGAGCTTCTGGTCAACTCGGCGCTCGCCGCCGATCTGCTGAAGAATAAAGAGGGAAGCGACGGAAGATATCTTGAGCACATGAGCAGATACGGATCCGATCCCGCTCCGGGCCTTACATCATCCGCAGGCATGAGTGTTCGCGGAAGCGTGGAAAAGACCGCGGAAAAGACGGATGTGACACCCGCGGATACAGTGAAGACAGATGTGCTCAAGGGAAACAGGCGAAGCATCGCAAAGGACACAAAGGCGGCAATAGATTCGGGGATCGGTGCGGAGGAACTGTTAAATTCAAGCTTGATGCCCGCGATAAATGAGGTGGGGGAACTCTTTAACTCAGGCAAGTACTTTTTGCCGCAGCTCATTGCTTCAGCCGAGGCGATGAAACTCTCGATCACGGTCATTGAACCGCTTCTAGCCGAGGGAAGAGGAGAGAATAAATACCCCAAAGTTGTCTTTGCGACCGTTAAGGGTGATGTCCACGATATCGGCAAGAACCTGGTGGTTCTCATGCTTAGAAACGTGGGTTTTGAGGTGATCGATCTGGGTAAGGACGTACCGACTGAGGAGATCGTGCAGGTCGCTATTGATAACGATGCCAGGCTCATCGGCCTCTCGGCTTTAATGACCACCACCATGCAGGAGATGAAGGCTGTGGTCGAGCTTGCCAGGGTAAAATGCCCGGATGTGAAGATCATGATAGGCGGTGCCGTGGTGACTGCCGATTTTGCCAGGGATATAGGTGCCGATGCATATACGAAGGATGCGGCAGAGGCCGTCCTTGTGGCAAAGAAACTGCTTGGGATAGATGAGTAGAAAGATCTGAGATACACTGACCGGTTGATGGGAACGGGAGTTCAGGCCGGAAATACAGGACGGTTAATATGCCGGCAAATCAATAACAACGAAAAAACGAACAACGATAACAGAGGAGAAAAGGAATGATCGGTGCGGATGCAATGGCAAAAAGTCTCGCCGCTGAAGGCGTTGATGTGCTCTTTGGCTACACGGGCGCAGCCATATGCCCGTTCTATGACGCGCTTGAGAGGGATACCGATATACACGGCGTCCTCGTCAGGACCGAACAGAACGCGGCTCATATGGCGAGCGGTTACGCAAGACTCACAGGAAAAGTGGGAGTCTGCGTGGTCACCAGCGGCCCCGGAGCAACAAACCTGCTGACGGGTATTGCTACCGCATTTGCGGACAGCATTCCTCTCGTGTGCATTACCGGACAGGTCAACAGCTCATTGATAGGCAGCGACGTCTTTCAGGAGGCGGACATCACAGGTGCGGCGGAGTCCTTTGTCAAATACAGCTATCTCGTGAGAAATGCGGCGGACATACCGCGCATCTTCAAGGAGGCCTTTCATATTGCGGGTACAGGCCGCAAGGGTCCTGTTCTCATAGACGTTCCGCAGGATGTTCAGGAGGCGCCCATACAGAAATTCTCATATCCCGAGAGCGTGAGCCTCCGCAGCTACAAGCCGACGGTGAAGGGAAACACCGTTCAGATAAGGAAGGTCATATCGGAACTTGCTTCGGCAAAGAAGCCTCTGATCTGCGCGGGCGGCGGAGTCATATCGTCGAGAGCGGAAAAGCTTATAAGGGAATTCGCACACAGATTTGATATTCCTGTGGTCTCTACCATGATGGGCATAGGTGTCATGCCGACCGAGGATCAGCTTTATTTCGGCATGGTCGGGAACAACGGTGAGCCGATAGCCAACTATGCAATGAATAATTCCGATCTGCTGCTGGTGGTGGGCGCAAGAGTTGCCGACAGAGCTGTGAACAGACCGGATCTGATAACGGAGAACAAGGTACTGGTGCACATAGACGTGGATCCTGCCGAAATAGGAAAGAACGTGGGACCCACCATACCCCTCGTCGGTGATATCGGACACATCTTTTCCGAGATGCTTAAGCAGGAATCGATAGCAAAGGTGCCGGAAAACCACAGTGGATGGCTGAACGAACTCTATAATACCAAGGGCGCTTCCGACGCAAAAAAGGCAAAGAAGAACAGCGAATACGCGGATCCGAAGACCGTCATAGAAGCGATTTCAAGACTCATGGACGAGAACGGCGTCTATGTAGCGGATGTGGGACAGAATCAGATATGGTCCTGCAGATACCATCAGGTAAGGGGCGGAAGATTCATGACCTCCGGCGGAATGGGGACCATGGGTTATGCGATACCCGCAGCCATAGGCGCAAGGATAGCCTGCCCCGGCAGGCAGGTCATCGCAGTGTGCGGTGACGGCGCTTTTGCCATGTCCATGATGGAACTTGCCACCATGAATCAGGAGAATGCCGGTATAAAGATAGTGGTCATGACAAACAGACGGCTTGGTATGGTCAGGGAATATCAGACCTATCATCTGGACGGAAGATATCCGATGGTCAGGATAGAGAGCGAGCCGGATCTTGAACTCCTCGCAAGAGCGTACGGTCTTCCGTATCTGAAGCTTGACGGGGGATCGGATATCGACAAGGTGGTGACTGCTTTCCTCAGGCAATATGACGCGGCAATACTCGATGTGTCCGTTGATCCGGACGAAGACACACCCAGGTGAGTGAAGGGGGTAAGACATGCGAAAGATTTATTCCGTACTGGTAGAAAACCGCTCGGGCGTGCTGTCAAAGGTGGCGGGACTCTTTGCACGAAGGAGCTTCAATATTGACTCCCTGGTCGTGGGCGAGACCGACGACAGGACCGTCTCGTGCATGACCATCGTCTCAAACGGCGATGAACGAACCCTTCAGCAGATCGAGAAGCAGCTGAATAAAAAGATAGATGTCATAAAGGTCAAGACCTTTGACGAACCCGATGCGATATCAAGGGAACTCATGCTGATAAAGCTCCGCTACAACAAGACAAACCGCAGGGATATAATGGAGAATTGCGACATAATGGGTGCTCAGATAGTCAATATCGCAAAGAGTACCATGCTTGTGCAGATCTGTGATGAACCCGAGAATATTGAAACGTTTATCGGAATGATGCGCAGTATCTCAATCGTCGAGATAGCGCGCACGGGAACGGTGGCTCTGCCCAAATGCACAGAGTAAGACGGAAAAAGAGGGGCAGCAGTCCGGATGGAGCATGGAATAAGGCGCTGTTTGCGGAGGAACTCGTAAACGGGGGCTTTTTCGATGAGGATAAAAAGGACGAATGCGTTGATATCCTTGTGAAGAAAGCCGCCGAACTTGCGGCGGATACCATGCTTGATGGCATTGAAAGCGGCGTAATAAGGCTGGACAGTTCATATTACAGCAAAAAAAAGGGCGGCAGGGGTAAAACCGTGCCGCAGTTTCTTGATGAGAGCAATCTTGACCAGTTCTTCGAGAAGATGAGGTACGTCTCAGATCCCGTGCTGAAAAAATACGGAGCGATCGAGGGAATACAGCAGTGGACCTACAAGTGTACTCTGGATGAGATACCGGCATTTCGCCGCAAGGAGAACGGAAGACTCAGAATGCTTGCCCAGAAGGCCTTCGGCAGGGAGATAAAGCAGTATTTCAGAGAGATTGCCGGTGAGAGGCTGACGAACGAAGCCATTTTGGAGCATCTTTGCGAGAATCCCAGATACAGGGAGCTGGCTTCAAGAAGGCTTGATGAACTGGCGGCCGAGAATGAGCTGCTGTCGTTTATCGAGGAGGGGATGCCCTCCGATTACACCAAACTCTTCCCCAGAGCCCGCAGAATGAAGCGGGAGTTTTTTCTGCATATAGGTCCCACCAATTCGGGAAAGACACATGACGCACTGGAAGATCTGAAGAAGGCTGAAAGCGGCGTATATCTCGCGCCCCTCAGACTCATGGCCTATGAGCAGTATGAGGCCATGACAGACGCGGGGCTTGAATGTCACATGCTGACGGGGGAGGAATCCTACGGCAGCCCGGAGTCCCCGCACGTCTCCTCCACTGTTGAGATGGCTGATTACACGGCGAGATATGAAGTGGGCGTCATAGATGAGGCTCAGATGCTGTCGGATCCCGACAGGGGTTATGCATGGACGGCCGCGATACTTGGCCTCAGGGCGAGACGGATCCACGTCTGTGCGGCACCATATGCCAGGAAGATTATAGAAAGGCTGATAGATCTGTGCGGTGATACCTGTACTATATGTGAGCACGAGCGGCTGGTGCCGATAGCGGCGGTTCGTGAGCCTGTGAGTTTTCCGGCGGGGGTGCAGCCCGGAGACGCGCTCATAGTCTTTTCAAGAAGGAGCGTGCACAGTGTCGCGGGACTTTTGAGGGAGCAGGGTATAAGCTGCAGCATTATCTACGGCGCCCTGCCTTATGATGTGAGGCATGAGGAGGTACGGAAGTTCAACGACAGGGAGACTGATGTGGTCGTTGCCACGGATGCGATAGGTATGGGAATGAACCTGCCTGTCAGAAGGGTGGTCTTTGTGGAGGACTACAAGTTTGACGGCAGGGAGAGCAGGGTGCTGAAGCCCGAGGAAGTGCAGCAGATCGCAGGGCGGGCCGGCAGATACGGTATCTATGATCTTGGACTCTACGGGAGCATTGAGGGCGATGAGGATATGGAGGAACTCTACAACGCTCCCGTGCCGGATATTGAAGAGGCGGTTGTCACTGTTCCGAATGACATTCTGCTCTTTGATACGAGAGTGTCCGTGATATTGGAGAAATGGTCGGAGATCCCCGTGCAGAAGGGCTTCATAAAGGCAAATGTGAGACGTGAGATAGACCTTGCAAAGCGCCTTGAACACATATCGGATGACAAAAAACTGATATGCGAGTTCATCAATCTCAAGTTCGATGAGGAGAGCTTCAGGCTGCTGGAGCTGTGGGAGGACTGCTTCTGCAGGGTCATGCTGGGAGAAGGCCTGGATGTGATGCTGGATGAGGTGGGTGCCAGAAGCGACATGGCAGGGCTTGAACTTCTCTACAGGGAATATGATCTCCTGTACAGTGTTGTGAGCCGGTTTGAACCTCAGTCAGAGCTAATAGGAATGATCGAGAAGAAGAGATCCGAAATAACCGATAAGCTCATAGTCCTGCTGCAGGATCAGCGCTTTGAAAGACGCCGCTGCAAGCGCTGCGGCAGACCGCTCCCCTTCGGCTTCAGGTACAGTGTCTGTGAGCGCTGCCACAGGGAGAGAAGATGGGATAGGCACGGGTGATATATCGATATTCTTTGCAATTCCGCATTATATATGATATGATTACATGATGTGTTGTTACGGCGCCCGCGGAAAGGCCGGACCGCGCGATCAGGACTATCAGGGTGGGATTTGTTGTTTTTCGCGGTACCTTTGGAGGAAACTATGGTCTGCAGCATGACAGGCTTCGGAAGAAGCGAGATCACGCAGGGTGAGCGGAGATATATGGCGGAGATCAGATCCGTCAATAACCGCTATCTCGATCTTAACGTAAAGCTTCCCAGAAGGCTGGGAGCGGCTGATGGCCCCGTGAGGGCACTCTTAAAGCGCTATATCAAGAGAGGGAAGGTTGATGTTTTTGTAAGCTGCACCCTTGATTACGGTAATGACGAGGTGGTCAGGTACAACAGACGGATCGCCTCGGAGTATCTTGAGAGTCTGAAGCTTATGGCCGAGGAATTCGGCATGGAAAATGACATCAGACTCTCGACACTGGCCAGATTCCCGGATGTCTTCGTTACGGAGGAAGAGGAGCTTGATGAGGATGAGGCTGTAAAGGGAGTTTTGGAAGCGGTTGAGGACGCCTGCATGAAGTTTTCGGAAGCAAGGCGGACCGAGGGTGAATGGCTTAAGAGCGACCTGCTTGATAAGCTTACTGTGATGGAAAGCAGCGTGGCGTATATCACGGAGCGCTCTCCGCAGATAATCGAGGAGTACAAAAAATCCCTCCGTGAGAAGATCGAGGATCTCATGGGGGAGAAGTCGATAGATGAGAACAGACTTGCCATGGAAGTCGCGCTGTTTGCCGACAAGGTATGCGTCGATGAGGAACTGGTAAGGCTTGGAAGCCATATATCGCAGGTCAGGAGTGTCCTTGAAAAGGGCGATGACAAGGATGGTATAGGCAGAAGACTGGACTTTATCGTTCAGGAGATGAACAGGGAAGCAAACACGATACTTTCAAAATCCACGGATCTTGGCATATCGGACATGGGTATAGACCTGAAGACTACTATCGAAAAGATACGAGAGCAGATACAGAATATCGAGTGACAACACGGAGATCTCTTTGATCGAAAGGAAACCTATGGCGGACAGACGGGGAGTAATAACGGTGATAAGCGGGTTCTCGGGGACAGGCAAGGGCACGCTCATGAGGGAACTTATGTCCCGCTATGACAATTACACGCTTTCCGTGTCCATGACGACAAGAGAGCCCAGAGCAGGCGAAGTAGACGGCAGGGATTATTTCTTCACCACGGATGAGAATTTCGAAAAGATGGTGGAGGAGGGTAAGTTTATCGAGCATGCCGGCTACTGCGGGCATTACTACGGTACTCCCAGAGATTTCGTATACAAAAGACTCGACGAGGGCTATGATGTGCTGCTTGAGATCGAGGTGCAGGGCGCGCTTCAGGTAAAGGAAAAGTGTCCCGATGCCCTGCTTTTGTTCGTGACTCCGCCGAGTGCCGAAGAACTGAAAAAACGACTTGAGGGAAGGGGAACGGAAGCCCCGGATGTCATTAAGGAGAGGCTTGAGCGCGCCAAAGAGGAATCGAAATATATAGACAGATATGATTATCTGCTTATCAATGACGACCTCGACCGCTGTACCGAAGAGATGCACAGCATCATACAGGCTGCACACGCAGCGCCCGGCAGAAACACAGAGCTTATAAAGACAATCATCGACAGTTTGTACACTATACACTGAAAAGGGGGTTTAAGAACAATGATACATCCATCTTACGTTGACCTGATGAAGGTCGTGAACAAGGGAGTTGAAGAGGGAGAGGAACCCATCATCTCCAGCCGTTATTCCATTGTCATGGCGACGGCGAGAAGAGCAAGGCAGCTTGTGGCGGGAGATGATCCGCTTGTTGATGCCACCAAGGGCAGAAAGGCTCTGTCTGTTGCGGTATCCGAACTCAATGAAGACAAGATAAGGATACTGACCGACGAGGAGAAGGCGAGTATGGAGGAGAGAAGACTTGCCGAGAGCACAAGGAGCGGAGTCGACGAGGAGCCGGAAGCCGCAGAGGAAGCCGGCGAGGTCGAAGAAATACCTGCCGATGAGGACGCGGAGTCTGTGTCAGAGGAAGAATGAGACTTTATTTTGTTTCGCTCGGCTGCGATAAGAACCGGGTTGATGCGGAGAGGATGCTCGGCACCCTGCTTGATGCAGGACATGAGATCACAGATGATGAGGAGCAGGCGGAGGCGGTTATCGTCAACACCTGCTGCTTTATTGATGCGGCAAAAGAGGAGAGCATAGGAGAGATACTTACCTATGCGGACATGAAGACCGCAGGGCGGATAAAGGCGCTCATCGTGACAGGCTGTATGGCGCAGAGGTACAGCGCCGAGATCAGGAAAGAGATTCCCGAGGTCGACGCGGTAGTAATGCTTTCCGAAAACGGACAGATCGCCCGGATTCTTGAGGATGTGAGTTCGGGAAGAGCGCTGCCTGAGAACTGCGTGTATACCGGCAAAGGAAAAGAGCATGCGCCGGAAAACGGCAGAAGAGTCCTGACCACAGGCATGAGTTATGAATTCCTGAAGATCGCGGAGGGCTGCGACAGACATTGCACCTACTGTGCGATACCGGGGATCCGCGGAAAATACCGCAGCATGCCCATGGAAAAACTGGTGTCCGAGGCAGAAAAGCTCGCCGGAGAGGGCATAAGCGAACTGATACTGGTTGCACAGGAGTGCACGAGATACGGGATAGATATTACGGGGGAGAAAAAACTCCCGGAACTTCTGAAAAGACTTTGCAGGATCGAAGGTCTGCACTGGATAAGGGTACTGTACTGCTATCCGGAGGAGATAGATGACGATCTGATAGATGTGATCGCCTCTGAGAAGAAGATATGCAGATATCTTGACATTCCTGTTCAGAGCGGTTCGGACAGGATACTTGCCCGGATGGGAAGAAAGATAAAGCAGAAGGATATCAGAGAGCTTGTAGAAAAACTGCGTGAGCGCATCCCGGATATATGTATCCGGACGACGTTCATCACCGGATTCCCCGGAGAGACGGCAGAGGATCACAGACGCACGGCGGAGCTTGTGAGAGATATGAGATTTGACAGGCTGGGTGTTTTTACCTATTCGCAGGAGGAGGGAACGCCCGCCGCATCATTTTCCGATCAGGTGTCTGAAAGGACAAAGAAGATCAGGCGCACGAAGCTGATGAAGCTTCAGCAGCAGATCGTGTTTGAGAAGGGAAATGCCCTTGTGGGGCAGACCGTGGAAGCGGTTATAGAGGGAAGAGTGACCGGAGTCAGCTCCGGCAGCGGATACGGCGATGTTTACGCCGCGAGGACCATGCGTGATACTCCGGACGTAGACGGTATGCTGTTCATAGAAAATGTGGATCCGGACAGGGAACTGATCACGGGCAATTATGTTTTTGCCAGGATAACAGGAACTGACGGGTATGATCTGACAGGAGAATTGTGCGATGAAGATGAATCTGCCTAACAAACTTACTATGCTGAGGGTCATTATGATCCCCTTCTTTGTATTGTTTCTGCTTGTGCCTCTGGCGGGCGGCGCAAGCAAATGGATCGCGATCGCCATATTTGCGGCGGCATCCCTGACCGATCTGGCTGACGGAAAGATAGCGCGCAAATATAATCTGGTGACGGATTTCGGGAAGTTTATGGATCCTCTCGCGGACAAGCTTCTTGTATGTTCGGGGATGATCTGCCTCGCCACAAGGGAGCTTTTTTCGGACAGCATGATACCTGCGTGGATAGTTGTGGTAATAATATCAAGAGAGTTCGTGATCAGCGGCTTCAGACTGATAGCCGCAGAAAAAGGGGTTGTCATTGCAGCAAGTTATTGGGGAAAGTTCAAGACGACATTTCAGATGATAATGATCATATTGAAGATAGCTGATATCAGGCAGCTGACTGTCTTAACCAATATAGTGATGTATATTGCCCTGGCTCTTACTGTGGTATCGCTTGTCGATTACCTGTATAAGAACCGCGGCGTGATGGACGGGGAGATGTGAGATATGATGAACGGAAATCTTTTGAAAACAAGATCCGTAAGAACTGCGGCGGTATGCTTTGCCCTGATGTTCGCGCTGTGCGGCTGCGGCGACGGCTTCGAGCTGCTGCTTCCCTACAAGAAGCCTGTCTATGCTCCGTATGAGGATGAAGACGAGGAAGAAGAGGAGGAGTGGGAGTTCGAGGAACTGGAAGAAGACGACGAGGAGGATGAGGAGGATTACGAAGGCGACTTCGACGACGAGGAGGATTATGATGAGGAACCCGCCGAAGCGGAGCCCGGAGAGGAGCCTCCGCCGGTATTTACGCCCGGAGTACTAAGCGGCAATTCTTATGAGAATTCAACCCTCGGTATCGGTCTGACAATGGGAGACGGGTGGACCTTTTCCACACCCGACGAACTGGCAAAGATCAACAACCTGGGCGAGGCGGCAACCACCGAGACGGCCACCGCGTTTCTCGAAAAACCCGAGGAATATGTGGATATGGATGTTATATCCGGAGGATACGGCAACGAGATCAGCGTCAGCGTGATCAATTCCATGTTTATCGCCTCGGAAGACATGAGGCAGGTTGCCGAGGACACCAATGCGGCACTGGAAGAACAGCTTACCAAAGGCGGCTACCAGGATGTCACTGTTTCGGTCGAAGAGAGACAGTTCCTCGGAGAGATAGTTTATGCAAATGTGGCTTACTGTACCTACCAGGGTACACAGGTGAGAGAGATGCAGATCCACAGTCAGAAGAACGGATATTTCTACACGATCACATTTATGTTCTTCGGCGACAATGATTTCGAGGAAGTAATGGGCAATTTCTATTCAGTGGAAGGGGAGTCTGTGTGATGGCCATGAGAGATGTTACTGTCATAGGCGGCGGAGTGGTCGGCTGTGCCGTGGCGAGGGAGCTTTCCGCCTGGGATCTGGACATCCTGCTTGTGGAAAAAGAAGAGGATGTGTGCAGCGGCACGTCCAAGGCCAATAGCGCCATTGTTCATGCCGGTTTTGATGCTGCTCCCGGATCTCTGAAGGCGAAATTTAATGTCCTGGGCAGCAGGATGATGGCCGGTATCGCAAAAGAACTGGATGTACCGTATGTAAATAACCAGTCAATGGTGCTGGCTGTCGGGAACGACGACGCCGCGGGGATCCGTGATCTGTACGACAGGGGTATAAAAAACGGCGTAGAGGGTCTGAAGGTGCTGACCGGAGACGAGGCGAGGGAACTTGAACCCGCTCTGTCAAAAGAAGTGACCGCGGCCCTGCTCGCTGAAACAGGTGCGATAGTCTGCCCCTTTGAACTGACGGCTGCTTATGCCGAATGTGCCGCGTCAAACGGAGCGGAATTCAGATTTCTGAGTGAGGTTACGGGCCTAAGGAAGATCGACGGAGGATATGAGCTTGAACTGTCGGACGGCGGGAAGATACAGACGCGCTATGTGGTAAATGCCGCAGGCATTTATGCCGATATAATCCACAACATGGTGAGTGAGAAAAAACTGAGCATAACCGCGAGGAAGGGCAGTTATCTGCTGATGGACAAGGAGGCCGCATCAACCGTAGGACGCACGATATTCAGGGTGCCGGGAAAGATGGGAAAAGGCGTGCTTGTGACACCTACCGTGCACGGAAATCTCATGTCCGGCCCCACAGCGGATGATGAGCCCGACAGGGACAACACTGCGACAACGGCGGATGCGCTTTCACAGATAAAGAGCAAGGCATCTGAGATGGTGGAAAATGTTCCTTTCAAGGTCGTGATCACATCCTTTGCGGGACTCCGCGCTCATGAGGCAGGTGGGGATTTTGTGCTGGGCGAGTGCGGGGATGCACCGGGTTTCTATGATGCCGCCGGTATCGAATCCCCGGGTCTCACGGCTGCACCTGCGATCGGGGTATTCCTTGCAAACGAGATCGCAAAAGCTTCCGGTGCGGGAAAAAAGGCGGATTACAGGCCGGAGAGAAAGGGCATTCCGGCCGTAAGTGCGATGAGCGATGAAGAGAGAGCTGCGCTCATCGAAAAGGATCCGGATTACGGAAAAATAGTCTGCCGGTGTGAATCTGTCACCGAGGGCGAGATCAGGGAAGCCATACGAAGGAAGCCCGGAGCAAGGAGCATGGACGGCATCAAGCGCAGGGTCCGCGCAGGAATGGGACGCTGCCAGGCGGGCTTCTGCACCCCGAGGGTCATGGAGATACTATCTGAGGAGCTGGGAGTTCCCATGGAAGAGATCCGGAAAAACAGACCGGGATCGGAACTTCTTATCTGATCCGCCGCCCGGTTCGGGACAGGCGGAACACACAGATGCCGCAGTATAAAGAGATTGACAGGGAGGCATAAATGCTGGGAGACCTACATGTTGAAATACTTATTATAGGCGGAGGGCCTGCGGGACTGGCCGCCGCTGTCGCCGCAAAAAATGCCGGGGTACAGGACATCCTGATCGTGGAGCGCGACAGGATGCTCGGCGGCATATTGAATCAGTGCATACATAACGGCTTCGGACTGCACACCTTCAGGGAGGAACTGACCGGCCCCGAGTACGCGGCGCGCTTTATCGCCCGGGTAAAGGAGCTTGAGATACCTTATCTTCTGAACACCATGGTCATGTCCGTTGGCAGCGACAGGACAGTAACGCTCATGGGACGTGAGACCGGTGTGAAAAAGATAAAAGCCGACGCTGTCATTCTGGCTATGGGCTGCCGCGAGAGGCCGAGGGGGGCGCTCTCGATACCGGGCTACAGACCTGCCGGTATTTATACCGCGGGCACGGCGCAGAGGCTGATGAACATAGAGGGATATTCCATAGGCAAGAGAGCGGTAATCCTTGGGTCGGGCGATATAGGGCTCATAATGGCGAGAAGGCTTACGCTGGAGGGAGCGGAAGTCCTCGCCGTCGCCGAACTTATGCCTTATTCGGGCGGATTAAAGCGCAATATAGTGCAATGCCTGAATGACTACGGCATACCGCTTCTGCTTTCACATACCGTCGTAGATATCCGCGGAAAGGAAAGAGTGAGCGGTGTGACGATCGCGGAAGTGGATGAAAAGAGAAATCCGATACCCGGAACAGAACAGGATTATGAATGCGATACACTGCTGCTCTCCTGCGGTCTTCTTCCCGAGAATGAGCTGACCAGGATGACAAATGCTTCGCTCAGTACCGTGACCGGCGGAGCTGTAGTCAATGACAGGCTGCAGACGGATATCCCGGGCATCTTTGCCTGCGGAAATGTGCTGCACGTCCACGATCTTGTGGACTATGTCTCCGAGGAGGCAGCCCTCGCCGGTGAGAACGCGGCTGCATATGTAAAGGGAGCGGGCGCAGCATCCGGTGATCCGGAGCAGATCCGGATAGAAACCGAAGGCGGAGTGCGTTATACGGTACCGCAGCAGATCGATATCAGGAACATGCGCGACGAGATCACCTTGAGATTCAGGGTCGCGGATGTTTATAAGGACAAAACCATCGCCGTATATAAGGGTGAGGAGAAGCTGTATTCCAGAAGGACCAGAGTTCTTGCCCCGGGCGAGATGGAGCAGGTGAAGCTGACGAGAGAGAAGCTGGGTGATTTTGCTCCGGGCGAAGTACTGAAGATCACCCTTGAGTGAAAACGCATCCGGGAGAGATGATATGGAAACAAGAGAACTTACTTGCATAAACTGCCCTTTGGGCTGTGCGCTCACGGTGAGCATAGACGGCGGGAACATAACGGTTAAGGGCAATACCTGCCCCAGAGGTGAGATCTATGGGAAAAAGGAAGTGACAGATCCGACGCGGACAGTCACGTCAACGGTTCCCGTGTCGGGAGGTGATATCGCCAGGGTTCCCGTCAAGACTGCGGGTGATATCCCCAAGGGTAAGATATTTGAAGTGATGAAGGAAGTACATGCGGCGCATGCGGCGGCGCCGGTCGCTATAGGCGACGTCATCGTGGAGAACGCCGCCGGGACAGGGGTGAACGTGGTCGCCGCCAGAGATGTGGCAGCCGTATAGCGTAAACGGGCATGGATAGACTGGAACTTCTTGAAAAAACGACAATATTCGTCCTCGACATGGACGGTACCTATTATCTGGGTGACAGGATACTCGACGGGGCGAGGGAGTTTCTCGATGCCGTAAAAAAATCCGGCAGGGATTATATGTTCTTTACAAATAATTCCTCGAGATCGCCGGAGGATTACATAGAAAAACTTGCCGGTATGGATACTTTTATCACTCCGGATCAGATAATGACATCGGGCGATGTGATGATCGACTATCTGAAAACGAACAGACCGGGTGAAAAAGTGTTTCTGATGGGGACACCGCCTTTGTTTAAGAGCTTTGAAAACGCGGGGATACCTCTCTCCGAAGACGATCCGGATCTGGTGGTACTGGGCTTTGATAAGACTCTCACATATGACAGGATGACGGCAGCCTGTAATTTCATCAGAGAGGGCGCCGGATTTCTGGCGACGCATCCTGATATAAACTGTCCGGTTGAGGGCGGCTTCATCCCGGACTGCGGCGCGATCGCTGCGGCGATGACGCTGTCTACCGGAGTGAGTCCGATCGTCACGGGCAAACCCCACAAGGAGACCGTAGAGGCGGTTATCGGCAGGGCCGGGAGACTGACGGGTGCAAGACCAAAGCGGAGCGAGATCACATTTGTGGGGGACAGGCTCTATACCGATATCGCTACCGGTGTAAAAAACGGCGCGATGGGCGCGCTCGTGCTCACAGGCGAGAGCACAGAGGAAGATGTGGAAAAAAGTGACGTGAAACCCGATGCTGTATATCTGTCGCTTGGGGAAATGGGAAAGCTGTTGGGAGCATAAATGGACGTAAAGTATGATGTCAGGCGTTTTCGCGGGAGGCAGCAGGTGGGTTCAAAAAGAAAGGTCCGCAGAGAGCACGAGGACAGGCTGATAGATGAGCTTTTGAGGGATCTCAAGAGTCACGAGCGTGTGCTGGAGATGAAGAAATACATGCAGCACGGCCGCATCACAACCTTTGATCACTGCGAGAGCGTGGCAAAGCTGAGCTACAGGATAAATAAGAGGCTTCATCTGAACGCGGATGAAAAGGTGCTGCTTAAGGCAGGCATGCTGCATGACTTTTTCCTGTATGACTGGCACAGGGATGAGGATGGCACACATCCCTGGCATGGGTATCACCATGCCGACAAGGCGCTTGAGAACGCCAACAAGTATTTTGAAATGGATGAGAGAGAAAAGAGCGTCATATGGTCGCACATGTGGCCGCTCAATATCACAAGATTTCCAAAGTCGAAAGAGGCCTGGATAGTCTGTATGGCAGATAAGATGATCTCATGCGTCGAGACGCTTTTTAAAAGATAGACGGAGACTGCTATGCTTATATCAAAATACATGTGTCTGTTTTTTATATACAGTATCATCGGCTGGGTATATGAGTGCATATTCTGCATAGTAAAGACAAGGAAGTGGGAGAACAGGGGCTTTATGTACGGCCCGATGTGTCCCATATACGGATTCGGCGGAGTGGCTATGACCATTATCGCCGGGCTTTTGCCGCCTCTTTCTCCGGAAAATGTGGCGCTGGATGTGCTCCGCATCTTTCTGATAGCGCTCTTTGGCAGTATGATACTCGAGTATGGCTCCTCCTGGGTATTGGAAAAGGTATTTCACGCCATATGGTGGGATTACAGCGATATGCCCTTTAATTTAAACGGCAGGATAAGCCTGTTTTCGACGCTGGGATTCGGTGTTGCGGGGCCGCTTGTCACATTTTTTGTGATCCCTCCGATCAAGTCGGCTGTGGATATGATCCCGCCTCTTCTTATCGAGCTGATGGCGCTTGTTTTTGTTGTCTTTGGAACGGTGGATCTCACTCTGACCGTTTCAGTGCTGACTCACTTTGAAAGGAAGATCATGGCCATTGAGGAGAGCATCAACGATCGCATGGACAGCCTCGTTGAGGATATGCAGAGATCAATGGATATGCTTCAGAAATCCGCACTAAAGCGTGTGCGATCCTTCCGCTATCCGAGGATCAGCGCAAATAGACTGCTGCATCTGGGAGAACTCATAAAGCGGTTCAGATGATAAGTTTTTCTTGACATTTGCGGCTTTAGTGTTATCATGGCTATGTAGTGTATTGATGAAAGTGGACCCTCGAGTCCACTTTCGTTATGTTTTCGGGTAAGATTTATGAGTGACAGACAGGCCGGAAAAAAAGAGGGAACGGCGGAACGCGCGGAGAAGATACTGGAGCCTATAGCAGCCGGGCATGGCGTGGTGATATATGACACCGAGTATGTTAAAGAGGCCGGGGACTGGTATCTCAGAGCATATATCGACAAGCAGCCGGGAGGCGTTACGATAGATGATTGCGAGGCAGTGAGCAGAGAGTTCTCCGACGCTCTCGATGAGGCGGATCTGATAGATGAGGCATACATCCTTGAGGTCTCGAGTCCCGGACTCGGCAGACAGCTGAAGAAGGACAGACATCTCGCATACTCCGTCGGGGAGAAGGTTGAGATAAAGACTTTTAAGGAGACCGACGGGAGCAAGGAATGGGAGGGAACTCTCACGGGCTTCGATAAGGAGAGCGTGCACATTGAGACCGAAGACGGACGCGATATACGTATCATAAGAAAAGAAATAGCCGTTATGCGGCTTGCTTTGGAACTGTAAACAACGAAAGGATACAAGAGGGATTGGCAAAAAAGGAGGAGCCATGAACAACGAGTTAATCGCTGCAATCGACATTCTCGAGAAGGAGAAGCATATCAGCAGGGAAAGCCTGTTCGAGGCGATAGAGAGTTCACTCATCGCAGCCTGCAGGAACAATCTTGAGCGGGTCGACAATGTCCATGTGAACATTGACCGCGAGACCTGCGAGATCAGCGTTTATTCCGAGCAGGAGATCGTCGCTGATGAGGATGATCTGCTTGAACCCGGATTGCAGATCACCCTTGAGGAGGCAAAGAAGACGGATCCCTCTGCAGTGGTCGGCGGCGTTCTCCGCAGGGAATTCAATTCCAAGGAGTTCGGGAGGATAGCCTCTCAGAATGCGAAGAACGTAATACTGCAGAAGATCCGCGAGGAGGAAAGAGGCGCTATCTACAACGAGTTCTCATCCAGAGAGCACGATATAGTCACGGGCGTCGTACAGCGCACTTACGGGAAAAATATAACAATCAATCTGGGTAGAGCCGATGCCGTACTGGCTGAGAACGAACAGGTCAAGAGCGAGCATCTCCATCCCCAGGAACGCGTCAAGGTCTATATACTTGAGGTCAGGAACAACACCAAGGGCCCCAGGATACTGGTTTCCAGGACGCATCCCGATCTTGTGAGAAAACTGTTTGAGCAGGAAGTCACGGAGATTAGAGACGGCGTAGTGGAGATAATGAGCATAGCCCGCGAGCCCGGAAGCCGGACCAAGATCGCCGTGAGATCCAACAATGCCAATGTGGATGCTGTCGGAGCCTGTGTGGGTGTGAACGGTAACCGCGTCGGAATGATCGTCGACGAGTTAAACGGAGAAAAGATCGACATAGTCAACTGGGACGAGAATCCCGGAAACTTTATTCAGAACGCTCTGTCACCTGCCAAGATCGTTGCGGTGTTCGCCGACCCCGACGAGCACGCTGCCAAGGTGGTCGTGCCGGATTACCAGCTCTCCCTTGCGATAGGCAAGGAGGGACAGAATGCAAGACTTGCAGCCAAACTGACAGGCTATAAGATTGATATCAAGAATGAGACTCAGGCCAAGGATACACCCGGATTCCGCTACGAGGATTACCTTGATGACGAGGAGGATGAGGAATACTACGGCGAGTATGAATTTGAGGATGGAGAGTACGCCGAAGAAGGGGAGTATGAAGAAGGCTCTGAGCTTTCCGAAGAGGCTGTTGAAGATATCTCTTCCGAAGAGGCCTGATCCGTGCCTGACCGCCGCTGTGCCGCATGCGGTAAGGTGAGCGGCAAGGAGGAATTCATAAGGATCGCGCGGACAAAAGACGGCGCCATTAGGATAGATATGACGGGAAAAGCTCCGGGACGGGGCGCATATCTGTGCAGAGACAGCGCCTGTATTGAAAAGGCAGTAAAAAAACAGAGCCTGAACAGATCGTTTCACGCCGCTGTTCCTGAGGAGATATATGATGGACTCGGGAATCTCGGCATTTGACATAAACCGCGCATATAATATGATATCTCTCGCAAAGAAAGCGGGGAAGATAAGAAGCGGGGAATTTCAGGCGCTGGAAGCCGTGGAGAAGAACAAGGCGAAGCTTCTGATCCTGGCTGAGGACGCCTCAGATAACACAAAGAAGCGTTTTTCGGATAAATGCAGTCACAGGAGCATACCCCTGATGGTATTCGGTACAAGGGAAAAGCTCGGGAAAGTGACGGGAACCGGAGAAAGATCCTCTGTCGCGGTGACGGACGAGGGTTTTGCAGATGCCTTAACACGGCTGATAACTGCGAAGGGAGTAACGAATGGGTAAAATCAAGATTTCTGAACTGGCAAAGGAACTGGGAGTAGAGGGCAAGGCTGTAGTGAGCTTCCTGCAGGAACAGGGAGTGGAAGCGGCAAAGCGCTCAACCAGTTCCGTTGAGGATGACGCCGCAGATATTGCGAGAAAGCACTTCGGGAGCGCCGGCGGGCAGAAAAAGGCGGAAGATGCGCCAAAAGCCGCCAGGGCAGCAAAGAGCGATAAAGTGCAAAAAACGGATAGCGGCAATGAGCAGGCACCGGCAGCCGCCGGCAAGGATGGCGATGAGCCAAAGCCCCCGAAGACTCCGGTGACAGAGAAGAAGGAAGATACGGCTGCAAAGCCGTCTGTCGGCGAGAGCGATGTAAAACCCGCAGCTGCCCAGAAGGCCGCGCGGCCTGTGCCCAGAAAACCCGCAGAGGGCGGAGCCGATGCGGCAAAGAAAAAGAAGAAGATAATAGTTATCAGCAACCCCAATAATTCACGAACGCAGGCGGGCGCATACAATTCCGATGCCGGAAGAGGAAGGATGCCCGCGAGGCAGAAGGGTGCTTTCGGAGGAACGCAGGTACATCAGATAATCAGGCCGCATACGGCACCTTCGCAGCCTGAGACATATAACCGCGAGGTGAGCAGACTCGATATTCCCAAGCCGCATCCGGCCAAGGAAAAACCGGCACCTGTAAAGGAAGAGCCGGTCGCAAAGCCCGTTCCCGAGCAGGAAGCTGTCGTCGAGAAACCCGCAGAGGTTCCTGAGAAGCCGGTAGAAAAACCTGAAGTGAAAGCAGCGCCCGTGACTGCACCGGAGGCTTCCAAGCCCGCACCCGCGGCACCCTCGCCTAGAAATGACAGAAGAACCGTATCACAGCCTCAGAGCAGACCGGCACAGGGCCGTCCGGGTCAGCCCGGACGTCAGGGTGCCCCCGGACAGGGTCAGAGGACCGGTGCTCCCGCATCGGGCTATGGCCAGGGAAGAGGCAGTTTCCCCGGACGCCAGGGAAGCGGATTCGGTGGAAGAGGTCCCGGATCCCAGGGACAGGGAGGCTTTAACGGCAGAGGAAATGCCGCCCCCGGACAGGGAG
Source organism: Lachnospiraceae bacterium (assembly GCA_024697225.1). Classification (GTDB taxonomy): domain Bacteria; phylum Bacillota; class Clostridia; order Lachnospirales; family Lachnospiraceae; genus Butyrivibrio. The sequence goes on from JAILGA010000035.1 coordinate 53,411, forward strand.
GATTCGGCAATAAGTTCGGCCAGGGTCAGAACCAGGCGCCCGGTCGCGACGGAGGAAAACGCCAGAGAGGCAAAGATAAGGATAAGGATAAGCGCAAGGACATCCAGATGGAAAATGAGGAAGGGATGTCCAGATCCAAGAGGGCAGGCCGCTTTATCAAGCCTGAGGTCAAGCCTCAGGAGCCGGAAGAGCAGATCAAGGTGATAACCATACCCGAGACGCTCACCATAAAGGATCTCGCCCAGGCTATGCATATGCAGCCCTCCGGGATAATCAAGAAGCTTTTCCTCGCGGGCAAGATCATGACGGTCAATTCGGAACTCACTTATGAGGAAGCTGAAAACATCGCAATCGAATACGACATCATCTGCGAGAAGGAAGAGCAGGTGGACATCATTGAGGAGCTTCTCAAGGAAGAGGATGACGCCGAAGAAACGCTTAAGAAGAGACCGCCTGTTGTCTGCGTAATGGGTCATGTCGACCATGGTAAGACTTCACTCCTTGATGCCATAAGAAAGACAAATGTGAGCGACAGGGAAGCCGGCGGCATTACACAGGCCATAGGTGCGTATACGGTATCTGTTAAGGGGCAGAAGATAACCTTCCTCGACACACCCGGACATGAGGCATTCACTGCCATGCGTATGCGCGGTGCCAATTCAACGGATATTGCCGTTCTTGTGGTGGCAGCCGATGACGGCGTGATGCCGCAGACAGTAGAGGCCATTAACCATGCGAAGGCGGCTAATGTAGAGATAATTGTCGCGGTAAACAAGATAGACAAGCCCAATGCAAATATTGACCGCGTTAAGCAGGAGATGACGGAATACGGCCTCATCGCCACCGACTGGGGCGGGCAGACCGAGTTTGTGCCCGTATCGGCCAAGACAGGCGAGGGTATGGAAAATCTGCTGGAGACCATTATCCTTACCGCTGATATACTGGAACTCAAGGCCAATCCAAACAGGATAGCCAGAGGTATAGTGCTTGAAGCCAAACTCGATAAGGGCAGAGGCCCCGTGGCGACAGTTCTTGTCCAGAAGGGAACTCTGAGGGTCGGTGATTTTATATCGGCAGGAGCCAGCTCTGGTAAGGTGAGAGCGATGATCGATGACAGAGGCAGGAGAGTCCGTGAGGCGACTCCATCCGAACCTGTTGAGATCCTTGGCCTCTCGGATGTGCCCGATGCAGGTGAGGTATTCCTGGGTCATGAGAGTGACAAGGAGGCAAAGCAGTATGCCGATACCTACATGAAACAGCACAAGAAGGAACTCATAGATGAAACCAAGGTCAACAGAATGTCTCTTGATAATCTCTTCAGCAAGATAGAAGAGGGCAAGCTCAAGGAACTGGAACTTATCATCAAGGCAGACGTGCAGGGCTCGGTAGAGGCTTTGAAGCAGAGTCTCGAGAAGCTTTCCGGCGATGAGGTCGTCGTGAAGATCATTCACTCGGGTGTTGGTGCCATCACCGAATCAGATGTCTCGCTTGCGATGGCAAGTAATGCCATAATAATAGGTTTTGATGTCAGACCCGACAACATCGCCAAGAGTATGGCGGAGCGCGAGGGAGTTGAGATAAAACTCTACAATGTCATCTATCAGGCGATCGATGATGTTGAGGCCGCCATGAAGGGTATGCTCGCTCCTGTCTACGAAGAGAAGATAACCGGTCATGCTGAGGTCAGGCAGATATTCAAGGCATCCTCAGTCGGCAATATCGCCGGATCCTACGTGCTGGACGGCACCATACAGAAGGGATGCAAGGTGCGCATCCGCCGCGGCGAAGAGCAGATATTTGAAGGGAATCTGGGCAGCCTTAAGAGATTTAAGGATGATGTCAAGGAGGTTCGCGAGGGATACGAATGCGGCCTTGTATTTGACGGATTTGACTCGATGAATGTGGGCGACGTGGTTGAGGCCTACACCATGATAGAGATCCCGAGGGAAAAAGCTTCGAAATGAGAAAAAACAGTATTAAAAACAGACGTATAGACGGGGAAGTCCAGCGTGTCATAGCTGAGGCAATAAGAGAACTCAAGGACCCCCGGGTATCTCCCATGACCACGGTCATGGAGACCCAGGTGGCACCGGATCTCAAGACCTGCAAGGTGTGGGTTTCCGTTATGGGATCGGATAAGGAAAAACAGGACACGCTAGAGGGGCTGGAAAATGCATCCGGGCACATACGTTCGGTGCTGGCCCATGAGATCAATCTGCGCTATACACCGCAGCTGTATTTCCGTCTTGACGATACCGTCCAGTATGCGATCGATATCGGCAGGAAGATCGACGAAGTCATCGCCATGGATGAGGCAAGTCACAACAATACCGAGGGAAACTGATATATGGCTTTTTCCGTAATTGATGATCTTATAAGCAGTAAGACCGCATCCATCGGTATATCGGGACATGTGAATCCCGATGCCGACTGTACCGGAGCAGCGCTTGCTCTGAAGCAGTATATATCAAAGAGATATCCGGATATCAGGGTTGACGTATTCCTTGATGAGATACCCACTATGTACGGCTTTATGAAGGGCAGCGGCGACGTGATAACCGACGGTGCGTCCGATGTGGAACACTATGACATTTTTATCGCGGTTGATTGCGAAAAAAGCCGGACGGGTGCCGCTGAGAAGCATTTCGATAACGCGGTGCTGAAGGTAAATATCGATCACCATGTGAGCAACAGGGGCACCGGGGATGAGATCTTCATAGATCCCGATGCGGGCAGCAGTTGTGAACTCGTTTATGAGATACTGGACAGGGAATATATCGACAGAAATATCGCCGAGACCATATACTGCGGCATAATAAGCGATACGGGCGTATTCAAGTACAACAGCACTTCTCCGAAGACGATGCGCATCGGAGCGGAGCTGATATCTTACGGCTTTGATTTTACCGAGCTTATTGACAGAACCTTCTACAGAAAGACATATCTGCAGAACCAGCTTCTTGGACGTGTGTTGATGGAATCCACGCTGCTGATGAACGGCAAGGTCATTCTGGGCATTGTCACCAGAAAGACCCTTGATTTCTACAATGCCAAAAGCAGCGATCTCGAGGGAATAGCAAGCCAGCTGATGCTGACAACAGGAGTAGTCTGTGCTGTCTTTCTTCATGAAACGGGCAGCCTGGAGTTTAAGGTGTCGCTCAGATCCAACGGCATGGTGGATGTCTCAAGGATCGCTTCGATCTTCGGCGGAGGCGGACATGTGAGAGCAGCCGGATGCACCCTTAACGGAACCAGCCATGACTGCATAAACAACATCTCCAAATATGTCGCCGAGCAGCTCGCAGGAGTGGGCTAGGCCGTGGCAGGCACCTATGACGGACTGCTGCTTATCAATAAAGAGCCGGGTTATACCTCAAGCGATGTAGTGGCTAAGCTTCGGGGCATACTCAGGCAGAAAAAGATCGGCCACACGGGCACTCTGGACCCGGAGGCCACCGGTCTTCTCGTTATGTGTCTCGGAAGTGCGACGCGCGTCGCGGAACTTCTCACAGCTCATGAAAAAGAATATATCGCGGTAGTAAAGCTCGGCGTAACTACCGATACGCAGGATATGACCGGCAGAGTGATATCTGAGGGTGATGCATCCTTTGTGACCCACAGTATACTGCATGATACGCTCGCCGCTTTCAAGGGCAGCTATGAGCAGATACCGCCCATGTACTCGGCGATCAAGATTAACGGTGAACGTTTGTATAAGATGGCCAGAGAGGGAAAGACGGTGGAAAGAAAGCCGAGAACCGTCAATATCGCAGCAATTTCCATAATAGACGATGAGCGTTTGGGAACTGAGCATGAATTCACCATGGAGGTCAGATGCTCCAAAGGAACATATATCAGGACTCTGTGCGATAATATCGGCACGCGACTCGGCTGCGGTGCGGCCATGGCTGCACTTATAAGGACCGCTGTCGGAAGCTTCAGGCTGGAGAATGCCATGCTGCTCTCCGAAGTGGAAAGGTGCAGGGATAACGGAACCCTTGCGGAGCATATACTGCCGGTGGAGGATCTGTTCCGTGATATGGACCGTGTGGACGTGGAACGGGACTATATAAACAGGCTTTCCAACGGCAACGGCTTTGGCCCTGACAAGGTGATCCTCGATGTTCCGGGGGATGAAAACGATGTGCCGGCGGACGACGAGCGCTTCAGGGACGGAGAGACAGTGAGAGTGTACTGCGGCGGAAAGTGGTTTGGCCTGTATAAATACAGCTCTGCCCTGAAGCAGTTCAGGGTTGAGAAGTTTTTCTACGATCCGGACTGATATTCCGGAAAATAAACTGTGATATGGTCATAATCGGAGATACAAGGGATTTTAAAGGGGATTGCAGTGCTGTTGCCATAGGGAAGTTTGACGGTATTCACATGGGCCACAGAAAGCTGCTTAAGGCTCTTGTTACGTATGCCCGTGAGAACAGGATGCCGTCAGTGGTGTTCACCTTTGATCCGCTTCCCTCGCAGGCGTTCGGCGGCACGGATAAGGAGGCTCTGCTGAGTCTGCCCGAAAGACGGAGGATGTTTCAGGCGCTCGGTGTGGATGTTCTCCTTGAATTCCCTTTCAACAGGGAATCTGCGTCGATGCCGCCGGAGACATTCATAAGCGGTATCATAGTGTCCGGACTTCGCGCAAAAGCTGTTTTCTGCGGGGACGATATATCGTTCGGGGCCGGAGGCAGAGGTGATCTGACACTTCTTTTAAAACTCGCCGCCGTAAACAGCTTTGAGGTCCACGTCATAGATAAGCTCACGTCAGGCGGAAAACCGGTCAGCTCGACCCGCATAAGAAGCGCACTCGAAGAAGGGAGGACGGACGAAGCCAGAGAGATGCTCGGGCCGCCGGAGATCTGATGAACGGGAGTGCGTACGTATATATACTCAAATGTGCCGACGGTTCACTTTACACGGGCTGGACAACAGATCCCCGAAGGCGTCTCAAAGAGCATAATTCCGGGGGCAAGGGCGCAAAATATACGAGGGGAAGAGGACCGTGTCTTATCGTGTATCTCGAGGAATTTTCCGACAGAAAGGAAGCTATGAGGCGGGAATGGGAGATAAAAAACCGGATGACAAGGGATGAAAAACTACGCCTCATAGAAAATACTTTACAAGAGCGGGGTTCTGTGGTATTGTAGATAGGTCGCTCTGCTTTCGGACGGCAGAGACGATGAGTTTTAGTTACCCGCGCATCGGGACGGGAGACTCCGACCCGCGCGCTGCGACGGGCGAATTTCACCAATGAAAGGAGATATCATGATCACAAAGGAGAAGAAGGCAGAAATCGTAACAAAGTTTGCACGCTCGGAGGGAGATACAGGCTCACCCGAGGTACAGGTAGCCATCCTCACGGAGAGGATCAAGGAACTCAATGCTCACCTGCAGGTCAACCAGAAGGATCATCATTCGCGCCGCGGACTGCTCAAGATGGTCGGTCAGCGCAGAAGGCTCCTGTCCTATCTTCAGAAGAAGGATATCGAGCGCTACCGCAAGCTCATCGCGGAACTTGGCTTGAGAAAATAACTCGCACTTGGCGAGGTATCTTACGAGCCTAGTGCGAGTATTGTTCCATCGAAACGAAGTGAGATGGAACTACCTTGTAAAAAGCAAGGAACTTCCTTGTTAAGGCAGGATGGCCAATTGAAGGTATGACCATCGAAACGAAGTGAGATGGAACTACCTTGTTTAGAAGAAGCAGAAGAAGAAGAAAAAGAAGGGTTAAGGTAAGGAAAAATGGAAAAAGTATTTACAATGGAGCTGGCAGGAAGGACGCTTAGCGTAACAACAGGTAAAGTCGGAAAACAGGCAAACGGATGCGCCTTCATGCAGTACGGCGACACGACAGTCTTGTGTACTGCGACAGCTTCTGACAAGCCCCGGGACGGCATTGATTTCTTCCCGCTCTCAGTGGAGTATGAGGAGAAGTTCTATGCGGCCGGCAAGTTCCCCGGCGGCTTTAACAAGAGAGAGGGCAAGCCTTCGGAGAATGCGATCCTCACGAGCAGAGTCATAGACAGGCCGATGAGACCGCTGTTCCCCAAGGACTACCGCAATGATGTGACAATAGATGACCTGGTCATGTCGGTCGATCCCGAGTGCCGTCCGGAGCTTGTTGCAATGATCGGATCATCCATAGCGGTGTCCATCTCGGACATTCCCTTTGCGGGTCCCTGCGCCATGACACAGGTCGGCATGATCGGAGGAGAACTGATCATCAATCCCAATCAGGAGCAGTGGAACAAGGGCAGTATGAGGCTTACGGTGGCATCTGTCGGCGAGAAGGTTATCATGATCGAGGCAGGCTGCAACGAGATCCCCGAGGACACGATGATCGAGGCTATATATAAGGCACATGCCGTGAACCTTGAGATCATTAAGTTCATCAACGGAATCGTCGCAGAAGTCGGCAAGCCCAAGCACAGTTATACAAGCTGCGCGGTCCCCGAGGAGCTTTTCGCGGCGATGAAGGAGACCGTTCCTCCGGAGGAGATGGAAAAGGCTGTCTTTACCGATGAGAAACAGGTCAGAGAAGAGAACATCAGACAGATCACAGAGAAACTCGAGGAGAAGTTTGCGGATAACGAGGAGTGGCTTGCTATCCTCGGTGAGGCGATCTATCAGTATGAAAAGAAGACCGTGCGCAAGATGATCCTCAAGGATAGAAAGCGTCCCGACGGCAGAGATATCACACAGATCAGACCTCTTTCAGCCGAGATCGATCTGATCCCCCGCGTGCACGGCAGCGCCATGTTCACCAGAGGTCAGACACAGATCTGTGATGTCACGACTCTTGCACCTCTCTCCGAGATGCAGAAGGTCGACGGACTTGATAATTTCGCACCCAACAAGAGATATGTTCATCAGTACAATTTCCCGTCCTATTCGGTCGGTGAGACAAGGGTGTCAAGAGGACCCGGCAGACGTGAGATCGGACACGGAGCTCTCGCTGAGAGAGCACTGATTCCGGTACTTCCGTCCGAGGAGGAATTCCCTTATTCTATCCGCTGCGTATCCGAGACTTTTGAGTCAAACGGCTCCACGTCCATGGCTTCAACCTGTGCAAGCTGCATGAGCCTTATGTCGGCAGGCGTTCCCATCAAGAAGATGGTCGCGGGCATAAGCTGCGGCCTGGTGACGGGCGAAACGGACGACGATTTTGTGGTTCTCACCGATATTCAGGGACTTGAGGATTTCTTCGGGGACATGGATTTCAAGGTCACCGGAACAAAGGACGGCATAACCGCCATTCAGATGCATATCAAGATCCATGGTCTGACAGAGCCCATCGTGAGACAGGCCATCAAGCAGTGCCGCGAAGCCAGATTCTTCATCATGGATGAGTGCATGTCCAAGGCTATAGCTGAGCCCAGAAAGCAGGTCAGCAAATATGCGCCCAAGATCGTTCAGATCCAGATCGATCCCGAGAAGATCGGCGATGTTGTCGGACAGCGCGGTAAGACGATCAACGAGATCATCGACCGCACAGGCACGAAGATTGATATCGATGATAACGGTCATGTATCTGTCTGCGGCGAGGATATCGACGGTATCCAGAAGGCCATCGACATGATCAATATCATAGTCATGGAGTTTGAGAAGGGTCAGATCTTCAAGGGCAAGGTGGTATCCATCAAGGAGTTCGGCGCGTTCATAGAATTCGCACCGGGCAAGGAGGGAATGGTCCACATCTCCAAGATCGCAAACCGCAGGATCGACCGTGTTGAGGATGTATTGAACCTCGGCGATGAGGTGACTGTGGTCTGCCTCGGCAAGGACCGCATGGGCCGCATCAGCTTCTCGATGAAGGATGTAGCTCAGCACTGACAAAACAATCTGTATCAGGGACGGGTCAGGGGCGCAATATCGCCTTCTGACCCGTTTTCGTACAATTACCGATAACTTTTGTAAAACCCGGAGAGAAACATGAGTTCAGAACTTGAGAAAGAGATAAACAGACGCCGTACGTTTGCAATAATTTCACACCCTGATGCGGGAAAGACAACACTTACCGAGAAGTTTCTGCTCTACGGCGGCGCCATAAATACCGCCGGAAGCGTCAAGGGAAAGGCGACCGCAAAACATGCGGTATCAGACTGGATGGAGATAGAAAAGCAGAGAGGAATATCCGTAACTTCTTCCGTGCTGCAGTTTCCATATGGTGATTATTGCGTAAATCTCCTGGATACACCGGGACACGAGGACTTTTCGGAGGATACATACAGAACCCTTATGGCTGCCGATTGCGCTGTCATGGTAATAGACGGGGCAAAGGGAGTTGAGCCGCAGACCAGAAAGCTTTTCAAAGTCTGTACCCTGAGGCACATACCCATATTCACTTTTATCAACAAGATGGACAGGGACGCACTGGACACCTTTGAACTGCTTGAGGATATTGAGAACAATCTGGGAATAAGCACCTGTCCGGTCAACTGGCCCATAGGATCGGGAAAAGGCTTCCGCGGTATTTACGACCGCGAGGAGAAGAGCGTTGTCATCTACCAGGATACCCTTAAGGGCACCAAGGAAGGTGAGGAACTGCATATAAGCATAGATGATGAGGCAGGTCTGTCAGGTTATGTGAGCGCCGGGGAGAGGGAAAAGCTTCTTGAAGAGACGGACCTTCTTGACGGAGCAGGGGCGACCTTCGATCTTGAAGAGGTGAGGCAGGGAAAGCTCACGCCTGTTTTCTTCGGATCGGCGCTACAGAATTTCGGAGTGGAGATATTCCTTAAGGCGTTTCTTACAATGGCAACGCCGCCAGTGGGAAGGATAGCCGGAGGCGAGACATATGACCCGGTTGAACACGGCTTTTCCGCATTTGTCTTCAAAATACAGGCCAACATGAATAAGGCGCACCGGGACAGAGTCGCTTTTGTCAGGATATGCTCCGGCAGATTCGATGCCGACCGCGAGGTAAAGCATGTGCAGAGCGGCAGAACGCTCCGGCTCTCGCAGCCGCAGCAGCTGATGGCCGATGAGCGCAAGATCTTAAAGACAGCCTATGCAGGGGATATAATGGGTGTCTTCGACCCGGGCATCTTTTCCATAGGAGATACGGTCTGTGAGCCCTCGGAAAATGTGGTATATGAGGGTATTCCCACCTTTGCGCCGGAGCATTTTGCGAGAGTGCGTCAGGTGGACACCATGAAGCGCAAACAGTTTGTCAAAGGCATAACTCAGATAGCGCAGGAAGGTGCGATCCAGATATTCCAGGAACTGAAATCCGGGATGGAGGAGATCATCGTCGGCGTTGTGGGTGTGCTGCAGTTTGATGTGCTAAAATTCCGCCTTGAGAGCGAGTACGGGGTAGAGATCAGACTTGACATGCTGCCTTATGAGCATATACGTTGGGTTGAGGAATCACCTGTACCCGTAGAGGAACTGGTGGGGACCTCGGACATGAAGAAGGTCAAGGACATGAAGGACAGGCCGTTACTTCTGTTCATACATGAGTGGAGTGCCCAGATGACAATAGACAGAAACAAGGGGCTTTCACTGTCGGAGTTCAGGAGAGAATGACAGGGCAATCCGGAAAAAGACATGTATATAAGCTGATATCCGCGGCTGTGGCCGCATTATTTGCGCTGTCAGCGTGCAGTGCAAAGGATCTGGATGTAATCTATGATCTGAGCCAGCAGGATCAGAAGGATGAGTATTACAGTCTCATCCAGGGTGACGATGACGGAAACGGATCGCTGGTTCTCCTCGGACCGATGTTCGAACCGCTGCCGAAGGACGATAGTACGGCAGAGGATGAGAAGCCCGAAAAGGAAGATAAAGAAGACAGGAAAGAGGAAGAAACAGAAGAAAAACAGCCGGAGCAGGCTGATCCGCCGAAGGATGAAGGGATAACCGCCTCTGATGTCGAAAAACCCCAAGAGCCGATGGAACTGGAGACGGACCAGCGATCCAGGGAGGATATCGAGAGGGAGGATCAGGAAAAAAGAAGTGCGATCGGGCTCACGGAGGACCGCATACAGAGCATAATGTCCGAGAATACCGGCAGGTATTATTATGACCATATAGACGGCGACGGGAAGAGACTCTACGCTGAACTATATCATATCACGGTGGCGAGAGGCGAGAAGATCAAGGTTTCATCTCTTGATGAGAAGACTGTAGATACAGTTTTTCAGTATATGATGGCGGATCACCCCGAGATATTCTACGCGGACGGTTATACATACACCAGATACACAATAGGCGATGAACTGATAAAATTGGGCTTTACGGCAAGATATCTCTGCGATCCGGCAGAGGAGAAGAGACGCAGTGATGCGATAGAGAGCAAGGTGGCGGAGATAGTCGCCGGCGCTCCGGGCGGTGATGACCAGTACGCCAAAGCCAAATATGTCTACGAGCGGGTGGTCGATATGACTGAATATGAAGTGGGATCACCTGACAACCAGAATATCTGCTCGGTATTCATCAATGGAAGATCGGTGTGTCAGGGCTATGCCAAGGCGGCGCAGCTTCTCTTAAACAGACTGGGTGTAAAGACCACTCTCGTCACGGGTACGGTTTCCGCAGGGGACAGACCGCAGGCAAGACACGCCTGGAATCTCACTAACGTCAACGGCAGGGATTACTTTTTCGATGTGACCTGGGGTGATTCATCATTTCAGCAGGCCGCATCCGAGGAGACTCTCAACAGACGCATAAACTATGACTATCTGCTCGATACTACCAGAGATCTGGCCGATACCCACAGCTTTGACGATCTGGTGCCGATACCGGAGTGCACTCATCTTGAGGACAATTACTACGTGCGGGAGGGTGCGTATTTTACCGCGTTCAATGCAGACCAGATGTCCGCCCTTTTTGAAAAGGCATACAATTCGGGTGCCGAGACCGTGACCGTAAAGTGCGCTGACGACACGGCCTACGGTGAGATCACGGGGGTGCTCATAACGGACAGGAGCATTTTTGACTATCTGAAAACATCGGGGAATTCAGCTTCCTTCGCCACTTCCGACACCCAGAGGACACTTACATTCGTCTTGTAATAGTCAGTCGTCTGTGGTATATTTTTTATTGATTCTGTGAATCACGGGAGGTTTTATGGAAACGGAAAAAAAGGACAGAGCAAAGAATAACGGAGGAAATAATATCGGTCCCGGACAGATGGGAACGGTAAAGATTGCCAACGATGTGGTGGCAATGATAGCGGCACTGGCGGCGCTTGAGGTTGACGGGGTACCTGCTCTTGCGGGATATGTGAAGAGTGATGCGGTAGACAGGATAACAAGAGCAAAGCTCTCCAGATGCGTAAAGGTTCTTGTTTCACTCTCTCAGGTGAGGATCGATATTGCCGTCATGATGGATTACGGATACAATATTCCTACCACCAGTTCAAAGGTACAGGCCAGGGTAAAAGCGGCAATAGAAAACATGACCGGACTCAGGGTGGTCGGCGTCAATGTGAGGATCGCCGGAGTCTGCATGAATACGGCAGGGTGAGATGAGACGCAGCGAATTAAGGGAGCAGATCTTTTATCTGCTTTTCAGGATACCTTTTATCGAACCCGGTGAAATGGAGCGGCAGGAGGCCCTGTTCTTTTCGGAGAGAGATAAACCGCTCTCTGAGAAGGATGAAGCATTTATCCGTGAAAGGTATGAGAAGATACAGGAAAAGCTGCCTGATATAGACGATGCGATAAACCGGGAAACTGTCGGATGGGACACCGGACGTATGGGCAAGGTAGATCTGGCGATAATCAGGCTTGCTGTTTACGAGATAAAATATGACGACACGGTTCCCGTGGGCGTAGCCATCAATGAGGCAGTCGAACTGGCTAAAAAGTATGGTCAGGAGGAATCCTCGTCATTTGTAAACGGGGTATTGGCCAAATTTGCGTGATGCATCCGGCTCGTCCGGATCAGATATTCTTTCCGCAGCTGGACGGATTTCCCGAAGGAGGATGCGATGACCAGAGAAGAGATTGCAAGAGAGCTTAAGGACAGAGCGCGCCTCGCGGAGGAGATAATCAGAAAATATCTTCCGGATGAAGACGGCTTCGGACGGACCGTGACCGAGGCGATGAACTACAGTGTACTCGCCGGAGGAAAGAGACTCAGACCCATATTGATGATGGAAACCTATTGTCTGTATGGCGGTCAGGACTCCAAAACGGCGATCGATGCCGACAGCACATCGGCCATACTTCCTTTTATGGCCGCAATTGAGTTTATTCATAACTATTCACTGGTTCACGACGATCTCCCGGCGATGGATAACGACCTGTACAGGAGGGGCAAGAAGACCACGCATGCCGTATATGGTGCCGGCATGGCGACACTCGCCGGAGACGGTCTTTTAAATCTTGCATTTGAGACCGCTCTCGCCGCTTTTGACCTTTGCGGGAGTGCAGATGATACGGAGAAGGTGGCCAGGGCACTGCGCATACTGGCCGATAAGGCAGGGATAAACGGTATGGTCGGAGGACAGTGTGCCGATCTTGAAGCCGATCAGGAGAAGCGCGGCGCAAGAACCATGGATGAGCTTATGTATATCCACAAACATAAGACAGCTGCCATGATAGAGAGCTCGCTCATGATAGGCGCAGTTCTCGCAGGTGCTTCCGATGAGGATATAAAACGCGCCGAGGAGGCGGGTGAGAAGATAGGGCTGGCATTTCAGATAAGGGACGACATATTGGATGCCAGGGAGGAAGACGGTTCTGATGCTTCCAATGACAAACTTACCTGGGTGAGTGTATACGGCGAAGAACAGGCGAAAAAGGATGTTGAGAGGCTGTCGGCCGAGGCTGCGGATCTGATAGGTAATTCGGGGGACAGGAACGGCTTTCTGTACGATCTCATCGATTGGATGATAACGAGGGAGTTGTAAGAGTTGCTCGAGGAGATTAAAAAGACCGGGGATATCAAAAAGATCCCCGAGAGCGCATATCCTGAGCTTGCTCAGGAAATCAGGGAGTTCATCATAGATAAGGTGAGTGAACACGGAGGACATCTGGGCTCCAATCTGGGAGCTGTGGAACTCACCATGGCGCTGCATCTGTCGCTCAATCTTCCCAAGGATAAGATAATATGGGACGTGGGACACCAGTGCTACACGCACAAGATCCTGACGGGCAGAAAGGCCGGTTTTGACAGACTCAGGTGTCTGGGCGGAATGAGCGGTTTTCCGAGGCGCTCGGAGAGTGACTGTGATGCTTATGACACCGGACATTCATCGACTTCCATATCAGCTGGCATCGGGATGGTCAAGGCCAGGGAACTTGCAGGTGAGGACTATACCGTGGTGAGCGTCATAGGCGACGGCTCCATGACGGGCGGACTTGCCTATGAGGCGTTGAACAACGCATCAAAGCTCGAGACAAATTTCATAATAATCCTTAATGACAACAATATGTCCATATCCGAGAATATCGGGGGCATGTCAAAGTATCTTGAGAGCGTGCGCACGGCGGAACCTTACCTCAACCTCAGAGACGATGTATATTATTCCATAAGGGACAGAATGCCCAGGGCGGTAGATGGGATCAGAAGAGCCAAGAATTCCATTAAGCAGCTCTTTGTACCCGGAATGGTATTTGAAAACCTGGGGATTACCTACCTGGGACCGGTTGACGGTCATGATATCAGGTCGCTCCTGAGGGTCATCAGGGAGGCAAAAAAAATCAAAAAGGCCGTAATAGTGCATGTTCTCACGGAGAAGGGGAGGGGCTACGAACCTGCATTGAGGCACCCGGCCAGATTCCACGGCACCGGACCTTTTGTGATAGAGACAGGACTACCGAGTTCGAAAAAAGAAGAGGCAGATTACACGGACGTGTTTTCAACCGTGATGTGCAAGCTGGGTCAGCGCGATGGGCGCGTGGCTGCCGTGACGGCTGCCATGACAGACGGAACCGGATTAAAGCGCTTCAGAAAACAGTTTCCGGAACGTTTTTTTGACGTGGGTATCGCCGAGGAGCACGCCGTGACATTTGCGGCGGGACTTGCCGCCGGAGGGTTTGTCCCGGTGGTCGCCATATACTCATCTTTCCTGCAGAGAGCTTATGACGAGATAATGGAGGATGTCTGTCTGCAGAATCTCCCGGTCATCTTTGCACTGGACAGGGCGGGACTCGTGGGAAGGGACGGCGAGACGCACCACGGAATATTTGATCTCTCGTATCTGTCTCAGATGCCCGGTATGACTGTGATGGCGCCCAAAAACAAATGGGAGTTGTCGGACATGATGAAATTTGCCGTGTCACTCAATGCCCCGGTGGCGATAAGGTATCCGAGAGGAACCGCATATTCAGGGCTTGGCGAATTCAGGGAGGAGATAACCTACGGTAAGGCGGAACTGATCTCAGAGGGCAGGGATGTGTGTCTGATGGCTCTGGGCAGCATGGTGCAGACCGCGGAGAAGGTCAGGGAGCTTCTGCTTAAAGAAGGTATAGAGGCGTCTCTGGTCAACGCCAGGTTCATGAAGCCGCTCGATGTCGAGATGATATCACGCATGGCACTGGATCACGGGCTGTTTGTTACGATGGAGGAGAACATCGCAGCCGGTGGCTTCGGTGAGAGGGTAAGAGCGAGGATAGGCGACATAGCGCCTGCGGTAAAGGTCATGAGTGTGGCGATTGAGGACAGATTTGTTCCGCATGGAGATACGGAAGAACTCAGACGCCTGCTGGGTATAGATGCGGATTCTATAACGGAGCGCATTCTGATGCGCCTTAAGGGGAGAAAGAGCTCCAGATGAAGGAGAGGCTCGACAGGATCCTGGTCATGAGGTCTCTGGCACCAAGCAGAGAGAGAGCAAGGGCGTACATAATGGAGGGCGTGGTCTTCGTAAACGGACAAAGAGAAGACAAGCCCGGGACTTTTTTTAATCTGGAAAACATTAAGGAGATCGAGGTCAGAGAAGACCCGATCCCGTATGTGAGCAGGGGCGGGCTCAAGTTAGAGCGCGCGATAGAACAATTCGAGATATCCGTAAGCGGAATGACATGTCTGGATATAGGCGCATCTACGGGAGGTTTTACCGACTGTCTGCTGCAAAACGGAGCCGCTAAGGTCTACAGCATCGACTCGGGGACCAATCAGCTGGACTGGCGTCTCAGAAGCGATGAGCGCGTCATATGTATGGAAAAGACCAACTTCAGATATATGACGCCTGAAGATATAGGTGTTTCCTTTGATTTTGCCTGTGCGGACGTATCGTTCATATCACTGAAGAAAATACTGATACCTGCGAGAGATATGATGAAGAGCGGCGCGCATATGGTATGTCTCGTAAAACCGCAGTTTGAGGCAGGGAGAGATCAGGTTGGAAAAAACGGAGTAGTACGTGATCCGCATGTCAGAGAAGAGGTGCTCGCAGATATAAGCAGATTCTGCGGAGAAAACGGCTTTTCGGTATTGGGGCACACGGATTCGCCGATACTCGGAGCCAAGGGAAACCATGAATACCTGTTATACCTTCGAAAAGAGTGAAAAGTGAGTGATCATGGCAATGAGTGCAGAAAAAAAGGGAACGGGGCATTTTGTCCTGATCGTAAATACCGATAAGGATCCGGAACTGAAGTGGGCGGAGCACGCCGGAGATGTCCTCAAAAAAAAGGATAAACGCTGCGATATCATTAAGGATCTCAATCTGATGGATTCGCCGGACAGGGATACAATGGATCTGATAGCCGATGCCGAGTGCGCGATAGTGCTGGGCGGAGACGGCACGTTGCTCCGCGCCGCGGGCAGAACAGTGGGTTATGACACTCCTCTTTTGGGAGTGAATCTGGGTAACATCGGATATCTTACAGAGGTGGAAACGTCATCACTGGATGAGGCTTTGAATCAGGTCGCATCCGGTGATTATTACATAGAGGAGCGCATGATGCTCGCCGGAAATCTGGGGACGGTGAGCGGGAACGCTTTGAATGATATAGTCATAGCAAGAAGAGGCGCGCTTCAGATGGTGCATATGGATGTGAGCGTGAACGGGAGTTTTATTGCGGAATACCAGGCTGACGGTATGATCGTGTCCACTCCCACAGGCTCTACGGCATATAATCTGTCAGCGGGAGGTCCCATTGTGTCCCCCGATGCAAAAGCCATTCTGCTTACGCCTATATCTCCGCATTCCCTGGCGAACAGATGCATAGTGCTCTCGCCTGACGACAGCATATGCATCAGAATAAAGAACGGCAGGGACGGTGCGTATCCCGAGGTGGATGTCACTTTTGACGGCAGCAGGGGTGCAGCTGTAAAAGCCGGCGATATCGTGAATGTCCGCAGATCGGACATGGTGACCCGTATACTCAGATTGAAGAGAGTGAGCTTTCTGGATCTTCTGAGAAAGAAACTCACGTAGAAAGAGGTAGAAATGCTGCAACAGATACATATAAAGAATCTCGCCCTCATCGATGAGGAGGAGATAGAGTTTTCTGACGGGATAAATATCCTGACCGGAGAGACCGGAGCCGGAAAGAGCGTTATCCTTGGCTCCATCAATCTAGCCCTCGGCGCCAGGGCAGACAGCGACATGATACGTACGGGCGCGGAATGGGCTCTTGCGGAACTCACATTTTTACTTGATGACGATGAAAAGAAAAGAGTGCTTGATATGGGCTTTGAGCCGGACAGCGACGGAACATTGTTCATTTCGAGAAAGATCTCTCCGGGAAAAAGCGTATGCCGCGTCATGGGGGAGACTGTAACACTCGCCGCGCTGAGAGAACTGGCTGAGAGCCTTATAACCATACACGGGCAGAATGATCAGAAGTCGCTTCTGGGATCGGCAAGGCAGAGGGAGATACTGGATGGATATATCGGTGCGCCGCTTGCTGCCCTGATCGAACCTCTTAAGGAAATGTGCAGTAACAAAAGAGAGACCTTGGATGAGCTTGCAAAGATCGGTGATGACACCGCGGCAAGGACGAGGGAGATGGATCTTCTAGCATACGAGATCGATGAGATAGAAAAGGCGTCGCTGACTGCAGGTGAAGAGGAACGGCTTGAGAGCGAATACAGACGGATGAGCAATGCAAAAAAGATAGGCGAAGCCGTCGGCGGTGCAAGAAATCTGATATCCGGAGAGGACGGGGAAAGCCTTTCGGATGCGCTTGGAAGGGCCAGAAGGGAGATCGCCGCTGTGGCGCAGTTCGATGATGATCTCGGAGTAATCCTTGATCAGATGGACGACGCTGACTCCATACTGCAGGACATATCGAGAAGTCTCGCCGATGCTGCCGAGGACCTCATTTTTGATGATCAGACATTCCGTGAGACCGAAGAGAGACTGGATCTGATACACAGACTTCAGAGCAAATACGGCGCGACGATCCAGGAGATCCTTGATCAGAAGGAGGATAAGGAGAGAAGGCTATGTGTTCTTGAGAACGCCGAGGCTTTTATGGAGGAGAGCAGGGAAAAACTGAAAAAACTTGATGAAGATATGCGCAGGCAGTGTAGAAAGATCACCGAAACCCGGAAAAAGGGCGCTCTCGAGCTCGCGGAAAAGATAAGGGTTTCTCTGGTTGACTGCAATTTTCTTGATGTGAGATTTGAGATCGCCGTGGAGAGTGATGAGAACGCGATAACCGGCGACGGCTGGGACAGGATAAGATTTGACATACAGACCAATCCCGGCGAGGCCGTCAGACCGCTTGACCAGATAGCCAGCGGGGGCGAGCTGTCCAGGATAATGCTGGGGATAAAGACTGTGTTTGCGGACAGGAAGGACACCAAAACTCTCATCTTTGACGAGATAGATGCAGGAATAAGCGGAAAGACGGCCTGGAAGGTCGCGGAAAAACTGGGCAGTCTCTCGGACAGGCATCAGATCATATGTATCACGCATCTGCCGCAGATAGCGGCAATGGCGGATCATCACTTTGTGATCAATAAAGAGTTTTCGGGCGAGAGGACGCTCACCAGGATCCGTGAGATCGACAGAAAAGAGAGCGTTGGCGAGCTTGCGAGGCTTCTGTCGGCGGACGAGGTCACCGAAGAGGTCACTAAGAACGCGAGTCAGTTGAAGGAAAGAGCAGATAAGGCGAAGGGGAAAAAATGACTATAAATACCGAAAATCTTCTTGAGAGCATTATGCAGAGCCTGGACCGCATCCCTGAAATACCTCTGGAGGAGCTGCCCAATATCGATCTCTACATGGATCAGCTTACAACTTTCATGGAGAGAGAACTGGGGCATACAACGCGGTTTCCGGGTGAGGACAGCGTACTGACCAAGACGATGATCAACAACTATGCCAAGAACGATCTGCTCCCGCCGCCCGTCAGGAAGAAGTATTCGAGAGATCATATGATACTTTTGATCTTTATCTATTGCTACAAGAACGTACTCTCGATCAATGATATACAGAAGCTTCTCGAACCTCTGAAGGAGAGATTCCACATCAGCGACACGGAACCCCTTACTCTCAGTGATATATATTCTGAGATCTGTGAGATAGAGGAGGCGGCGCTGCCGGATACGAGAGAGGACATCAGAAAGAAGTTCGGCATATCGGAGAAAGCATTTGAAGATGCGCCAGAGGAATACAGGGATAAGATGAAGCTGTTTTCTTTTATAACGCTTCTTGGCTTTGATGTCTACGTTAAAAAACTGCTGATCGAGAAGATCATCGACAGTTTTTCCGATGATCGGGAAGATGGTCCCGGCAGAAAAAAACGCAGAAAGAAAGGGCAGAAACAGGTGTAATACAGTGTCAGCATACGACAGTTTAAATCCGGAACAGAGAAAAGCCGTTGAACAGACCGAAGGTCCTGTTCTGATACTCGCCGGAGCGGGGTCGGGAAAGACCAGAGCGCTCACGCACCGTGTGGCATTTCTGATCGATGAGTGCGGGGTGAATCCCTGGAATATCCTGGCGCTCACCTTTACCAATAAAGCGGCGGAAGAGATGAAGAGCCGAGTGGACAAGATAGTGGGATTCGGTGCCGAGAGTGTATGGGTGAGCACCTTCCATTCCATGTGCGTGAGGATACTCAGACGTCACTGTTCTCTTCTGGGCTATTCGGACAGTTTTGTGATCTATGACAGCGACGATCAGAAGAATCTGATAAAGCTGATAATGAGATCACAGAATCTTGAGAAGAGCGACCTGAAACCCAAGAACGTTATAAATGCCATCAGCAGGGCCAAGGACAGCCTTATCGGCCCCGACAGGTTCCTCAGAGAGTGCGGAAATGACATGAGACTCGTGCGTATAGCAAGGGCTTATGAGGAGTATCAGAAAAATCTTTCCGACAATAATGCAATGGATTTTGACGACCTGATAATGAAGACGGTGGAACTGTTCAAAAAGGAGCCGGAGATTCTCGCCGGCTATCAGGAGCGTTTCAGGTATATCCACGTGGATGAGTATCAGGACACCAATAATGCGCAGTTCGAGCTTGTGAGACTGCTTGCCGACAAATACAGAAATCTGTGCGTGGTGGGTGATGACGATCAGTCCATCTACAGGTTCAGGGGTGCAAATATCAGGAATATTCTGGATTTTGAGAGAGAGTACCCCGATGCTGCCGTGATATATCTGGAGCAGAATTACCGCTCGACAGGGAATATTCTGAAGGCCGCAAATGCCGTGATACACAATAATGTGGCAAGAAAGGAAAAAGCGCTGTGGACCGATGAGGATGACGGAGAACTGATACGTTTTCACAGGTTTGATACGGCGTATGATGAGGCTGCATACATTGCCATGCAGGCTGCCAGAGAGAAGAGGCAGCACGGAGTGAAATTCAGCGAGATGGCGGTACTCTACAGAACAAACGCCCAGTCACGTGTGATCGAAGAAAAATTCGTCATGGAGGGAATTCCGTATACGCTGGTTGGCGGTGTTAATTTCTATGCGAGAAGAGAGATCAAGGATATGCTTGCGTATCTGCGGGTGATCGACAATGCCGATGATGATCTTTCGGTCCTTCGGATCATCAATACGCCCGCAAGGGGCATAGGACAGACAACGCTGGCACATGTCCGGCATTATGCATCCGATAACGATCTGCGTCTTTTTGAAGCGCTCGAGCGTGCTGATGAGATACCGGGGGCAGAGAGATCGGCAGGTAAGCTTAAGGGATTTGTGGATATGATATATGCTCTCCGCACCAGAGCCGCGAACCTGAAGCTTGACGATCTGATGAGGGATGTGATAAATACGATAAACTATGACGAGTATCTCGAAAAGCTCGACGATGACGATGAGAGCGGCGATAATGACAGATTTGCCAATGTGGAGGAACTGATCTCCAAGATGGCAGAATACCAGGAAAACAGCGAGTCTCCCAGGCTTTCCGAATTTCTGCAGGAAGTGGCGCTGGTTACGGATGCAGATATGGCCACGGACGATGACAGGGTGACGCTCATGACACTGCACGGTGCCAAGGGACTTGAATTTGATCATGTGACTATAGCCGGCATGGAGGAGGATATATTCCCCAGTTATATGTCGCTGCAGGATACGGATCCGGCGGCTCTCGAGGAAGAGAGAAGACTCGCCTATGTCGGCATAACAAGGGCAAGGAAAAAGCTTGTTCTTTCTGCGGCGAGATCCAGAATGTTAAACGGAAACCGTGTGAGCAACAGAATAAGCAGATTCGTTAAGGAAATACCGGCCGAGCTTATAGCGGATACTGACGACGTTTTTGAGATTGCGCAGGAGGAAGTCAGGCCTGCCACAGATGTAAAGCGGATGGCGCCTGAAGTGGAGGAAGCCTTTGCGAGACTTATTTCATCCGACCAAAGTAATACGGGAACAGGGACGGCGGTATCCGGCACGGGGCGTTTTGAACGCGAGGTCATAGAACACGAGCCCGGCAGCAGTATTTACGGCATGAAGAAGCGCCCGAGAGCAATGATGAAGACCAGGAAGCGCGCCCAGCCTGACAAAAAACCTTACCGGACAGGCGGGAAAACCGGTCTTGGCGGTCTTGAAAAAGGTATCCCCGACAATGTGACCGTGGATTATGAACCGGGCGACAGAGTAAAGCACGTTAAATACGGTGAAGGTATAGTGAAGACCATGGAAAAAGGCGAGAAGGATACCAAAGTGACGGTGGAATTTGAGGAATACGGGCAAAAGATCATGTATGCCCGGTTTGCAAAACTGTTGAAAATATGATATGATACTTTTTGAAATGGGTTTGTTTTCGGAGGTGACGATATGGAAAACATCAAGGATAAGATCGAAGAACTCATCAATTTTGAAAAGATAGGTGACAAGATCGACCTGCAGAAGCTTGGAAAGAAGATCGACCTGGATAAACTGACGGATGCGCTGAATGAGCGTCGTGTTAAGAAGGCCACCAATATTGTGATCTTTATTTTTGCACTCATAGGAATTGCCGCTCTTGTCGCGGGCATCGCATATCTCTGCCACAGGTATCTCACTCCGGCGTATACCGATGATTTCGATGATGATTTTGAAGATTTCGAGGATGATGATCTGTAAGTCCGCGGAAATATGAAGAAGGGAGATATTGTCGAGGCGCTTGTGAAGCGCCTCGATTTTCCTGATAAAGGGACCGCAGAAACTGACGACGGGGTGAGCCTTAAGGTCAAGGGCGTCATACCGGGGCAGCGTGTGCGGTGCCGGATTAAGAGAAACGGCACGGGTAAAAAGACCGCGACACTTATCGATGTAGTTGAAAAGGGCGAAATAGAGACAGAAGCGCCCTGTCCGCACCAGGAGAGGTGCGGAGGCTGTGCCTATCAGACTCTGACTGCGGAAGCGGAGTTGAAACTGAAGGAAGATCTTGTCAGGGATCTGATAATGCCTGTGCTTGAAACACAGGATGTCATCTGCGAGTGGGATCCCCCGCTCGACTCACCGATCAGAAACGGATATCGCAACAAAATGGAGTTCACGTGGGGGGACTCCTTTAAGGGCGGCCCTCTCGCGCTGGGGCTCCACGTGCGCGGCAGTATGTATGATATAGAAACTGTTTCGGAGTGCAGGATCATCGATTCGGATTACCGCAGGATACTTGCAGCTGCGCTTGAGGTCTTTGCTCCTATGTATGAGCGTGGAGAGGTGGATTTCTACCACAGGGTTACGGGAGACGGATTTCTCAGACATCTGCTTGTTCGAAAAGGGGCGTCTACCGGAGAAATACTGGTTGATTTGGTCACCACGTCGGGACGGGACAGTGCTTTTTTTGACGGCTTTGTAGAAAAAATGCTGGCTCTCAAACTGGACGGAAGGATCGCAGGGATACTTCATACCGTCAATGATTCGAGAGCTGACACTGTGATCGACGAGGGCACCGAAGTGCTCTACGGGGTTGATCATTTCTACGATGAACTTCTGGGGCTTCGCTTCAGGATCACGCCTTTTTCATTTTTCCAGACAAACTCAAAAAGTGCGGAAATCCTATACGGCAAGGTGAGGGAATATGCGAGGGCGGTGGTGGCTTCGCATGCGGATTCAGGCAGCAGAAAGCCCGTGATCTATGATCTGTACTCGGGAACGGGTACGATAGCCAGGATACTTGCTGATATTGCCGACAAGGTTGCCGGTATCGAACTTGTGGAGGAAGCAGTGGAAGCAGCACGGACCGCCGCGGCGGAAAGCGGTGCCGACAACTGTTTCTTTTTTGCAGGCGATGTGCTGAAGCTCGTAGATGACCCTGCGGTCACAGAAAGAGTCGGCAGACCGGATCTCATAATCCTCGATCCGCCAAGGGACGGAATCCATCCTAAAGCACTTCCGAAGATCATATCTTTTGGTGTAGAAAATATTATCTACATTTCCTGTAAACCTACAAGTCTCGCCCGCGATCTTGAGGTTTTCATTCAGAACGGCTACCGCGCCGTGCGCATTTGCGCCATCAATCAGTTTCCGACGACAAGACATGTCGAGACGGTATGCCTTTTGTCCAAACTTTCTGAAGCCAAGCACCATATCAATGTAAAAGTGGATATGGATGAACTTGATCTAACAAGTGCAGAGGCTAAGGCAACATACAAAGAGATTGAGGAGTGGGTGCAGGAGAAGTATGGATTTCATGTGACGAATCTGAATATTGCTCAGGTGAAGCAGAAGCACGGGATCATTGAGAGGGAGAACTATAATAAGCCAAAATCACCAGACAGTAAACAGCCGGGATGCCCAGAAGAGAAGGTCAAGGCGATAGAGGATGCTATGAGGCATTTTCAAATGATTTGATAACTATGTAATGGTATTGAGATTCATTATTTACGGCTATCCTCATTTTAGGGGGATAGTCGTTTTTAACGAAAAGTTTTACATGGATTTTACAATTG
>JAILGA010000047.1 GCA_024697225.1 Lachnospiraceae bacterium
ATATTTCTGCATACGAATCCTTCTTTCCGTCAAAGTGTATGATGCAGGTACAGGCTCTTTTGATCAATTCCACATCATGCGTGACGATGATGACCGTCTTCCCTTTTTCCCTGAGCTGCTTCAGCAACTCGGAAACCTGCAGCATATGGCTGTAATCCAATCCGCTGGTAGGCTCATCGAATAAAATGATATCCCTCCCCGAAGCGATCGCGGATGCAACCGCCACTCTCTGCTTCTGTCCGCCGGACAGCGCCAGTGGATGTTTATCCGCGTATTCCGTCAGATCGAGTGATCCCAGGATCTTAAGCGCTTCCACCTTATCCTCTGTCTCCTGGGAGATCATCACCTCTTCAAGAACACTGTCCGTAAAGAGTTGATGATTCACATCCTGCATGACCATGTAAATGCTCTGTCGTCTCTTTTTGTTTTTCCATACCTCATTACCGACTCTGAGCGTAGCCTTGCAGGCTCTCTCCATCCCGCACAGGCACCTCAGAAACGTTGATTTCCCCGCTCCGTTTGTCCCAACTATCCCCACGATCTCTCCCGCGGGTATCTCCATCTGCCCGATGTCAAATATCGGTTTTTCTCCTCTGTACGAATATCTCATATTTGAGAGGATCAGTTTATTCCCGTTATCGCGTTTGTCATTCATGTCACCGCGCATTCCCACGGGATCCTGATTATCCCCGGCTCTCAGTCCCAGATCGTGGAGTTGCTCCGCCGAAAGTGCTCGGATTTCTTCCGCAGAATACTCTTTTACGATCTCACCGGAATTCATTAACAGCGCTCTGGTGATATAAGGGAACAGGTATGAGATGCGGTGCTCCGCTATCAATATGGTCTTGTGCTCCTCTTTCCATGCCCCGATCATTTTCTGGAGCTCACAGATACCCTTGTAGTCAAGATTAGCCGACGGCTCATCCAGGATGATGATATCCACCGGTTCTACGGCGATACTTGCGCATGCGATCTTCTGTTTTTCTCCCCCGGACAGTCTGAATATGCTCCTTCCCATCAGGGAACTGAGGTCGTGCCTGTTGACGGTCGCATTGATCCTCTGTTCGATCTCATCCGGTGATAATCCGAAATTCTCACAGCCGAATGCCAGTTCACTCGTGGTATCCACATTGAAGAACTGACTTCTCGGATTCTGAAATACCGTTCCCACATGCCCGGAAATCTTCCTCAGCGTAGTCTGCGATACGTCGATCCCGTTTACAGTAACACTTCCTGACAGTTCGCCCTGATAAAAATGCGGTATGAGTCCGTTAACACATCTTACCAGTGTGGACTTCCCGCACCCCGATGGGCCGCACACCAGCACCACATCGCCTTCGTTCACCGTCAGATCGATCCCTCTGAGACTCTCCTGTTCCTTGTTATATTGAAAAGACACATGATCGAAGCGGATCATACAAAAAACCTTCCGATCCCCCACCAAATAAAGCAGGTCAGACACAGTGCAATGACGATCAGGTCCGGGAATCCGAACCGGATATTCCAGATGCAGCTCCTTTTTTTGCCGACGTCCAGTCCGCGTGTCATGGCTGCGGCAGACAATTCCTCACCTATGATCGAACAGGACGCGATCAGCGGCACCATCCGGTACTCTATTGCTCCCGTTGCCTTTTTTGCTCCCATCTCGATCCCGCGCATGCGCATGGCATCATTAATGGATTTTGACTCCTCCGCGACAGTAGGAAAAAAGCGGAAGATCACACTGACAGGTATGGTAAGCTTGTCTGTGACATGCATCCGGTTCATCGCCGCAAGAAATTCCGAGACCTTTGTGCTCTTGACAATATATCTGGCCAGAATGACCGTCGGCAGGATCTTGGTGATGATGTACAGCATCAAAGCCAGAGCCGATTCCAATGCAGTCAGATCATGCTGCAGGGCCATTTGTGCATAAAAGCTGCCCACGTATATCGCGACAGCGATACTTGCCGCTTTCCATTCTTTTTCGGCAACAAGCAGCAGAACCGGGAGATAGACCAGGATCCAGTAAAATACCTGCATCCATTTTTCACCCGCGTTCCCTACTACAAATACCGAGCTGGTAAACAACAGGAGCAGCTTTGTCCGCGGATCCAAAAAAGAATGTACATTTC
>JAILGA010000105.1 GCA_024697225.1 Lachnospiraceae bacterium
AACCGGATTCTCACGATTCATGGTCTTTCGGCTTCATTGCAGTACGGACAGTACTTTTCAGTTCTCCTGTAAGCATAAGGCGATCCTTATTCTGATCTGTCGTCCTGTTCTTATCCGGCATAAATCTCTCTATGCTGACAAGAATCCTTCTCTGGTTAAATGTAAGCTGGCCTGCATGATGCTTTGAAAGACTTTTCTTCGCCTCATCTATTCGCTCTTCCATTGCCAGTTTTTCGCGGTTTACCAGTGATTCCAGCGAGGCCACGCCCCCCTGGACCTTTTCAACTCCTGACTGTGCACGCTCCACAAATTCGGTATGCATCTTTTCAACATCCTTGAGAAGAGCTGACAGACTTGCTTCTGTCAGCGCAAAATCTGCTCCGAACACCGCAGCAAGAACAATCGCCAATACCTCATAAACAACAGGATGTATCATGGAATGCAATCCCGCGATAAACGGGATCAGGAACTTGACAACCAGCACTCCTGCCAATCCAAAGCAGATACTCACCGGCACGCAGATCCGTCCTTGAATATTCAACGGGATGTCGCTGTAATCCCACCATCTTGCGTGAAATCTTTTCTCCAACACCCACGAGGTTCCAAACTCAGCTATGGCACTTCCCGCATAACACAGAAGAAAAATCGCCCATATGGGGAATGATGGATCCGACAGTGCGGGGATAAGACTGAACAGCACGGAAGCCATAACTACACTCGAGCCATATATTGGGCATATCGGCCCAAAAAGGAATCCCCGGTCAGCCCATTTCTTTTCCTTAGCCGTACAATATATGGACTCCCACACCCATCCCAGAAAACTATAAAAAATGAATTCAACAAAACATTGAGCAACGATCATTTTGAACTCCACAAACAAATATAGCTGATGCCTATCGGTAAACGCCAGGTTCTCCTCAGCTTCTGTTCACCATGCTACAGTTTTCTTACAGATTGTCGAATGGCATCTTCATCTTTCATAATGAGTTTATGATACACCCCCGCCATGCCGCCTGCAACCGAATAGATAGCGATGGGAGCGAAAAATGACGGTGTCATCCGGCTTTATTCAGGGGATGCTATCCTGTATAATGAATGAATGGAATAATGAAACACAGCCTTAAAAAGGGGGTGCTTATGGAAGATTTCCGGAATGCGGCTGACAAAACTTCATATACCAATCCCGTGATCTGCTGCGATTATTCGGATCCGGATGTGATAAGATCCGGATCGGATTATTATATGGTGGCATCAAGCTTTTGCAATGTGCCGGGGCTGCCGGTTCTTCATTCGCGGGATCTTGTGAACTGGGAACTCATAAATTACGTACTTGACAGACTGCCGGATGAAAGGTATGCAGAGCCGGTACACGGCTGCGGTGTCTGGGCGCCCTCCATAAGGTATCATGAGGGAACATATTATGTATGCTTTCCGATGCCGGACGAAGGGATCTATATGTGCAGTTCGGACAATCCGACGGGAAGCTGGTCTGATCCCGTCATGATCAAAGAAGGTCCGGGCTGGATAGATCCGTGTCCCTTCTGGGATGATGACGGCCGCGCGTATCTCGTATACGGCGTAGCCAAAAGCCGCATAGGATATAAGAGCGTTCTCTATATACAGGAGATGGGTCCTGACGGAATGGGGCTTATGGGCGAACCTGTCAGGGTGTTTGACGGAAATACAAATGATCAGACCACCATAGAAGGACCCAAGCTGTACAAAAGAAACGGCCTATATTACATATTTGCACCGGCAGGAGGAGTAAAGACCGGGTGGCAGACTGTGCTGAGGTCACGGAATATATACGGTCCCTACGAATACAGAGTGGTTATGAAGCAGGGCGACACCGACATCAACGGACCGCATCAGGGGGCCTGGGTCGACACTGTTACAGGAGAAGACTGGTTCATACATTTCAGGGATGTGTACTCGGCCGGACGCATTGTATATCTTGAGCCCATGAAATGGGAAAATGACTGGCCGGTCATAGGCGTTGCGCAGCCCGGGCGCGACTGGGGCGAACCCGTGGCAGAGTATAAAATACCTGACACCCCAGATACACGGGCACAGGGGGACATTGAGCGCAAGCCGTATGAGGATCGTTTCAATACCCCGGGGCTTGAATGGCAGTGGAATGCCAATCCCCGCAGGGAATGGCTTGATACAGCAGATGGTCGTATCGTTCTTAATGCGGCCCGAAAAACCGGCGTCTACGGCGATATTCCCAGTATACTTCTGCAAAAATGGCCGGCTTTCGAGTTTTCATTTTACATGGATTTTGATCTGTCATCCCTTACCCCGGGAGATGAGGCCGGGATCATTTCACTCGGCATGGAGTACGGCGTATTGTCTTTTCTACGGACGGGAGAAGATATCCGTGTGATGAGAGTTTTCGGAAAACAGGTCTACGGAAAGATCCTGCCGGATCATACGGATGAAGAGCCCGCGGAGATAGCAGTCCTGTCCCCGGACACGAAAGAGATATCCATTAAATACCTGGTGGAGAGGACAGGAACAAGGAATATAGCCGAGAACGATATCCCATTTCCCGAGGAAAAGGTGACAGTATCCTACCGTACGGACTCGGCTTCATATATCACGGGATTCGAGATGATCGCCGAACCCGGACGATGGGTTGGGGTTAAGGCCGGGTTTTTCTGTGTATCGGATAAAGACGGATCGGAGGGCGCAGTAACGATCTCTGATCCCGTATATCACAGGATCTACCATAACCCCGTGGTAAGGGGGTTCTTCCCCGATCCTTCGGTCATAAGAGTCGGGACCGACTATTATATGGTCAATTCCACCTTCCAGTATTTCCCCGCTATTGTTATCAGTCATTCCACGGATATGGTTCATTGGGAGATAATAGGCCATGCCATTACGGATCCCGAATATCTTGATCTTTCCGATATAAGGGATTCCCACGGAATATGGGCACCGGACATCACATACGAGAACGGCAGGTTTTACATAACGGCGACACTCAGATTAAACGGAGACGGGAACAGGAATAACAATGTCTTAAGAAGGCAGCTGGTGGTATGGTCAGATAAGCCCGAGGGCCCGTATTCCAAACCCGTATGGATAGAAGCAGACAATATAGACCCGTCATTTTTTACGGATGATGATAGTAAGCACTATATGCTTATTAGTCCCGGTGTCAATCTGATTCCGTTAAACGATGACTGTACAAAGATAACAGGAGAAGAGCGTCAGATATGGGCAGGGACAGGTGAGAGATGTCCGGAGGGGCCGCACCTGTTTAAGAAAGGTGAATATTATTATGCGATCCTGGCCGAAGGGGGTACGGGTTACGGTCACGGCATAAACGTGGCCAGGTCGAAGTCTCTTTTCGGACCGTACGAGGAGTCCCCTTATAATCCGGTGCTCAGACAGTTTGACGAAGACGCTCCGATACAGCGCTGCGGACATGGGAAACTTGTGGAGGATGGCAACGGGGACTGGTGGGTATACTATCTGTGCGGAAGACCTAACCGCGGCAGATACACAACAGTGGGACGCGAAACAGCCCTTGATCGTGTTAAGTGGCTTGATGACGGATGGTTTGTCATAAATGACGCATCCGGTCCGGGCCTTGTCGGTGACGCGCCGGACCTGCCCGCCATGAATCCTGTAAGATATGCCAGAGATGATTTTGATAAGGATGTATTGGACCCGGAATGGGAATTTGTCAGAAATCCTTCGAGAGCCGATTATTCACTGACCGAAAGACCGGGCTGGTTCAGGATGTGGACCCGTGACGGACAGCTGTATGAGATCCGCGCCAAAAACACTCTGTTAAGACGGGAGCAGGAACTGTGTTATACCGCAGAAACCAAGCTTGATTTCTACCCGACGGCCGACGGAGAACAGGCCGGACTTACCTGTTATTACAGCACTGCGACATATGTGCGTCTGTCCCTTTGTTACGAGAACGAAAGGCGGCTGCAGCTTGTGATCAACCGTAACCGGGGTGAGGAGATTGTGGCTTCTACCGGTCTTATCAGGGAACAGCCGGTCTTTTTGCGTGTGGTGACAGATCATCTGACAAGATCCTTTTACTACAGCTATGACGCCGAAGAATGGATCCTTGTTGCCACACTTAACAACTGTGTATATCTGTGTGACGAGGGGGTTCCCGACGATCCGAAGCGGCATACCGGTACATTGGTGGGGATCTATGCCAATAACGGGGGACGCGGCAGCCGGATCCCGGCTGATTTTGATTATTTTGAATATAAGGATACCGGAAGGATCCGGAAATGAGGTGAATTGTGACAGGTACGGTTTACCGGTCTTTTGATGAATGGATGGGATACATGAAGCAGAACAGGGAGTATTTAAGTAGATCTCTTAAAGCCCATGATAATAGGCGAATTTATGAGGCATGTATGAACTACGGCTGGGTTGGTAGCGTGCAAAGTATAGATATTCTCGCATTTATGATAGTAGCCAAAGGAGGCATGCTACCCTAGCAGGATCCTATAATGTTGTGCGATCACGTGGTTCGCACAAGTTTTCAAGGTTCTCATATTCTTAACTCTCGGTATCCTCTTCATGAAATAGCTCCGACCAATTCATTTACAAAAACGTTCATCTCCATCTTCTCACTCCATCTGCTTCCCTGCCAATCCCTCAGGGAAACAAATCAAGGCACCAGCCGTCGGATCTCTGCGCTCACGTTAGATCCGCCTGTAGTCTTTGTAGTTGTCAGGATGACCTCGGCTACCCCATCCTCCGTGCGATAGGTCTCCGAAACACTTTGCCCTGTCTTTGTCTTCTGAAGCATGCCTGAAAAATCGCCAAGAATAGCAGGAACCAGTACACTGCTGTTCTTTAATCCGTCATTCTGACCATAGATCTCGACCAGACGGCTCGTTATCTTAAGCTGCAACCCTTCTATGTTAGTGATACTGCCCTTCATCCTGCGCTCTCCCTTGTCTCATCACTTAGCTGAATTATCAGCATCTTAACCCTGTCAATTCCAACAGAAACAACCACCGATACAATAATAACAGCAACAGGAACGAACCAATCAAATAAAAAATCTGACAGGTTCAGCTCTTCAGCAAGAAATACAAGCACAACGATTATCAGATAATGAAACAGATATATGTACAGCGAGCATCGCATTCCAAGATACTCAAGTAACTTACATACACTATCCCTTCCCGTATATCCGCGAATCGCAATGATAAAAACAAGAGAAGCAAATGCAATTTTGAACGGCTGGGAAACATCCAGCGCGCCGGCCTTGATATTTACAGACAGGAAAGTGGCAGCTGCCGCTATCAGGGAAAAAATAACCACTATCTTATAATCAAACCCTGCCACGGTTTTTCTGTTTGCCGCGATAAAGTGCCCAAGCAGCATGATCGGAAGCGCCCCGACAATAGCGTTGCCACTCATGTGCCAATCTGCTCCGAAGGAATTGGTATATGTTTCCATTCCTATTCTCAGCAGCAGAAACACTGGCATCATAGCATGCGCAACTCTCAGAAGTTTCAGCTTGTATATCAGAATAAACAGAAGATATGAATAGCACAATGCCGGCAAAAACCATAACGGATCACCATAGATCATCTCAAAGTCACCAAGAAAAACCATTCTCAGTAGTATTACGGGTTTAAAAAATTCTCTCATCCAGTCAGAAACGTTGCCATAGCAGATCTGTGTCAAGACTGTAAACACAAAATAGATTCCTACGGCAATACATGTTATCCCTGCATTTCTCTTAAACCGCACCCAAAGCTTTTTAGTTACGGCATCATTGGCATTATCCCCGTATATCGCATATCCGCTTATGAGAAAGAAAAAAATGACGCCACACACGCCTATTGAACAGAATACGCTTCCAACTACCCCGGGGAATCGTATGTGTACAAGTATGACTCCTATCGCCGCCAATGCCTTATACACGTCAAGCTTCCTGTTTCTGCCGCCCATCTCCTCTTTCCCCTTTCATATATGCCCCTTCCCACTTCAGATGGTAGTGTCAAGTCTACTACCCATTTACAGTTCTAAAACCTTATATTTACTTCCTTATTTCATCCAAGAATGCTAAAACAGCGCCAACTCTCTTTTTAATTCGTCCATCTGTTTCCTCGGACCGGGCTGCAGGTCTATGTTCATCAGCGTATCAAGATAGCCCTGCTCCCTGACGATCAGCCGGCTCTCAGGATAGACCAGTTCAAATGCCATACAGCACTGAGAGATAAGACCTTCAAAAGCTGTCAGTTCTTCGGTTCTCGGCACACATCGATGCTCCCGCACACATTCCATCACGCTGTCCCTGGCAATTTCTTTTATTGCAGAGATACGCTCATTTCTCGTATCAAATGGCGGTTCAGTCAGAACCCGAAAGATGTCGCACTTGTCCGCATCCCTTAGTATATTCGAAAACTCCATGGTCTCAGCATTAAGATCTCCGGGGATCATAAGCTTGTTATGCAGGCGGATCACCTTTTCCAGCATGATCATCTGATCCGACTCTGTTTCCTGATCAACAAAATCCCGTATCAGACCATCATGGAACAGAATATCCGCGCCCAACTCCGCGTGATCTACAGATTTTCTGTCGATAAAAGTCCCGTATCTTTTCAGCTGCTCAAATCTGCCGATATCATGCAGCATGCCTGATAACCATGCAAAATCCACCTGCTCTGCAGTTAAAGACAGGCTGTTCGAGATCCTCTCGGCAAAGGACGCCACGCGATAAGTATGGCTTATCTTCAGCCGGACCTTAACATCCTCCGGATCATAATGATCCGCGTAGGCTCCAAACGCATTGTTGACTCTTTTTCTGTCTATCAGTATATTTACCATACAGCTCGTCGAACATCTCCTTTGCACCGGGCATGAGCTCCAGACTGTCATAAAAATGCTCGACCTCACGGATCTTTGCCCACATAGCAGTATCTGCATGCGGATCACGGTCTAAGGCATCCTGTGATATTGGTTCTATCCCGCATAGTTTCGATACCCCCAGGTTAAAGTCAGCTAAAACCCCATCCATATCAAGGAAAACCTTCTCGATCGTCTTCATTTCGCCTGTTTCTCCTCATTTACAAAAGTGTTTACCCCAGCAGTACCTTGATCAGATCGCTCTCCGGATACTCGGGGTATACATGAAAGATATCGATCCTGTTCTCATCTCCGCTGCGGTTTACAAAAGCGGGATAAAGAAAGCCAAACTGCGGCTCGTCGGGTTCATATTCGTCGACCAGACCTCCGGCAGCGCAGATGATAAAGTCGTAGACCTCATCACCATCATAGATATACCCGCCGTCAGAGCCTTTCGCCGGAATATCATAAGTCCCGTGATACATGTAGATATAAGTACCGATTTCATTTCCGCCATCAAAATTGTTCAGTACCTGCTCATAAAAGACATCAAGCAGGGCATCATTCCGGAGGCCGCAATCCTTAAGTGTCATGAGAATCTGCCACATGCTGCCGGCGCCCGACTTATTGAACCTGTATTCCTTAAGCTGCTCATTTGTCCGGGAGAATGGGATCGTCTTTGCCAGGTTCAGATTCCGCGCCTGATCAGATGAAGAAAGCTTCAAAAACCGGGTGTTGAAGGTATCTCCGATCTCTCTTTCCTGATCCGTATAAGCCCCGGCAATCCTCGTAAAGCAACTACGTGAAGGCGTCATCCGCCGTGTCAGTTCCAACATGTCATCCCGGTTGATCATTTCTGTTTCTCCTGTGATCATATCGATTTTCAGCACAAATGACTCAAGCCTCTCGTAAGGTGCGGCCTTCAGTAAATGCGTAAAAATCTGATACTGAAACTATGACAGTAATCTGAGCAGTTCCGACACAACTGCATCAGCCATGTACATCTTATAGGCATACCTGGTCACCTGTGCGGGTACGCTGTGATGATATGACTTTGTAAATGTTTTTGTCGAAATGGAAAAGAATACTTCTCCCGGAACACTGTCGGGATTATCAGGATCCGCATTTCCAAAAGTGCCGGTGATCCCAATCCCGATATCAGCTTTATATGCTTTCCGGCATGCATCAGCCATAGCACACGCGGTTTCTTCCGAGTATACACCATACTGATCGATCACCTCAGCGGGAACGCCCTGCTGTATCTTTGCCTCATTACAGTAAGTAATAAAGCCGCCCTTTACCACCGCAGAAGAGCCCTCCGTATCAGTGATAAGAGACATGATCTGCCCGGCAGTACAACTCTCCATAGTGGTGATCGCAAGCTGCCTTTCGATCAGCAGTCCGGTTAATTGTTTATATTTGTTTCTTACGGTTTCGTCGTTCATTCCTAAAAGAAGTAATATCAGGTATCTGTTTTTTAGCTTCACACAAAGATGATCACGGTCGCTCTATACCATAATAATCGTCTATTGCCATCATCCATACGGCCAGATACTCATTCTTGAACATTTCAGTCACATACTTAGTAGCTCCGTCATTCATAAAAAAAGTACGATCCCCATAGTTCACTATCCATTTATCTTCCTTGCCGTATATCGTGACATCATAATGATAATCAACTGCATTATCTGCATTCAGATGGCATTCCCGTATCGTAACCTCCGTATCATGAAAATTATTGGCTACAGCAAGCGCCATGAGCATATTGTCCTCTATATCTGCAAAATCAGTGACCAGATCCTTATCCACAAGCATGAATGCGAGCAGTTCATAGAACAGTTCTCTGTTGATCGTACGTCCTTCTTCCAAAACGACCGAATCGACATATTCCAAAAAACCGTTTAGATCCTTATCTCCGTACAAAACAGTCGAACCGTTCAACCCACCGTTAGAAACGAGCTTTATATCATTTCCTGTAATCGTAACATCCGCATAGCTGTAATTTTTTACATCCGCGGAAGACGACTCATCCGCAGGCTCGGCTGCAGTCATCTCAGGATCAACACTATCTTCGGCAACGGGAGCCGGCGCTTCATTACTGCCCAGGCCAAGATCCAGGTTCTGAATCGATTCTACGGACTTGTTCAGCGCATCAAGATCGATATCTGCGTCGGGCACGGACGGCATATCCTTCAGCTCCTTTGGATCGTATGTGGCTGAACTCGTTTCACCGCATGCCGCGAGTGATGCTGCAAGCATAAATGATGCCGCTATTACCATTATTCTTCTAAAAACGGCTCTGTTTTTACCTCTCATTCTTCTTTACCTGTATCCTTTCGCAACTATCATACCCTGATGTATTGATCACTAATAACAGACTTATGATACACCCCTGCCCTGCTGCCTGCAACCACAGCGACAACTGTGATGAAATCCCGGCAATCTTCTCCTTGCGTTCACGCCGGTACTTTGCTATCGTAAACAGTGTAGTATCGGGACTGTTGATTATTTCTGAGATGACATTTATGAATATATACATTGATTTTGACGATTGTCTGTGCGAGACGGCGAGGCATTTCTCGGGATTCGTTAAGGATCTTTACGGAATAGATGTTCCGTATGAGGATATAAAGTATTTCAATCTGCAGAAGTCTTTCTCGCTCACCGATGAACAATATGATGAGATGATGATAAAGGCGCATGAGCCGGAGGTGCTTCTGTCATACGAGGAGACGCCGGGGGCTGCCGCTGTCGTCAATGAATGGATAGATAAAGGAAATGATGTATCCATAATAACCGGAAGACCCTTCAGCGCATATGAGCCGTCACGTGAGTGGCTGGACCGGCACGGACTTGAGCGTGTCAGGATGTACTGCCTCGACAAATACGGACGTGACACCTTCATAAAAAACAGCAGGTTCAGTCTTGAACTCGCGGATTATTACAGGATGCACTTTGATATCGCAATAGAAGATTCCCCGTCCGCATTCCGCTTCTTTGAACATCTTCCGGCGCTTCAGGTGATGGTGTACGACCGTCCCTGGAACCGCGGATGTGAATTCCCGGGGGATAATTATCACAGATGTACTGACTGGAATACAATAAGGAGACTGTATGAAACTTTTGCACGTGAGTGATCTGCATCTGGGCAGGTCTCTTGGCGATTTTGATCTTACGGATGACCAGGAGTTTATGCTGGATCAGCTGCTGGGTATAGCGGACGAAAATTCAGTTGACGCCGTTCTTATCGCAGGGGATGTATATGATAAGTCGATACCCAGTGAAGCCGCCACAAGGATGCTCGATCATTTCCTGAACAGTCTTGCAAAGAAAAGCATCAATACCTATATCATAAGCGGCAATCATGATTCCGATGACAGACTTAACTACGGCAGTGAACTGTTCACAACGAACCGCATCTTTATTTCCGCCAAATACGACGGTCATCTTTATAAAAACACCCTGAAAACAGATGACACCGAAGCAGACATCTATCTGCTCCCCTTTGTAAAAGCGTCCAGAGTCAGGCACTTTCTTCCCGAGGCAGAGATAGAAACCTATGACGATGCCGTGAGAGCCATCCTTGAGAATGAGGTCATAGATTCCTCGCGGTGTAACATACTGGTGGCGCATCAGTTCGTCGTGGGGGAAAGCAGCGATCCCGATCTTGGCGGTTCGGAGAGTCTCGGCACAAAGAGCGTCGGACTGGTTGAGAAGATAGGCTTTGACTGTTTCGACTGCTTCGATTATGTTGCCCTCGGTCATATTCATTCTCCGCAGCAGGTCGGACGCAGGGAAGTCAGATACTCAGGTTCCCCGCTCAAATACTCTTTAAGCGAAGTAAATAACGAGAAATCGGTTTCCCTTATCACTATAGACAAAGATAAAAATGTCGACATCGAACTCATACCCGTAAAGCCACTGAGAAACATGAGACATATCAAAGGAAAACTCAGGGATCTTCTCGATAAGTCAAATGTGTCTTCACCGGATGATTTTATATATGCGACTCTCACTGACGAAGAAATGGTCAATGACGCCATGGCCATATTCCAGCTGACCTATCCGAATACAGTAAAGATCGACTATGACAACACCCGCACAAGAGAGATAGAGCAGGTAGATATATCGCGGATTGCCAATAACCGGTCTTTTGATGAACTTATAAGTGATTTCTACAAACAGATCTACAGCTGTGAGATCAGTCCCGAGGAAATGGACATCATGAGAAGCGTTGCAAAGGAGGCGGGCGTATTATATGAAGCCGGTTAAGCTTATAATGTGTGCCTTCGGCCCTTACGCCGATGCTGTGCCTGCGATCGATTTTACCGCTTTTGAGGACAGGGGGTTATTCCTTATATCCGGGGATACCGGTGCCGGAAAGACCACTATCTTTGACGCCATCTGTTACGCTCTGTACGGCAAGACCAGCGGCACATACAGAGACACGAAGAATCTCAGAAGCGAGTATGCAAAGGAGTCAGCAGAGACCTTCGTGGACTTCTATTTCACGCACCAGGGAAAATCATATCATGTATGGAGAAGACCGGAATACGAGAGAAAAAAACAGCGCGGTACCGGTGTGACCACAGTTGCAGAAAAAGCAGTTTTCTACTCAGACGACGATGCCCCCATCGAGGGAAAGACGCAGGTCAATGACGCGGTGAAGGAGCTTCTGCACATAGATGAAAAGCAGTTTAAACAGATCGCGATGATAGCCCAGGGCGAGTTCTGGTCTCTGTTAAATGCCAGGACAGATGAAAGAACAAAAATACTAAGAACGATCTTTCAGACAAGCGGGTACAACAGCATTGAATACAAACTCAAGGAACGTATGGATGCAAGCTATAAGCTCAAAGTCAGGACAGAGGACAGCATCATCCAATACTTCCTTGATGCATATGCCGATCCCGAGGATGAGTTATCCGGAGATCTTAAGGATCTGCAGGAGAGTGCAAAGAGCTCAGGTAGCGCCTGGAATCTTGATGCGCTGACGGAAATACTCGAAAAACTCATAGGATCGGACAAGGCGAGATCTGAGACCGCGGCCGCCTCTCTGACAGCCTGCGAAGAGAAGCTTCAGGAGAGCCGCAGGGAACTTGCGATCGCGGAGACCAACAACGGATTCATAAGAAAACTGGATGAACTGAAGCTCAGGGAAAAAGAGCTTAAGGATAAACAAAGTGAGATCGATGGGGAGGAAGCACTTCTCGCAAAGCAGAAGCTTGCTTCAAGAGAGGTTAATCCGGTTTATCTTGCATGGAAAGAAAAAGCAGATACTGTCAGACAGATCGAAGCCCGGATATCTGCCCTGAAGGAAGATGTAGAAAAAGCATCAGATAAAGCCGAAGAAGCGGCAAATGCCACGGAGCAGGCCCTGAAGGACAAGCCCGAAGCCGACAGGCTGCAGAAGCTTGCAGATAAGATCATCGAAGAAAAGAAAAAATACACTCAAAGAGAAGTTCTGACAGAGGATATAAAGAGATTAAAGGAAGAATCCGAACACGCTGCCTCGGCGGAAAAAGAGCTGCAGGAAAGAGAAAAAGCGCTGAGGGATAAAATAACAGCGCTCAGGGAGACCAGGCAGAGGCTTAAAGATGTCCCGGAAAAACTTGCCTCATCAAAGATACAGGGCGAAAAAATAAAGGGTCTGCTTGAAGATATCGAAGAAATAAATTGTAGAAAAATCCCCGAAAGGGAAGAAAAAAAGAACGTTCTTTCAGACAGACAGCATGCCTTCACAAAGGCATTTGATGCATATGATGAGGCCTGTAAGATCCGCATGGAAGCAGAAAGGATACTGGACAACTGCAG
>JAILGA010000108.1 GCA_024697225.1 Lachnospiraceae bacterium
CGATCGCAGACAGATCCCAGTCCTCTGGAAAGATCAGTTTCCTTCTTTCCTGAGGAGAAGCAAGGATATAGGCCTTGCCCGGAATGAATACGTTGCCATCCTCCAATCGCCCCCAGTGAATGTGATGGCGTTTCCCGGAGCCGCCACTCTGATCATCAACAAGCGGCTGTGTGCTGGCATAACGATAGCCATTGGCTATATGCACTGATACGTGGTAACCACTGTCCGCCTTCGGCGGTCTGCCCATTCTTGCCATATGCCGCGCCTCACTTTCTAGTATAATTATACTAATAAGTGGTGCGGCCTGTCAAGAAGAAAATGTGCGAAATCGGTTGATTTTATGCGGTTTTCAAGGGACTTGTTGACTTATTAGTATAAACGGTTGCAAAATTCATGTCCCTATGCTCCGCTCTCATCCACCCCTATTCAATCCTCATAACTATTTTTTGCCAATTTCGAAAAATAGCCGTGCATATTTAGACGATCCCGGTGTTTATTCCTCCTCTTCACTGTCATATACTCTTTTATATCAGGCGGATGAGTGTCGATTCTGCCGGGAAGGAAAAGATCATGGCTAACAGTTATCAGGTTCAGGAAGTCTACGAGGCCGTTCAGGCAGGCGAAAACGCACTGCAGAGTCTTTATCGCGCGCAGGAAATGCTTGATAAGGCAAGAACATGGGGATTGTTTGATATATTCGGAGGAAATCTATTCTCAGGGATAATGAAGCATAGCCGGATGCAGGAAGCCAGGCGATGCATGGAAGACGCAAGAAGAGATCTGTCTTATTTCCAGAAGGAACTGCGGGATGTGCATGAGCCGGGGCTGGATGCACTTGCAGGCGAATTCCTCACCTTTGCAGACTTCTTCTTCGATGGCTTCATTGCTGATATACTGATGCAGTCCAAGATAAATGAGGCTCGCCGTCAGGTCGCGGAGGCCATTCGCAGGACAAAGGAATTACTCACAAGACTCAGACAATACAGTTGAGTTTATTTACTCCTCTCCCTTAGTCTCTCAGTCAGCCGCGATCCTTGCGAGCACGTCAACGGTATATCTCATCTCCTCTTCGGTGTGCTCGCTGGAGATAAAGAACCTGAGCCTTGCCTCCTCCTCGGAAACAGCAGGATACACTATGGGCATCACGTTGATACCCTTCTTATACAGCTTCTGCGAGATCTCCATGCACCTGTTCGAATCCCCGATGATGCACGGAACCACTGCAGTGCCCTCGGCAAGCCCCGTATCAAGTCCCTTTTCCTTCATGATACCAAGGAAATACCTGCTGTTGCGGTTCAGTTTTTCTACAATCTCCGGAGAGGTCTTCAGGATATTCAGAGCCTCCAGAGCCGCAGCCGCGTTGGAGGGGGATATACCTACGCTGAACATAAAACCGTCCGAAGTATACTTGAGCAGCTCCACTATCTCCTTTGACCCGGAGATATATCCGCCGCAGCTGGCCAGAGATTTGCTCATGGTTCCCATCCAGAGGTCCACATCTTTTCTGTCAACTCCATAGTAGCTTCCGACACCTCTTCCGTGATCTCCTATCGTTCCGAGCGAGTGGGCTTCATCTACCATCAGAAGCGCCCCGTATTCTTTTTTGAGTCTGATGAGTTCAGGAAGATTACAGATGTCTCCGTCCATGCTGTAAACACCCTCCACAACGATCAGAACACGCCTGTAATATTTCCTTACTCTCCTGAGCGCATCCTCAAGAGAGTTCATGTCATTGTGTTTGAAACTCATACGTTTCGCACCGGAGAGCCTGCAGCCGGTGATGATGCTGTTATGTGACAGACTGTCGTGAAGGATCAGATCCTCAGATGCCACTATGGTGCTGATCGCGCTGACATTGGTGGTATAACCGCCGATATAGACAATGGTATCCTCGGTCCCCAGAAACTCCGTTATGGTATTCTCTAACTTTCTGTGAAGGTCAATCTCTCCTGAGATCATACGGCTTCCTGATACGGAAGTGCCGTATTTTTCTACAGCATTCTGAACTGCCTTTATTATTCTGCTGTCGCCGTTCAGTCCCACGTAATTGTATGTGGAATAATTGATCTTGATCCCGTCATCCGTCCTGATGACATCCCTAGGGACAGCATAGTTGACTTTATAGTACGGATTGTTGCCCGCCACGTTTTCAAGCCTTTTGTGGATAGTCTTATACTCGGCAAAATCAGCTATATTGCTTTCCTGCACAGGCGCTTCGGTCTCAATATTAAACGCCTTTTCACGTACCGGCAGCATCTCAGCATCAGGCGCCTTCTCACTGACCTGCACAATCCCGGCACCCGGCGTCTTCTCACGGATCTGCAGAGCCCCGGCACCGGGGACCTTCTTCACCCGGACAGCCACCCCCGCTTTCTCTATGGTCACGATGATATCATGGATCGTCACATCCTCTCCGGAGAGAGCAGCAATAAGTCCGTGCACCTGACCTTCTTCCAGGGAAAATGAATCGGAAAGCGAATTCACAAGCTGTGTCATCATGATGGAATCTATTCCCAGATCGAACTGAAGCTTATCCCCGTCCCCAAGGGTTTCCACGGGATATGCAGTCACATCCGATATCGCATGGTACACGATTTCACTGATGCTCTGTATACTCGTTTCTCCCGCATCTGATGCGGCAGGCGATCCTGCATTCCCCGCGACATTACCGGTCTTTGCTGCCGGGGTGATAAAGTAACTTTCTCCCTTTTCCATCTCGGAGCCAAGTCCTGTGGTGTCCCTTGGTCCGTCGGACTTGAGCACCATATGACAGTTGGTCCCTCCGAATCCGAAAGAACTTACCCCGACAGCCGCTGGATAACGTATTTCTGTCTGCTTATCCGCCACTCTGATATTTTCGGAGGTCCTGATATAAGGGTTTTTTCTGACATAATTTATGCTCCTTGGAATACTTCCATGTGCGAGTATCAGCACCGCTTTGATAAAGCCTGCGATGCCCGCGGCGGATTCAAGATGGCCTATGTTGGTCTTGACTGATCCGACAAACAGTTCTTTCCCCTTCGCCTCCAGCCTGCTGCCGAATACGCTCCCTATGGAGTTTAATTCGATGGGATCCCCAAGCCTTGTGCCGGTGCCATGGAGTTCGATGTAGCCAACATCTTCCGGATCCGTGCGGGCATTCCGGAGAGCCCTGCCTATGACCTCCTCCTGAGCCCTGCCGTTCGGAGCGGTCAGACCGTTGCTCTTTCCGTCCTGGCCTACAGCCGAGCCTGCAAGAACAGCATATATGGTGTCGCCGTCCCTCACTGCATCGGAATATCTTTTCAAAAGGACCGCTCCGCAGCCCTCTCCCCTCACATATCCGTCCGCGGATTCATCGCAGGTCTTGCACCTGTGATCCGGAGACAGCATGTTGGCTTTCTCAAACGCCTCCGTGAGGGCGGGCTCAAGCAGAATATTGACGCCTCCGCAGATCGCCTGACTGCACTCTCCGTTCCTGATGGCCGCCGCTCCCATATGTATGGCAACAAGCGAAGATGAACAGGCAGTGTCGACAGCGATACTGGGACCTGTGAGATTAAACACGTAGGAAAGTCTGTTGGCGGCGATACTCGTGGAATTGCCGGTGCTGTAATACAGATCCTTGCCCGCCTCGTCAAAAAGCGATGAATAGTCGTGGTTGGATATGCCGATATATACACCCGTGTCCGTGCCGTTGAAGTCTTTCTCCGTCCCGCCGCTGTTTAACATCAATTCGGAGACCGTCCTTATAAGGATCCTCTGCTGGGGATCCATTTTTACAGCTTCCTTCGGCGTTATCCCGTATTTTCTGCAGTCAAATCTGTCAATATCCCTGATATATCCCGCCTTTATTTTCCCGAGATCCTCATCCCCGGTGAGCCGTACTCTCTCCGCGTCGGGATAGTCTATCGCGTCCGTACCCGCCGTCATCATCTGCCAGAATTTCTCCGGGGAATCGCTCTGCCCCGGAAAATGACATGCCATGGAAATAACAGCGATGTCATCATCTGAAGTATCCGGGCTATGTTTTTCCTTATCAGAGCTATTTTCGGCATCCTGCCCCGGCGCTCTTTTTATCTCTTTTACCTTTTCTTTCAGATATTCCGTGAGTTTATTGACTGTGGGGTAACTCCAGATGACGTCCACAGAAAGTGTGACGCCGAAGACCTTTTCTATCTCGCAGAACATATTCTCTATGTCGAGCGAGTCTATCCCCAGCTCCGCAAAAGGCGTGTCATAGTCAGTCTCTTCAAGCTTCTCCTCCATGGCATCGGAAATGATCTTTGCAAGCGTATTCTTCAGATCATTCTTTTCATCCTCATATTTTCTGGTCAGGATGTAGTACTTCACTTTGCCGCTTGCGGTCTTTGGAAGTTCGGGGATAAACACGACCTTTTCACACGGGATGTGAAGGCTCTTTAAGACTGCGGTCTGAATCTCCTTTGTCAGCGGTTCCTCTTCCGACTGATCCGTGCTCTCAACCGCCATATAGAGTTTTTCAGTATCCGAGGCTTCATCATGAACAGGGAATGCGGCAAGCTGACGCCCTGCCAGAGCTCTTACATTTCTTCTTACAGTCACCTCTATATCTGTAGAAAAATAATTTCTGCCATTTACAATTATCATTTCCTTGCGCCGGCCGCTGATAAAGAGTTCGCCTTTATACATGAACCCTATATCGCCGGTATCGAGATCACCGTCATGCCTCAGGATATCCTTTGTCGCCTCGGGGTTAAGGTAATAAC
This sequence comes from Lachnospiraceae bacterium, assembly GCA_024697225.1. Classification (GTDB taxonomy): domain Bacteria; phylum Bacillota; class Clostridia; order Lachnospirales; family Lachnospiraceae; genus Butyrivibrio. The sequence goes on from JAILGA010000108.1 coordinate 4,728, forward strand.
CCTTCGTCACGTTTTCGCCGTGAATCATCACATTGCCGACATGACCATCTTCCAGGACTTTGTAATCATCATCACAGATGTAGACCTCGTTGCAGCTTATGAGACGGCCGCAGCCCATGAGGAGTCTGGCTCCTTCCCTCTTTTCACTTCCCAGGACCTTATCTCCGATGGCGGCATCCGCCGCGACATAGCAGGTTTGCCTGGGCTCCTTCGGGTGGCCGAGGGTCACCGCGACAGTGGCCTCTGCAAGTCCGTATGCCGGGATCACGGCGCTCTCTTTAAAGCCGTACGGAGCAAGTGTCTTGTAGAACATCTCGCAGGTTGCCGCAGATATGCCTTCACCCGCACTGACAGCACCTTTGAATCCACTCAGATCGACATTCTTATAGTCTTCCTCTCTGAAAGTCTTAACGATCAGATTCATTGCAAAGTTAGGCATCGGAGAAAAGGTCGCCCTGCGCCTTGAAGCTGTTTGCGCCCAGATTGCAGGTGAGCGGAGAAACGTCGCCGGCATCATGCAGACCTGATCGCAGCCGTAGGCTATGGGAGACATGTGCATGGCCAGTATCGCAAAATCGTGTGAAAGCGGCAGCCAGTTAAAGATGTTGTCATCATGCAGAAGATCTATTCTTTCAGCGGTTGCCAGTGCATTTACCGCCACATTTTTGTTGGTCAGAAGTACTCCCTTGGGATTGCCGGTGGATCCGGACGAGAACTGGAGAACAGCTATGTCATCCTCCTTTATCTCAATATCACCAAAGGCCCCTGTATCAGGGTTCTCAGCGCTTCGATCGCGGTATTTTTCAGGAATGATGACCTTCTGACTCATCATCTGGGTCAAAGTGTCTCCAAGCGTGGCATCGGAGTAGATATATCTGATGCCGAACCGTCCGCACAGCGATGTTATGGCCGGAATATGCTGTCTGATATCGGCATTTATGGGATAGAGCGCTGGGATAGCGCCGATCAGCAGAGCTCCCCAGAAACCCATGATGGTATACAGCGGCGCCACTGACTGGATGAGGATGATGTCGCCCTTTTTTATCCCCTCAGTCAGATACCTCTCTGCAACTGACTTTGCATGGCAGTACAGCTCCCGGTAGCTCATTTCAATGTCATTTTCCGGCAGATAAAGAGTGAATTGCCTGTCTTCCTTTGCCCTTTTTATGAGCAGTTCTCTAACTGTCATCATACTCTTCCTTTCAGCGCTCTGGCGAATTTAATATTATCAATAAGATCGATCATCACATTGCCTTTATCTGCCTGAACAAAATCATAGCAGTCCATGTCGATGAGTTTTTCTACACTTTCCATCCATCTCACTGGCTTTACTATCTGCTCTCCCAATATCGCGGGCACATCATCACCATACAGTACGGGTTCCACAGAAGACATGACTTCCGGCTCACCGCCATTATTGAAAGGAAACTCCAGAAGGACCTTCCGAAACTCATCGCAGGCTTCCCTCATATATCTTGAATGAAAAGCTCCGCTCACGCCAAGCCTTTTGGTTTTCAGTCCCCTTGCTGCCATCCTTTCCTCTGCTTCCTTTATCGCGGCCTCCGGCCCCGAGATGATGATCTGAAACGGCGAATTATAGTTGGCGATGTCAGTCTCAGCAGGAGCCTCGGATTCTATGGCGGACATGATATCCTCACAGCTTTTTCCCATCACGGCGCACATAGCTCCCCCGTCAGCGCCTGACATTATCTCTCCTCTTTTTCTTACGAGATCTATTCCCTTTTCCAATGCGATAAAGCCTCCGGCAGTCAGGGCGCAGAATTCTCCGAGGCTGTGGCCTATGACATAATCAGGCTTCCGTCCTGTATTCTCAAGCATTTCGAGATAATACAGGCAGGAGGTGAGATATCCCACAGGCTGCGCGTACCTGGTCTCTATGAGTTTGTCATGGTCGTTTTGTATCAGGTCGCGCACATGATATCCCAGGATCTCATCAGCCATCTCACATTTTGCGCTGTTTCTTTCTAACAGTTCAAGTTCCGCTCTCCCGAATTTCTTTCCCTGTCCGGGAAAAACACATGCCGTTTTACTCATATTTCACCCCTGTATTCTGTCTCTTATCGTCATCAGCGTGGTTATCACATTTTTATTGGCAGTCATGAAAAGATGGCCGCCCTCAAAGAGATACTCCCTGTATCCGCATGGCGCAAGTCCGCTCCAGTCACAGGTTATCTTTCCGAGAAGTCTGTCATCCTTCCCCGCAAAGAAAGACATCGGGCACTGAAGACGCGCCCCGAAGGCGGCGTCCGCCTGCATCAGCAGCTCTATATCCTTTTCCAGTATACCCCTCAGATATCTGCTGTAGTGGTTGTCCGCATAAATAAACGTCGGATCCGAACTCTTTTCTATTATTTCTTCTACACTGTGCCTGTGCAGATCAGCCGATGGGTCGACTGCGGCATAGACCACATGCACCGGCAGTCTCTCATTATCCCGCACAAGTCTCCCGTATGCGTTATCGCACAGGTATGCACCCATGCTGTCACCGCACAGGATGTATTTTTCATGATCCGAGGCGATGTCTTTGATGAAGCCCACCAGTTCTTCAAGTACCGCCTCATAGCCATCCGGAGCAGCCTCGCCTGCTCTTTTCCCGTGACCTGCAGGTTCGTAAAAAAAGACATCACCCCCGTCCGAAAGGCCTTTTATCAGCGGAGCATATGAGAGCCTGTCGCCTCCCGCATGAGGTACGAGGATCACTGCGATATTTTTAGAATCTGCGGTACCGCTCATATCTTTCTTCAACTATCTCCCCGGCTGTCATATTACTGTATCCGGCAAAAAAGTCCTTCAGTTCCACTGAGAGACGCGAGCAGATCTCTCCGAGACTTTCTGCCGTAACCGGTTCGGGTTCCGGAATGATCCTGTCTGCCACCTGCTGCCCGTACAGCGAAGAAGCGCACATTCCCATGGCATCCGCCGCCTCTTTTTTTCTCTCACTGTCCTTCCAGATGATGCTCGCGTATCCTTCAGGGGTGATGACAGAATACACGGCATGCTCCAGCATCCATACTTCATTGGCAATTGCAAAGACCAGAGCCCCTCCGCTGCCAGCCTCTCCCACGATGACGGAGAGTGTAAGGGTCTTCAGCCAGGATGCCGCCGCGAGTGTTTCCGAAATGACACCCGCCTGTCCCATCTCCTCGGCGTTTTTTCCGCAGGCCGCGCCCATGGTATCCACAAAAAATACCACAGGAAGAGAGAACTTCTCCGCGAGTTTCATGAGCCTGACGGCCTTGTGAAGTCCTGAAGGAGATGCCATTCCCCAGTTTCTGCGGATCGCCTCCTGCACATTCTTTTTGCCCTTCTGGTTGCCTATAGTCATCACAGGTCTTCCCCTGAAGAAGCCGATGCCGCCCACGACCGCAGGATCATCGCCCGAAATCCTGTCCCCGTGGAGTTCGGTAAAGCGGTCAAAGAGCTCATTCATGTATTCGAGCGCCGTCGGTCTTGTGATTTTCCTCGCAAGCTTCACATTATCCCAGGATCCGCGAGGGCTGTCAGTCTCCGGAACCTTGTCTGCCTCCGGTTTTTCGTCTGTCCTCGAAACCTTGTCTCCCTCCGGAGCCTTGTCAACCGCGGCCGATGTCGCTTTCCCGTCAAATGCCTCTAAAACAACAGAAAGGTACGCTTTCATGTTGTCTTCTGATACAACTTCGTCCGCAAAGCCATGCTCCTTATGAAACTTCGCTGTCTGGAAGCCCTCCGGGAGGGTTTCTCCGGTTGTCTGCCTGATCACCCTCTCTCCCGTGAAGCCTATATGTGCGTTTTCCTCGGCGATGATGATATCCGCCAGAGTCGCGAAGCTTGCCATCACGCCTCCGTAAGTGGGATCCGTGAGCACCGAGATATAAAGCAGGCCCTCTCTTGCGTGGCCCGCGCAGGCCTGTGATGTCTTCTGCATCTGCAGGAGCGACGTTATGCCCTCCTGAACTCTCGCCCCGCCGGAGGCGCAGAAGATGATCACGGGCAGTCTGTCCTTGGTGGCGCGCTCGAAGAGTCTGGTTATCTTTTCCCCGACATAATAACCCATGCTCGCGCGCAGAAAACGGGCATCCATTACGCCTATTGCGGTCCTGTGCCCGTTGATGTCTGCAGTACCGGTCAGTACGGCCTCATACAGGCCGTATCTGTCCCGATTCCTTTGTATCTTTGCCCTGTACTCGTCGTCAGCGATCACTCTGCCGTCATCGATGTCGTCTTCATAAGGCACAAATGTATCTTTGTCCGCTATGGAATCCAGTCTTTCAAAAGCGTTCATACAGTTTTACTCTCCGCTCATTTCGCTACGGATCATAAAGAGAACATGTCTCTGTCAGTTGACAAAAGAAACGAACCCATGGAGCCATTGGATGCTTCATAACCATTCCTTTTATATCATTATTTTACAGACATTCTTTGATTTTGCAAATCTAATCCCAAAGATCACCCTTGACAAAGCCATATTGCAGATGGTAGCATAAAGATGGTGACCACGTGGTCACTAAAATAATTCACCATGAATGACCACATGGTCACCACGAAAGGGCCAAAACACATGCCAAGTAGAATATTTGCCGAGCTTGACAGCGAAAAGCAGGAACGGATCCTGGAAGCCGCCCTAAAAGAATTCGCAGAATATGGATATGAAAACAGCTCAACCAACAGGATCGTAAAGAACTGCGGAATAAGCAAAGGGAGCCTGTTTAAGTATTTTGAGAGCAAAGAAGAACTCTATTTCTATCTGATCGATACCGTATCCGCCCGGATGGCAGAGGAAACGCGAGCCGATATAAGCGGCTTATCAAAGGACTTATTTGAGCGGGTGATCGAATACTCGGCGACGGAGATATCCTGGTATGCAGCTAATCCTGTAAAAGGGAGATTTCTTATCACGGTTGCTTCCGAAACAGGATCTGATATAGGGAGAAAGATCACCGAAAGATATGGTGCTGCGAGCACGGACATCTACGAGACATTACTCAAGGGAGTTGATATGTCCGGCCTTCATCACAGCAGGAAAAAGGTGACTGATATCCTGAGGTGGGTCCTTACGGGGTTCAACAGCAGTTTTCTGAAGGAAATCGCAGGAAGTGACGATGATATCGAAACGATGAAAAAGAGATATATAAAAAAGTTAAAATGGCATTTGGAGGTGCTGAAGAATGGACTGTAGAAAAATGATCAACGGATGCGTGAATATCGGGGATACTGATATGTATTATGTATCTTTTGGAACCGGGAAGAAAAAGGTTGTGGTCCTGCCCGGGCTATCGGACGGACTTGCAACCGTAAAAGGAAAGGCAATGCTTCTTGCCTCACCATATAAAAAGTTTTTCCGGGACTTCACTGTCTATATGTTCAGCAGGAAAAATGACATGCCTGAAGGTTACAGCATTGAGGACATGGCAGATGATCAGGTCGTTGCAATGAAGGAACTTGGTATTGACACTGCCTCGGTACTCGGAGTATCCCAGGGAGGTATGATCGCACAGTGCATTGCCATCAGACATCCCGAAGCAGTTAACCGGCTGATCCTTGCTGTTACGGCACCGTATGCCAATGCAGTTGCTACAGATGCTGTTTCGTCCTGGGTCAAAATGGCAAAGAAAGGAGATCACATTGCCCTGATGGTTGATACAGCGGAAAGAATGTATTCCGACAGATATTTGCAGAAAAATCGAAGATTATTCCCTCTGCTTGCCCGATTAACCAAACCGTCATCATATGAGCGCTTTCTGAAAAATGCTAATGCGATATTGCACTTTGACGCTCGCAATTATCTGTCAAAGATCAGCTGCCCGACACTCATCATCGCCGGGAGTGATGACAAAACTGTAGGAAACGACGCCCCGTCAGAACTGAAAAACGGGATAGCAGACAGCGAACTGTTTGTATATGAAGGGCTTGGTCATGGGACTTTTGAAGAGGCAAAGGACTTCTACGACAGAGTATTTGCGTTTTTTCAGTGAGCAGGTTTCTCTTCCATTCCCCGGAAGCTTTGTATCCCCATGATACAAAAGACGTCCCGCAGCAGTTTGCGGGACGCCTTTTTATATGCTCCGTAATCCGGATCATACCACTCACGCCTTCATCGCCGCTATCTTATGAAGTGCTTTGCTCTCGATCTGACGGATCCGTCCGACATGGGTTCCTGTCTCACTGGCCGCTTCCTCATAGGTGTGCTTATCTTCGCCGTCGAGCCCATAGAGCTTCTTCATGATCTCCCGTTCCCTGCCGGTCAGATCTGCCAGATGCTTTTCTACCGCGTCGACATCCACAGCCTTATAATCCGGACGGACATCGGTCTTTGCGGACATCTCCTTAAACTCTTCGTAATCCGCGCGGATGGTGCCGACATAGTCAGCGTTATCGTAATCCGCACACATCGCCGCCGCGGAAGATGCCCGCCTGGCACTGCTGATCATCTTGGAAGCGACCTCATAATTCAGTGCCGCGCCTAACGCGTCATTCTCGTACCGTACCGCCCGATTCGCCGCGACGCCAAACCTGCCCGCCACCTGCACGGCGTCGATATTGGCTCCGAGGAAGGTGAACTCCCAGTGGTTTTTTGCCTTTTTCTTCTCCACCATCTTCTTAACCTTATCGTAAGTATACCGGCTGCTGGCGTTCTCCATCCCGTCCGTCGTGATGATAAAAAGTGTCTTCTCCGGCCTCTCACCCTCAGGCAGCGCCTTGTGCAGGTGTCCGATATGCCGGATCGATCCCCCCACGGCATCAAGGAGTGCCGTGCATCCGCCGACAGAATAATCCTTGTCCGTCATGGGAGGTACGGTATCGATCGGAACCCGGTCATGCAGCACAACCGACCCGTTGTCAAACAGCACGGTGGAAAGCAGTGCCTCTCCATCCTCCTTCTTCTGCTGCTCCAGCATGGAGTTGAAGCCGCCTATAGTATCTCCCTCAAGTCCCGACATGGATCCGCTGCGATCCAGGATGAACACGACCTCTGTCAGATTCTTCTTCATGATAGCTCCCTCGCTTTCTTAATGGCGGAGACCTTTCCAAAGTCTCCTGTCTGCCTGTCACGGGTAGTCTATCACGTGCTCCGAAAAAAAAGGTCGCCCCGCGGACGACCTTTGAGGATTCAGGTAATCAGGCACTTCAAGCCATGTTCTTCGAGTTGTATGTCCAGTTCTATCATGTCGTAGATCCGGTTTTCTATAAAATACGAAAAGATGACATCCGTTTTATCACAGGGAGAAAGCGCATATCCGGCCCGCGCCAGAAGATCACGTGCCTCGTCCAGGTTCAGCTCCGCGCCGACGCAGAGACACATGGCGGTCATCTTATTCGGATGATGATCCGGATTGTTTTTGATCTTGGAGAAGACCTTCTTGTCAACAATAGCCTTCTTGTACACATCCACCGGGGTCTTACCTTTTTCTTCGATCAGATACATCAGATACTCGGAAAAAGTGTCCGACATATGCCGCATCCGCTCCTCCAGTTTGGATTCGTGAGCCTCCGAGAATTCAACCGGACTCTCTTCATTATCTTCATCAGTAATCATTCCAAAGGATGCGACCGGTATGGCCGGCGTCTTTAAAAACGAATGCATTACGCTTCCTGTCACGGATGCCGATCCTTTGTCCCGGGCATGCTTTTTTCTTTGCAGCCGGCTTTCCATGCCGGACCTCGCCTCAACGTATGGATTATATCCGCTTTCATCCGGGTGATATGATCCAAAATACGCGTCGCCGTATTCCTCCTCGCGCTTCTTGTGGACATAGTTGTGATCGATATAGGCTTCGAGATCCGGGTAAATGCGTTCTCCCAGCATTTCTGCTTTGCTTCCGAAGACCACCAGATAGATCATCATATCATTTTTCAAAAGAAACGCGTTGATCTCGTCCACGGCGATCCGCATTCCCTCCTCCTGAGGGTATCCGAAAGACCCCGTGGCTATCAGCGGAAATGCAATGGATGAGAGGTTATGTTCTTTCGCGATACTAAGACTGTTCCTGTAGCAGTCCCGCAGTTTTTCCTCCTCACCGCTGTTCCCGTCCATATATACCGGACTGACTGCATGGATGATGTACTTCGCAGGCAGGTCGAAGCCCGGCGTGATAGCCGCCTTGCCCTCAGCCAGAACGCCGATCTCTTTACGCGCAGCGATAAGTTTCTCCGCACCTGCAGCTTTATGGATTGCCTTGTCACACCCCGAGCCCACCTCTTCAAAAGTGTTCGCCGGTCTGCCGGCGGCGGTGTTGACGATGGCGTCACACTGCATCCTGGTTATATCATTTCGAACGATCTTAAAAGGCATATGTTTTCCCCTTATTTAATCAGCTGCTCCTGTCGCCGGCTATGGCTGCTGCCGGTTGGCCGGTACCGTCGATACCGATTTGTTTACAAAAGCCGGCCTGATCCGGCCGGCTTCTGCAGATAACGATTTAGCATATTCTGTGATCAGGCAGCGTTTGAAGGATTCTTAACAGCTTTCTTGATGGTATTGGCTGCCACGAAGATAAGAATGCTGATAAGAAGTGACGGGATCGAGCCGGCTATGCCGCTGCCATTGGCAAGGTTGGATCCGATCGAGATGACTCCCATCACAAGACTGATGATCGCAAACCACCATGCAGGTCCGATCTTGCTGTTGTCCTTAGCTGCTCTCACGGAGAAGATACCCTCGATCAGGCTGACGATACCTGTGATAACCATAATGATACCGACAACGACAACAAGAAGGCCCATCGATTCATCCTCTGCCGCAACTGTAACGATCTGGCCGCTGAAGGATGCCACCAGCCCCATGATCACGCTGAGTGCTCCGCCGATGATTCCAAGTATTCCGAAGATCTTAAGAATTTTATTACTGGTTTCAACTGTTATTTCTACTCCCCCTCCCTGTTAGTGTATGTTTTTAATGCAACAGAATTATAAAAGAAAACACGCGTTATGTCAAAACAAAAAGCAATGATTTCCTCTTATGATATCTATCAGGCTAAAGGTATTTCATGCTTTGGCAGTCTCTTGGGGAACGGCCCTTCAACCTTACACGGAATGCCGACCTTCTCAAGTTCTTCCCGGAAGAGATTGATGTACTTATCAGTATTTAAAAGCTGCATGGCTGACAGTCGGGTCTGTCTGAAGAATGATCTGCCCTCTGGTTATTGTTCCCAGTTTTTCCAGATCATCTTTTAAACTGTCTCTGTCATACTCCACATACACATGACTTAAAAAATCACAATGTGTATTGGGCAGTCCGACACTCTCTCTCAGATTATGCGCCGCCTCTCCCACGATTATCCTGTCTTTCGCAGGAAATACCCTGTCCAGAGTCCTTGCAAACAGAATGAAAAATAAAGAAAGCACGCTGGAATCATTCACCTTCGAGATTTTCAGAAGATCCTGCTGATTGACGGTAACGACCATATAATTAGGATTTCTTTTTATCGGAATATATACACTCTTAAGGTAATCCATGCCAAGAACCGGAACCTTTTGGGTTTTTCTTTTATAGATCGGTTCTTCCGTTGTCAGCATATCCATAGTGGGTTCCTCTGTCTCACCCGGAAGAAGATCGCTGTCCGGTTTCCTGATTTCCGGCGCCAGAGGCTCAACATTGTTTTTTTCTTTCACATACTCATATACATTTGTCATAACCCACGGCTGAAAGCCTCTTCCTCCGCACATGGTATGGCTTATGTTGAAAAAAATATCCTTTCCCGAGCAATCCACAAAAAGCAGATGATCATTTATACTGCTGCTTCCGATCATCGGCATTTTTTCGGCCGTAGGTATCACGACAATCTTCCTGTCATTTGGAACGAGAATATACCCGCCATCCTCATCAACTGTTACCCTGACGGCAAAGTACGGATATCGCTTAATCGCTGTGTTAACCGCTTTGTCCAGTACGTTTATATCGACTTCATCCTTCATTCTGACGTGAATACGGACAGTATGCGCAAAATATTTCTCGCTCTGATATAGTCTGTATGTATCAACACTGTATTTCATTTTTACTCTCCTCCTGATAAACCCGTGCGTACTGCGGACATGATCCGCCACCACGCCAGGTAGAACGCGGCACATACAACCATCAACCAGTTTCCGATCTCAAGCATCATGATCTTCTCAAAGCCTATACCATCAGCTCCCGAACTGCGCCGCGACCAGCTTCAGGTTCTCGCGGATCGGCAGATGCTGCGGACAGATCTGCTCGCACTTTCCGCACTTGATACAATCGCTTGCTTTTCCGTAGACCTGCGTCAGCCTGTGGTAGTAGCCGCCCTGCGGAGTGAAGCCCTTCCCGGCATATTCCTGTTTTTCCGCGTTATAAAGGGAGAAGTACTTCGGGATCGGGATGTTCTTCGGGCATCCGTCCACACAATACGCGCAGCCTGTACAGGGGATCGCGATGCTGGCATTGATCAGATCTGTCGCCTTCTTGACGATATCGAGTTCTTCCTCAGTGAGCGGCTTAAAGTCCTTCATGTATCCGGTGTTATCACGCATCATATCCATGTTGCCCATGCCGGAAAGGACCATTTTGACATTCGGCTGACTGGCCGCAAAGCGGATCGCCCAGGAAGCCACGGACATATCCGGAGCATAGTCCTTGAAGAGTTTTTCTACCTCGGGCACCACATTGGCGAGAGTGCCGCCCTTGACCGGTTCCATGACGATGACCGGCTTCCCGTGCTTGACGCACACTTCATAACACTTCCTCGACTGTATCGCCTCACTCTCCCAATCCAGATAATTCAGCTGCAGCTGCACGAATTCTACCTCGGGATGCTCGGTAAGGATACGGTCCAAAAGCTCCGCCCTGTCATGATAGGAAAAGCCCATATGCCTCACATACCCGGCCTTCTTCTTATCCGCCAGCCACTCAAAGCAGCCGAGCCTTGTGTATTTCTTG
>JAILGA010000135.1 GCA_024697225.1 Lachnospiraceae bacterium
TCCATAGCTAAATGGATATTTTTGCAGCTTTCTCCGGTAACCTACAGGGAGAGCCTGCAATTTGCGGGATACTTTGCCCTGAATACGGTATTTCTGCTCCCTCTGCATGTCTTTCTCCATAAGCTCCCGCCTCTGAAAAACAGATTTCTTTCATGTGCGGCCGGGATATTCTTTTTCCTTGTTCTGATCATGCTGCCGGGGGTGTTCGACGGCTTTGCTTTTTACGGTACTCCGGCGGATGTGACGATGGCACTGGTCTATGGCGCATTACTCCTTGCGATATGGGACAGGGAGGGCCATGAAAAGGCGTTTTATTACGGCAGGATCGCGCTGTATGTATCGATCCTGATGCTCACCAAGTCTGTGGGGGTTGAGTGGGCTGTCTTTGCTCTGGTCTTTTATCTTATGACCGCAAAAAGAGAGAAGCAGATACTGATATCTGTGATCGCTGGCGGCGGCTTTTTTGCGTGCTGGCCTGTTTTCTGCCTCATAAGAAGACGGGTGGCAAAGCTCACAGGAGCAGGGGTGAAGATGGTCACATCGGGCTACAGTGTGCCTGATGATGCGGGAACGAGGCTTGGATACTTTGTTGACGGCGCGTTTACCATGCCTATGCACCAGGATCACAACCTGACCTTTGATCTTCCGATGGCAGCGGCCCTGGTCGTTATCTTTGCCCTTGTGATCATCATGGCACATAAAAAACTGATCAACAGGCAGGAAATGAAGAAACTCATACTGTTTTTGCTTGTGACAGCGATCATTGCCTTCGGGATCATATTTGCGGCTCATATTTCAATATTCAGGACGGAGGACCAGTATCTGGATGCCTATGCAATGGCGGTGTCAATAGCAAGATACGGCTGTCCCTTCACACTGGGGAGTGCGATGCTGCTTACGGGGATAGCCTTTGAAAGAGCCGGAAAGGCCGGAAACATGTGTACTTCCGTTATTGTGTTTGCTGCCTCCGCCGCGGCGATCCTTATTACTGCCGATTATACCGGAATGTACAGGTATCTGTATGGCTACAGGGATAGTCTCGATAATGATCAGGCGGTCATCGATGAAATGATCGGAGATGACGGAAGACAGATACTTGAGGCGGTATCGGAGAAAGGGTATTGGGGCAGAAGGGTACTAGTATTTCGCGACGGAACCGTAAACCACCGTGTTCATGATACATATATCAGCAAGGCGGCAAGTCCGGTCGCGCTCGTATATGACGATCTTGTCATCCCGGACGATACATTTCAGACTATTAGTGATAAAATAGAAGCAAGTCATGCCGGTTATGTGCTGGCTGAGAATCCTGAGAGCGAAGCAGGAGCGCTGTTTGAGGCATTTATGGATGAAGGTGTGACTTATACTGCCGGCAGAGTGTACAATGTCTTGTATACACCGCAGGGCGTGAGACTTTCGGAGAGAGATCAGACAGATGGACAATAACATGGTTCCCGTGATCATACCGGCATATGAGCCGGATGAGAAACTCGCGGGACTGATAAAAGAATTAAAGGATAACATATCATCGCCCGTTATCGTCGTTGACGATGGCTCTGATCCCGCGCTTTTTGGCAGTATATTTGAAGAAGTCAGGTCTCTGGGGGTCATGGTACTGACTCATGCTGTCAACATGGGTAAGGGCAGGGCTTTAAAAACGGCATTCAACTACTGTCTGAATGAATATACGGATCTGGCAGGTGTTGTGACCGCCGACTCTGACGGGCAGCACAGCGTGGATGACATAAAGGCTGTAAGTGAAGCACTGCTTGAAGAGAAGAACAGCCTCATAATCGGCGCAAGGGATTTCTCAAAGAGCGGGGTTCCGGCGAAATCGTTCCTCGGAAACAGGATCACAAGCAGGGTGATGAAGATACTGATCGGGATATCTGTCAGTGACACCCAGACAGGGCTTCGAGGTATACCGGCGGACTTCATGAGAACTCTACTCACAGAAAAAGGTGAGAGATACGAATTTGAGACCAATATGCTCATTGCCTCGAAGGATCATGGCGTTCCGATACGCGAAGTTGCGATCGAAACCATCTATATAGACGGGAACAAGTCAAGCCATTTCAATCCGGTCAGGGA
>JAILGA010000140.1 GCA_024697225.1 Lachnospiraceae bacterium
TGCCCTTGTGAACCATCAGGTGCCAAATATGGAAATAAGAACAAAACGTTTGATATTGAGGCCTGTTCGTATAGGTGACGAAAAAGAAATACATGAGTATGCGGGCGACAAAGAAATCACAATGATGTTTTGGCTGCCAAACGATACTTTTGAGGAAACAGCCGATTTTGTCAAAAAGAATGCAGAGGAGTGGGGTTCGAAGGATCAGACGAACTTTGAATTTGTCATTCTTTTGGATGGAAAGATAATCGGGGGATGTGATTGTGATCTTGGACATAGTGAAGACAGATCATACGCCACCCTCGGATGGATAATCAATAAGAAGTACAGACAGAAAGGATATGCTTCGGAGGCTGCCTCTGCGCTTCTCGGATTTGCTTTTGATAATCTGGAGATTGATAAGGTATATGCACAGTGTGATATCAATAATCCGGCTTCGTTCGCAGTCATGCGTAAGATCGGAATGAAGTGTATCAGTGATAAAGGTACCCGTACATATCCGAGAACCGGGGAAACATCCGGAGAGTATACCTGTCTGATCACTCGTGATGAATGGGAGAAAGAAGATCATGTGCTGCGATAAGTGCATGATATGGGAACTGATAGTGTCAAATCGTGAAGGGATTGCTGATTGGAAAAGGGAGGAGAAAGACAATGAAAGAGGCAGATGTATATCTATTTGGGCAGATACTTGGAACGCATTCTTTTCTTCTGAAGGATGGGTTCCTAAAGCCGGATGAGTATTCGGAGATTAAGGAACAGTATTTTCTTCCGGGCGGGGAGACAGGGACTGCGGCAACAGTGCTGAACTCTTTGGGCGTGACTGTTCGCATTGATGGAACATGGATCGGTACGGAGGTGGCTCCGATGCTTCGTGATTTCTATTCCGGAACGGGCGTAGATCTGTCGTCTCTTACATTTACTGACGAGAAAGGAGTGATGGATTATGTGGTCATAGCCGGACTTGTACGATCACCCATGGGGCGATTCCAGACTCTTTTTTCCAGTGGTAAACAGTGGTGGAATGATCCAAAGGAAGAAGATATCATTGGGTGCAAAGCAGCTGCTATTGATCCTTTTTTCGGAGAACAGTCTGATCAGGCTGCGGATATCTGTGTCGGTCATGGTATCCCTTATGTGACGATAGACGCGGTGCATGAATCTTATCTTCATAAGCATGCAGCGGTAAATGTTGTTTCAGGGGAATGCCTTTCAGAACACTATAGCGGAGAGTCCCCGGAAGAGGTCATGAAGCTGATGATGCAGGAGACGGAGGGGCTTACAATTCTGACACAGGGCAGCGGAGACATGCTGTATGGACGCAGAGGAGAAGAGATTCACAGAATGCGTCCATTTGATGTAACAGTAAGAAGTACACTTGGTGCAGGGGACACCTTTAAGGCCGGCTGTGTTTATGCCATTCTGAATGGACTATCCGATGAGGAGACCGTTCGTTTTGCAAGTGCATGTTCAGCAGTCGCAATCTCAAGGTTTCCATTACCGCTTTATCCGCCAAAGATGTATGAAGTAAATGAATTGCTGCGGTGATCAACGGAGACTGGGTGAGCGACTTGATTGAAAATCATTATTTTCAGGCATGACACGAATCGTATCACGGATATGCTCCCGCTGTTTATAGAGAAACCCATGATATATCCGGAAGAGGGGTATTACGGCTACGGAGTAATGTATTAGTTTTTTTATGGAGGTGAAGATAAATGAAAGAATTTGAGAATATCGTTATAGGGAAAAACAGCATTCCCGCGCTGGTCATAACTATCGTCCTGATGATCGCAGTTCCTGTTGTGATGTTTATATACTGGCGATTGAAGCATAAAGAGCAGACTAAGATCAGCTGGCTGATCGCCGGTGCTGTCGGTTTTATCGTATCCGCCCGTGTGCTTGAACTCGGAATGCATTATTTCTGTATTATTGCGGACAATCCTGTATCACGATTTATTAACGGACATACCGCCGCCTTTGTTTTATACGGGATCACCATGGCGGGAGTTTTCGAAGAATGCGGCCGGTTCATAGTCATGAAGTACTTTATGAAAAAGAACCGCACACGCGAAAATTCGATTATGTACGGTATCGGCCACGGCGGAATAGAGATATTTGCCGTGTTGATCCCCAGCATGATCAGTTTTCTGGTCATAGCTGTCGCGTTGTCAACCGGTGATATGACAACTGCTCTTGGCTCTCTCGGCATTACGGAGGAAAATGCGGCCGCCGCGCTTACATCTGTTCAGACAGTCGCCGCATTCGATTATGGGATGATGGCTGCGAATGTCATAGAGCGCATTTTGGCGATGCTCTTACATATCGGGCTTACGGTTATCGTATATTACGGTATCGCTCGGGCAAAGAAGAGCTGCCTGCCTGCCGCCATAGGACTTCATATGCTGATGGATCTTTTTGCCGCACTCTACCAGAGGAGCATGGTGCCGTTATGGGCGGTTGAAGTCTGGGCAGCGTTTGTCACTGCAGGAGTTGTTATGATTGCCATGAAGCTATACAGACAGATGGAGGCTGCTCCTGAAGACAGCAGGGAGATACAGGGGAGCTGATAAATGCACTTTGTTGATGCAAAAGGGATCCTGACCGGTCACGGCGGATACTATGGAATGAATATATACAGGGGATGTACTCACGGCTGCATATACTGTGACAGCAGGAGCAGGTGCTATCACTTTACGCATCCTTTTGAAGATATTGAGGTAAAACAGAATGCGCCGGAGCTTCTGGAAAAGGCGCTGAAGTCGAAAAGAAAAAAGTGCATGATAGGAACGGGTGCGATGTCGGATCCGTACATGCACTGTGAAGAGGACTTAAGGTTGACAAGGCGATGCCTGGAGATTATTCTGAAAAATGGTTTTGGCGTTGCCATTCAGACAAAATCCGACCGTATCCTTCGGGATATTGACCTGCTCTCTGAGATCAACCATTCTGCAAAATGCGTGGTGCAGATGACACTTACAACTTATGACGATGACCTGTGCCGGATATTAGAACCGAATGTCTGCAATACTAAGCGGCGGATCGAAGTTCTGGAAGAAATGCAGAAAAGAGGTATACCAACGGTCGTATGGCTCACCCCGATCCTTCCTTTTATCAACGATACGAAAGAAAATATTTCCGTAATTCTGAATGAATGTGTGCGAGTGGGCGTAAAGGGCATCATGGATTTTGGCATGGGGCTGACACTTAGAGACGGCGATCGGGAATACTATTATGCGGCACTTGATAAGCATTTTCCGGGGATGAAGGAACGCTACATCAAACGGTATGGAAATGCGTATGAACTGCCAAGTCCGAATGCGAAAGAATTGACAGGGCTTTTCCGGAGTATCTGTAAGGATAATGGAATCCTGTGTGCTCCGGATGAGTGTTTCAGCTTTATGCAGGAATTGCCGGATGAGTATACGCAGATGAGTATTTTTGATCTGTAAAGACTGCAGGCTGATCATGGAGTACATAAGGGTAACAGAAGGGATGGAATATGATCATTAACAGACTAAACCAGTTGTATAAGCCTGAAAGAACTCTCTATTACATAGACGCTTCGAAGGAGGACATAGCGTCTTTTTATAATGGTGTGGTACCGCCATTGGTAGAAAAATATGCTGACGTCTTTGGAGTGTATGACTATCCCGGTGTCTTTTTTGTCCGTAAGCTGCAGAAAGAGGTTATAGGTGTTGAATTCAGAAACGGCGATCCGCGCATCGGGTATCCGACTGAAATGAAATCACTTGAGCTTGATGCGTCGTTTTTCTACTCGATCGAAATTGACGATGATGCTGAGATAGATCTTCCGTTTGTCAGGAGTATATTTGAGGAGATTGCGGGGGGAGATGATGCGCACAGACCCTACAGCGATCTGAGCATGGAAGAAGAGCCTGAAGTGATCGCTGTTTTTCACGATTATAAGAAATTCAGAATCCTGCACGAATGGAAGCTTTATAACGACAGGGCGATCCATGTTATGAACGATGATCATGACCGGTTCGCAAAAGAAGAGTTATACAGACTGGCATTTACTGATCCGATAACAGGCAATTACAACTGGAGCCATATTGAGGCATTTCTGGAGGTTCCAGGAGACAGAGGGATCCGTGACTATGCCTTCGCGCATTTTGACATCAAACAGTTCCGTGTAATAAATGAAGCATATGGACATATAGCAGCCAACAGGGTTTTGAGCAATATCGTAAAAGCAATGAACGAAGCTGATTTTGTCTATGCAAGCGCACGGTGTCATAATGATAATTTTGCAATGCTCCTTAAGGATATGCCGGAGCCGGAACTGAAACTGAAGCTTCAGGATTTATTTGAAAACAATTCTGTGCTGGAAGAAGATCCGTATTATAAGGTCTATTACAAGTGCGGGGTTGTTCCCATGCGGCGCGCCATGCTTTTCGGCAACAGGGTAGCAGATGCTGCAAAGATGGCACAGGCGCTATGTACGGATCTGAAGGGTACGGAGATCGTTTTTTACACAGATAAAATGCATGATGACCTTTCATGGGGGAATTACATAAAGGCCTATGTGGAAACCGCGATCGAGCTGGATGAATTCGTCGTGTATCTTCAGCCCAAATTTGATATCAATACGGAAAAGATAAAAGGGGCAGAAGCGCTCATCCGTTGGAATTACAAAAACAAGGAGTTGTTATCACCTTACAGATTCATCCCGTTTTTTGAAAAAGACGGCACTATTGACAAAATCGATGATCTTGTACTGAAAACGATATGCAGGACTTTTGAGCGCTGGAAGAAGGAAGGAAAACCTCTTTACCCGGTTTCCGTGAATCTTTCGCGCAGCCGCATGTATGATGAAAACCTTATAGATAAACTTACGGGCATTGTAGATTCATATGGAGTGGACCATCACCTTATAGATTTTGAACTTACCGAAAGCGCCACCTACGATAATATGGAACGCATGCTGTACGTTTTGCGTAAGCTCCGTGACTGTGGCTTTAAAATATCCATGGACGACTTTGGAACAGGTTATTCTTCACTTTCGCTTCTGACACAGATGCCGATCGATACATTAAAAATTGATAAGAGCTTTGTCGACAAGATTTCCGGTGATACTGAACGTAATGAAGATATTATCCTTCTGAGACACATAATCTCCCTTGCGAAAGAACTCGGGTTTGTCTGTCTTGCCGAAGGAGCCGAAAGCCGCATACAGATCGACAGACTGCGTGACCTTGGCTGCGAGATCATTCAGGGTTATTACTACAGTAAACCGATCCCCCTCGGAGAGTATGAGGAAAGGTATCTTTAATACCCTGACAGATACCTGCCGGGTAACTTTATTAGCGCTTCCTGTCATTTTGAGGTATACTGTATGAGAGAAGATCAACAGGCTCAAGAGAGATGATGTTGGAGTCCTGGTCAGATCTGCTGCATCCCGAGGATAAAGCCGCTGTTTTAAAGGAATTCAACGATACCATTTCCGA
>JAILGA010000002.1 GCA_024697225.1 Lachnospiraceae bacterium
AAGGGAGACTATCAGAAGAGGATTAATGCTCCGATCATCACAACCGGGAATGAACTTGTGAAGCAGGAAATTGCAGATTTTTCGAAAGAACTTAATCTGGATGAACTGTATCATTATATCGGTGAAGTAAAAGACAGTACAGAGGTGCTACTGGAAAGCCTTTCTTTTGATGATATTAAAAAGAAAATTTCGGACGAAACAAAAGAGAATCTGAGATCGCTCCATGTGGTAAGCGAAGATGAAAATGCCGTTTGGCTCATCGATTATTGGTGCAACAAGGATATTCGTGGATTGATTCAAATGCCGTTTTCCAGACATTGGATTATGCATCTTGAAGCGTGCCTGAGAATTAAAAGTAAGATTCATACGTAAAGAAATACAGCGAAAGGAACAATATGATTAAGTAAGCGAATGCAGAAGACACCGAAATACTTGCAGCATTGGCGATTTATAGGAGAAATGTATGTACGAAACGAGAATGAATAAAGCAGATTTGCACAGGAAGCTGTATGATCTTCAGGACCTGAAGTATCGTGATATGCAGATAAAGATAATCCCGACCATAAATCCCGGGTCTGTCATAGGAGTGAGGACTCCGGAGCTCAAGAATATGGCAAAGGATATTTTGAAATCCGGAGATTATAAGGATTATCTTAATGAGCTTCCTCATAAGTTTTTTGAAGAGAACCAGCTGCATGCCTTTATCATCTCCGGGATAAAACATCTGAATGAATGCCTGGAGGAGCTGGAGAAGTTTCTCCCCTATGTGGATAACTGGGCCACGTGCGATCAGATGTCCCCCAAGATCTTTAAGAAGCACAAGGATGAGCTTCTTGCACATATAAAAGAGTGGATCGGATCTGACAGGACATATACCATAAGATTCGGAGTGGGAATGCTGATGGAACACTTCTTAGATGCCGATTATGACCCGCGCTATCCCGAGATGGTCGCAAAGATAAAAAGTGAAGAATACTACGTCAAAATGATGATCGCCTGGTATTTTGCAACCGCTCTCGCAAAACAGTATGAAAGCACTCTTCCGTACATTGAGGAAAAAAGACTGGATGACTGGACGCACAACAAAACCATTCAGAAAAGTATCGAAAGCTACAGGATCACTGATGAACAAAAGAAGTATCTGAGGTCATTAAAAGCAGCCCGCAAATGAGCAAAGTAAGACCTCTTCTCAGATCCACAGTTTATGGCAGAAAAAAAGGGGCCTCGCCCGGATAATTTAATCATCTGAAGCGACAGCCCCTTTTGTAACGTACAGGTATACTGTCAGGCTTCCACTATGTGTCCCTGTTTTCTTATGACATCGATCACACCATCGACATATTTCTCGCAGATCTCATCGGTTCCGGCCTCGACCATCACGCGGATCACGGGCTCCGTGCCGCTCTCACGAACAAGTATCCTCCCCTCGTCTCCCAGGGCTTTTGCGACATCGTCAACAGCCTTTTGGACCTCGGGATCATTCTGTGCATCGGGCTTACTCTTTACACGCACGTTCTTGAGAACCTGCGGATAGAATACCACGGGTGCAGCAAGTTCGCTCATGGGCTTCTCTTTTGCCAACATGACCTCCATCAGCTTAAGTGATGTCAGTATGCCATCGCCGGTGGTCTCATACTTGGAGAAGATGATATGTCCGCTCTGCTCGCCGCCGATGCGGTTTCCTGTCTGTACCATGTTCTCATAGACGTACTTGTCGCCCACCTTGGTCTTGTCATACTCGATGCCGACCTTATCCAGAGCCTTGTAAAGACCGAAGTTGCTCATTACAGTCGTGACGACCTTGTTGTTTAAGAGCTTTCCGCGCTCCTTCATGTAGAGACCGTAGATGTAGAGCGTGTGATCGCCGGTGATAACATTGCCCTTCTCGTCAACGGCCAGGCAGCGGTCGGCGTCGCCGTCGTAGGCAAAGCCCACATCCAGGCCCTTTTCCACGACGAATTTCTGCAGATGCTCGATGTGGGTCGAGCCGCAGTCTGTGTTGATGTTGTAGCCGTCGGGGCTGTCATTCATGACATAAGTCTTTGCTCCGAGTGCGTCAAATACGCCCTTTGCGATCTGCCAGGCGGCACCGTTTGCAACGTCGAGACCAACCTTCACGTCCTTGAAGCTGTACTTGGACATTGAGATCAGATAGCCGATATAGCGGTTGCGGCCGGCTACATAGTCCACGGTGCGTCCGATCTGCTCTCTCTCCGCCACGGGGATCTCGGATTTTCCGTCGATATAATCCTCTATCTTGAGGATCGTCTCCTCGTCCATCTTCTCGCCGTTGCTGTTCAAGAGCTTGATACCGTTGTCATAGTACGGATTGTGGGACGCCGAGATCATGATGCCGCAGTCGAAGTCATCGACTCTCGTGATATAAGACACCGACGGCGTCGTCGTGACATGCATGATATAGGCATCGGCACCGGAAGCCATGAGGCCGGTACACAGAGCATACTCAAACATATAGCTCGAGCGTCTTGTATCTTTTCCGATGACTATCTTGGCTTTTTTCCCGAGTCTTACGCCGTAATACCAGCCCAGGTATCTGCCGATCATGATGGCGTGATCAAAGGTCAGATTCTTGTTGGCTTCTCCGCGGAAGCCGTCTGTTCCGAAATATTTACCCATTTTCTCTCTTCCTCACTATTTCTCCGCTGTTTTTGTAGATGGAGTTCTCAGGCACCACTCCCCTCACACAGGAGGTAGGATATACATTGGAATTCCTGCCTATCACCGTTCCGGGATTGCACACGGAATTGCAGCCCACTTCCACGTGGTCGCCGAGCATTGCTCCGAACTTCTTTATGCCTGTCTCGATCTCCTCAGTTCCGTTGTGGACCACCACAAGCTTCTTGTCAGATTTGACGTTGGATGTGATGGAGCCCGCGCCCATGTGGGAATAGTATCCGAGGATGGAGTCGCCCACATAGTTGTAATGCGGGGTCTGTACGTGATCGAACAGGATCACATTCTTTAATTCGCAGGAATTTCCCACGACACAGTCCGCGCCCACAAGAGCCGAACTGCGGATGAAGGCGCAGTGCCTGACTTCGGTGTTTGGTCCGATGATGCACGGAGCCCCCAGATACGCGGAAGCAAAGACCTTTGCGGTCTTATGCACCCATACGTGCTCCTCCCGCTCCTCATACTCGTCTCCAAGAGTGGGACCGAGGGCAAGGATCATATCCTTTATTCCCTTCAGCGCCTCCCAGGGATAGGTGAACTGCGAGAGATAATCTTTTGCCAGTGTATGATCAAGGTCATATAGATCCTTTATCGTATACATTACAGCCTCTCTTTCTTTTCGATATCAATGAAATACTTGTAGGTATCGACCGTCAGCTCGCCGCAGGCCTCCTCATCGCAGGCGATGATAGCTCCGTTGTGCATCTGCAGTGCCGAGCAGGTCCATTTCTGGCTCACACCGCCCTCAACAGTCGCCGCAAGAGCGCGGGCCTTGTTGTGACCGGAGATGAGGACCAGAACTTCTTTGGAATCGGTGACGGTTCCTATGCCTACGGAGAGGGCTTTTGCAGGAACCTTCTCGGGATCGTTTCCGAAAAATCTGCTGTTGACGATCCTGGTGTCGGTTGTGAGATCACGCACGCCCGTGCGCGATGTAAGACTTGTGTACGGCTCGTTGAAGGCCAGGTGTCCGTCGACGCCTATGCCGCCCATAAAGAGATCGATGCCGCCGTAGGATGCGATCTTCTCCTCATATCTTCTGCACTCGCCCTCGGGATCATCGGTCATGCCGTTCAGAATATTGATATTCTCAGGCTTCATATCCACGAGATGGTTGAAGAGATTGTCGTGCATGAAATACCAGTAGCTCTGGTCATGCTCTCTGGGCAGTCCCAGATACTCGTCCATGTTAAATGTGACCACATTTGCAAAGGACAACTCCCCTGCCTTGTTCATTCGCACAAGTTCCTTGTACACACCGATGGGTGAAGAACCCGTCGGAAGGCCCAGCACGAAGGGTCTGTCTTCCTTGTGTGCGTTGATCTTTGCCGCTATGTAGGATGCAGCCCATTTACACATCTTGTCATAGTTATCCTGTATTACAACTCGCATTGCTTTTTTCCCCTTTTTTTGTGTGAATCTCTCACAGAAACGGTGAAAGGTTTGTTACAGTGTTGATTCTGCTTTTTGCCTTTCCCCTTACGACCTCTGCTACGGCCGCAGCAGCATCCGCCGAGTCTTTCGATAACTGCTGACCTCGTCAACCCATTACGGTCCTGGCGCTAACACGCTCCCCGATATCCTCCCTGCGGGGACCCTGCTTTACATAGTGCCGGACAATATCCTGTGGCACTCAACATTAAAATATACAATAATATGCGTGGCATTGCAAGTTTTTGAACCAATCCCTAGATGCTCCGATCATCACGAAGCGGAAGACCAGGTTCTGCTACCTGTATAGATCTGATACTTTTACCACCATAATACCATCTATGACTGCGATGGAACCCTTCTCGGGATAAACCGGCATACCTGCCACACGATCGCTGTCAATAAGTTCCGCATAGATATCATCCGGGCAGAGATTGATAAAGGTTCCGCAGAGCTTTGTCGTGATCCCGTACCAGGTTGCCCTGTTGTTTCTGGGATCTGTGCTCCATTTCCCGAACTGTGCATATTCATTGGCCATTCCGAAGGCACCGCTCTGCACAAACCGGGGATTTTCAGCAGCTCGTCCAACAAATGCCACAGTATCGGCGGCTGTCGGATATCCGTTTTCAAAGAGATCCCCGATAACGTCCTCCGTAAGCACCCTGGTTGCATTCATGCCCTCTTTCATTGCTACCTGATCATTCTGCACCTGATGGAGCATAAACCATGCGGCCACACACAGTGCAACCGTATAGATTTTTCTGTTTGGACCCCCGGGTTCGGAAAGAAGCAGAATCATAAGAAAGCCGATGAGAATGCCCATCGCCATCAGTCCCGTCACCGTATTTCCGACAGCGATGATGACCACAGCACAGGCTGCGACCGGCATGATCAAAACCAGCGCGGCAAAAATGCAGGCACCTGACTTATTTCTTTTAAAAAGGCGCCATGTTTCGAACGCTACGGACAGCAGCGCACAGACTGCCGTGAGTATTGCCATGACCGCGGAGAATTCCAGCCTTGTGTCAAATCTGTTGATAAAGACAAAGTCGATAAACTGTCTGTAGCAGTTTACTATCGACGCGGGAAACCCCATGGCTATAGCGGGAAGGCTCACGCTGTCTGCTCCCTTGTAGCTGGCCAGCGCTGTGCCTGCACGAAGAAGCATCACCTTCACTATCCCAAGATAAAAGATCCCGCCAAAGGCTATGGAAAGAAATGCTGCGCCGGCATAGCGAAGAAGCTGCTCTTTTTTGGCATCCTCCTTAAGGAGTTTCATCACGAAGGAAACAAAAAGCACGCAGGTCACACCTATATAAGCCTGATAAAATGACATGGAAAATGCGAGGATAAGGCCACCGAGAGCGGCACGTCCCCAAAGCACCGCGCCCCTTGCGGGTTTGCCCGGTATGACTACGAATGCAAGCACAGATAAAAAGAATGCACACTCATAATTGACTGCCAGGTAATAATATGACAGCAGTTCCCCCGTTATGGGGCATGCGATGGTGAGCAAAAGAAACAGAAAGGCCGAAAAACGATCTTTGTTTTCGAATCTGTCAAGTATCAGTGCATCCGCCGCCGCAATAAATATGAACACCATGCAGGAGTTCAGCACGCTTGAGACCACGCCGAATCTCGCCCTGTCCAGATAGCGTTCAAACGGACGCCCCAGAGCGATCTCCCAGTTTCCGGCAACAAAATTGGACGGGTGCCATATCCCGTCGTAATTGTTTACAAGTTCCCCCGCCATCAGGAGCAGATATGTGAGTGTACCTATCAGGACACCCGCAAAAATAAACCTGTAGTATTCCCGGACAAAACGTCCGATTTCTTCCTTTACACTCTTTATCACGCCAAACATTTTATTCCCGGGGTCTTTAAAAGTCAATCACGGCAGACATCTTTGACAAAAATATGATATCCTTGCCACACCCCGTGGGAATACAGTATAATTAATATCTATCGTAAATTAACCATACGGAGGGACCTATATGAAACAGATGAACGGATTTATGCATGGAATTGATCTGGGCGGCTGGCTTTCGCAGTGCGACCACTCAAAGCATACCTATGACACCTTCATCGTCGAGTCCGATCTCGCAAAGATAAAAGAATGGGGTCTTGACCATGTGAGAGTACCTGTCGACTATGAGCTTGTGGAGGATAGTAACGGTGCCTACATAGAGGATGGCTTCTCCTACATAGATAAGGCCGTTGCCTGGTGCCGGAAATACGGACTTAACATGATCCTGGATCTGCATAAAACCTATGGCTTCAGTTTTGATCTGCACTATAACGAGAACGGCTTCTTCGAAAATGAGCAGTATCAGGAGAGATTTTACAGACTGTGGGAGGAGTTTGCGAAGAGATACGGTTCAAACAGCGATATACTCTGCTTTGAACTTCTGAACGAGGTCACTGATAAGGAATACTGCGACATCTGGAACGAAGTCTCCACCAGATGCATAAAGCGTATACGCGCCATTGCCCCCGATATCGGTATACTGATAGGCGGCTACTATAATAACAGTGTGGATGCGTTAAAGGATCTGTATCCTCCATATGACGAGCACGTCATATACAACTTCCACTGCTATGAACCTCTGGTCTTCACCCATCAGGGCGCTCCGTGGATAGACGGAATGGACACATCCTTCCGCATGCACCTCGACAATACTTACGGCGATTACTCGGAACTCTCAAAGAAGCAGCTGCCGCATCCCTCTGCTTTTCTGGACAGTTTCGACGCATCGGAGCGCATGGGCACCGAATTCTTTGAGCGCTGGCTCGGAGAGGCCGTCAGGGTCGCCGAAGAGAGAAATGTGGCTCTCTATTGCGGCGAGTACGGTGTCATCGACAGAGCAACGCCGGAGGATACATTGGAATGGTACAGAGCTATATGCACCTGCTTTGATAAACTCGGCATAGGCCGCGCGGCATGGAACTATAAAAAGATGGATTTCGGCATCTCGGATGAGAGAATGGACGGGATAAGAGGCGAACTCCTCAAGCTTCTGTAAGATACTTCGAATAGTCGGCATTTGATCTGATATCCGGCAATAAAACAGGAGGTGACAAAAGGATATCCTTTGTCACCTCCTTTATTTTACTTATCGAATCCTTAGTGCACCACTACCGGAGTTCCCACGCACACCATGTCATACAGCGCTATGGCGGTATCATGCGGAAGGTTCACGCAGCCGTGGGATCCGTTCGTCTTATAGATATCACCTCCGAAGGATGATCTCCACGAAGCATCGTGAAGACCGCAGCCGCCGGATGTGAATCTCATCCATCTGTCCACCCACACCTTCCACGTAGGTCCGATGAGATACTTTGACTTTGCGCATACGGTTATGGCAAATGTACCCCTGGGCGTGCCTCTTCCTTTCCCGATATCTCCAGTCACACAGGGTGACTGGAGTTTTACATTGCCGTTCTCATAGTAAGTCATCGTCTGGTTTTCGATATCCACATCGACATAGGTATCCGGTGGTATCACAGGTCTTGCGGGTTCGGGAACGGGCGCCGGTGCCGCGGGCTGTGCGGGCTGGCCGGATGCCTCCTCCGCCGCATTCTGAAAACGATGCTCATTTATGCCGTAGGTCAGATAGTGATTGTAAAGAGCAGCTGGGTCCGTACCAAGAACCGCGACCACATCGGGATATCTCTGGGCGTAATATGCGGCATCAAAGCCGTCCGCCCGCGCCTCGCCGGCGCTTAATGAAACAACTGCAGTTACGACCACTGCAAAAAGCGTGAGAACAAAACGCTTCATGACAAAACCAACCTCCGATCACATATACTTACTGATTTTTCTTATTCTCCTGGTAGGTCTTCCTTGCCTCCTGGAAACCAGCCTTCGCGCCGGCTATTCCTGCCTTTGCGACCTCTTTTCCGGTCTCGACGACAACCTTGCCGACCTCAACTGCCTTGTCGGCCACACCGCGAAGCTTCTCCTGAACATCCTCTGCGGTGATCTTTTTCTCGTTCTTCTCATTCTGCTCCGCTATCGCCGCCTGAGCCGCCGCAAGTCTTGCGACCGGCACCCTGAACGGGCTGCAGGATACATAGTCAAGTCCGATCTTGTGGCAGAATGCCGCAGATGTGGGATCGCCGCCGTGCTCGCCGCAGATGCCGACATGGAGCTTCGGATTGACAGGCTTGCCAAGCTTAATGGCCATCTCCATGAGTCTGCCGACGCCTTCCTGATCGATCTTTGCAAAGGGATCGTTCTCAAGGATCTTGGCATCGTAATAAGCGCCCAGGAACTTGGCGGAATCATCACGCGAGAAGCCAAATGTCATCTGCGTGAGGTCATTGGTTCCGAAGCAGAAGAAATCCGCCTCCTTTGCGATCTCATCGGCAGTAAGCGCTGCGCGCGGGATCTCGATCATCGTTCCGACCTCGTACTTGAGATCGATGTCAGCGGCCTCTATCTCGGCATCAGCCGTCTCAACGACTACCTTCTTGACATATGCCAGCTCCTTGACCTCGACAACGAGCGGGATCATGATCTCGGGAACCACATTCCAGTCACTGTGCTTCTTCTGTACATTGATGGCGGCGCGGATGACAGCTCTTGTCTGCATTTCCGCAATCTCGGGATATGTGACGGCCAGACGGCAGCCTCTGTGTCCCATCATGGGGTTGAATTCCTTAAGGCCTTCAACGATGGCCCTGACATCTTCAAGAGTCTTTCCGAGATCCGCGGCCAGCTTCTTCTGCTCTGCTTCCTCATGAGGAACAAACTCGTGGAGCGGAGGATCCAGGAATCTGATGGTGACCGGATATCCCTCCAAAGCCTCAAAGAGCTGTTCGAAATCGCTCTGCTGATAAGGCAGGATCTTATCGAGCGCCTTCTTCCTTGCCTCGGCCGTATCCGCGCAGATCATCTCACGGAAAGCGGCGATCCTGTCTTCTGCAAAGAACATATGCTCAGTGCGGCAAAGGCCTATACCCTCTGCGCCGAGCTCTCTTGCCTTCTTGGCGTCCGCAGGCGTATCGGCATTGGTGCGCACCTTAAGAACACGGTATTTATCCGCCCAGGACATGATCCTTTCGAATTCTCCTGCGATCTTGGCATCGACTGTCGGAATGATTCCATCATAGATGTTGCCTGTGGTTCCGTCGATCGAAATGGTATCGCCCTCATGGAATTCCTTGCCGCCGAGGGTGAACTTCTTGTTTTCTTCATCCATTATGATGTCGCCGCAGCCGGACACGCAGCACTCGCCCATGCCTCTTGCCACAACGGCCGCATGGCTCGTCATACCGCCGCGCACCGTGAGGATGCCCTCAGCGCTCTTCATCCCGGTGATGTCCTCGGGAGAGGTCTCAAGACGTACGAGAACGACCTTTTCTCCCCTGCCTGCCCAATCAACCGCATCATCGGCGGTGAATACGACCTTTCCTGCCGCAGCGCCGGGAGAAGCTCCGAGACCTTTGCCAAGAGGCTTCGCATTCTTTATGGCATCGGCATCAAACTGGGGATGAAGCAGAGTGTCAAGATTTCTGGGATCTATCATAGCGACAGCCTCAGCCTCTGTCTTATGTCCCTCGTCAACCAGATCGCAGGCGATTTTGAGTGCGGCCTGTGCCGTGCGCTTTCCGTTTCTGCACTGCAGCATGTAGAGCTTCTTGTTCTCAACCGTGAACTCCATATCCTGCATGTCATGATAATGATTCTCAAGAGTGTCACAGACCTTGATGAACTCCTCGTAGGCTTCGGGGAACTCCTGCTCCATCTGGGCGATGGGCATGGGAGTGCGGACACCCGCCACAACATCCTCGCCCTGAGCGTTCTTTAAGAACTCGCCCATAAGCTTCTTCTCGCCGGTAGCAGGATCACGGGTGAAGGCGACGCCTGTGCCGGACTCGTTATTCAGATTACCGAATACCATGGGCATGACATTGACGGCGGTTCCCCAGGAATAGGGAATGTCATTGTCACGACGGTACACATTGGCGCGCGGATTGTCCCAACTCCTGAAAACTGCTTCAATAGCGAGCTTCAGCTGCTCAACGGGATTCGAAGGGAAGTCCTTGCCGAGCTGCTTCTTGTACTCCGCCTTGAACTGCTCGGCCAGTTCCTTCAGATCGGCAGCCGTGAGGTCAACGTCAAATTTGACGCCCTTCTTATCCTTCATCTGATCGATGAGCTGCTCGAAGTACTTTTTGCCGACTTCCATAACGACATCCGAGAACATCTGAATGAAGCGGCGGTATGAATCATATACAAAGCGCTCGAAAGCGGGATCGGGGTTGCCCTTTATCATGGCGGCCACGACCTCGTCGTTCAGACCGAGATTGAGGATCGTGTCCATCATGCCGGGCATGGATGCACGGGCACCTGAACGGACCGAAACAAGAAGCGGATTATCCAGATCACCGAACTTCTTACCGTTTATCTCCTCCATCTTTCTGACGCCCTCCATGGCCTGTGCCATGATGTCGTCATTGATCTTCCGGCCGTCTTCATAGTACTGGGTGCAAGCCTCTGTGGTGATGGTAAAGCCCTGGGGCACCGGCAGTCCGATATTCGTCATCTCCGCGAGATTGGCGCCCTTGCCGCCGAGAAGCTCTCGCATATCAGCATTACCTTCAGTGAACAGATAGACCCATTTTTTTGCCATTGTCTTCGCCCTTTCTACCGATTCTGGTATCGGTATACCGTTGCTTTGTTACTTTATCTATCACCCGCACAAAAACTGCGGAAGATGATCTAAATCTGTTTTACAGCCGGCCCCTCTTTCGGCACAAAACTGTCAAAAATAAAAACCCTGAAGTGTTTCCTGTTATCGGCAAGCTCATCCTCTGACCGTATGGTCCAGGCCACCGGTAGTGCCCCGAAGATCCCCGTCGTCAGTACCCTTGAGAGATTGCCCCTGTACTTGTGATTATATGCTATAAAATCAGGTCTTGAGAGCACATTAAACATCAAAAACTCAAGCAGCCAGTACAGCGGTGCGTTCCAGCCCTCGCTCTTTCTGAAGCTGTCGGCTAACTGCCCTCTCATTACCTCGGGTCTGTTCCTTCTATACCACCAGAGTCCCAGCGGATTAAAGGATTCAATGCAGTAAACCCCGGTATAATCATCGAGAAGTGCACTTGCCGCCCTGCACACACTGAGATCCTTAAGCTCGATCTTCAGTTCGACAATAAGCGGCACACGTCCGCCCACCATTTTCAGGAACTCATCGAACCGCGGGATCCTCTCCTGAGTATCCAGAAGATGAAACCGCGAAAGCTCTTCCCACGTATAGTCGCAGACCTTTCCCGCGACTCCCACGCTGCCGTCAGGGTTCACCGGCGCATCAGCGGGCGCCTCGCCATCGGGGTACCGAGCCATGCGCTTCAGCGTGAAATCATGGAATACAACGGGCACGCCGTCCTTTGTCGTCTGCACGTCCAGTTCCATGCCGTACCCGGCCGCAACAGCGCGTTCAAAGGCCTTCATTGAGTTTTCGGGTGCGTCCGACTTATTGTCAAAAAGTCCCCGGTGCGCGTATAAAACCCGCATATGAGGCTCCCTCGCGGGACGGCCCCACATCCTGGGCATTATCATAAACAGATACAGGAGAACGATGACGACCAAAGTGATCAAAACTACCTTAACAGCTAACATATCTCTACAGTCACGATCCTTCCCTTGACACACCTGCTCTGAATTTGATGGAAAATATTATAACATAATCGTATCTTTGAGGCAATACGGTATCTCATCCCGGCGTGCCGCAGCATCTTATACCGGTACTCAGTCCTCTACATCAAAGTTTTCAAGTGCACTCTTTTTGAGCTCCGGTCTGGAATCCCCGTGGCGCACCTGTGTCATGGTCACGAAAGCCAGGGCCGAAAATACCACCGCATATGGGAACATTGTCCTGTAGGAGACATGCTCCAGCAGAAAACCCGAAAAGATGGGAGTGAACACCTGTGCCGCCATGGAAAAAGTGTAATAGGTCCCGGTATATTTTCCTATATCGCCGGATTTTGCCATCTCAACCACCATCGGATACGAATTCACGTTGATCGAAGCCCAGCCGATGCCGATAAGACCGAAAAGTCCGTAAAGCCATGTGTAATAATCCGGCAGAAGAGCCGCGATAAAGTAGCAGATCGTCATAAGCACAACGCCGCCCATAATGGTCTTTTTCCTGCCGAACTTTGAGGAAATATGTCCTATGGGCACATATGATACCACGGCCGTCAGCGTCGCCACCAGCAGGCAGTTCGCGTAGCCGCCGTCCTTAAGCTTCCATACCACGGTCGCGTAGCGGGACCAGGCTGTGGTCACAGCGTTATATGCCGTAAACCAGAAAAAGATGGACAGGAGAATGAATACCAGACTTCTGAACACTTCCCTGGGGAGCTTGCCGGATGTTTCGTGAACAGCCTCTTCCTCACTGTGTTCTTCGGCTGCCAGCTTCTGTACCTCCTCACGGAGCTTATTCTCCTTTATAGTCGCGAAAAGGATCGCGACCGATATCACCATTATAAACACCACTGAGAGAATAAGCGGCAGATAGTTTGTAAGCTGCCCGTTTTCGGGCGTCTTTACCAGCACCTTGATCATCACGAGCGTATACACCGCGCCCAGAGTCCCCATGAGATTGATGATCGCATTTCCCTTGCTGCGCAAAGGTGCAGGAGTCACATCAGGCATGAGCGCGACTGCCGGGGATCTGTATGTGCCCATCGCGATGAGCAAAAACAGCAGTACCACTATGAACATGATGAAATTGCGGGATCTGTCGGCAATATTGAGAAATACCAGAAGCACAACGGAGAGCCCCGTTCCACAGAGTATGAACGGCATTCTCTTTCCTATCGGCATATTCACCTTATCCGATATGGCTCCGAAGACCGGCAGAAGAAAGAGCGCCAGTATGTTATCCAGCGCCATGATGACGCCTGTCCAGGTCTCACCCAGACTAAAGGTTTCCTTGAGTATCAGAGGTATGATGTTGTCATAGAACTGCCAGAAGCTGCATATTGAAAAGAAAGCCATACCAACAAGTATCGTTCTTTTGTAATTCAGTTTCACGGATTCAATCCTCCTCTTCGGTCTGTGCGGTGTAGACTGTGCGCTTTCTGGCGGCCTCATCACTCTCCAGGTACTCGTCATAAGTGGTCACCTTGTCGATGAGCGTACCGTCAGGAAGTATCTCCATTATCCTGTTCGCCGTGGTCTGTACTACCTGGTGATCCCTGCAGGCAAAAAGCTCCACACCTGGAAATCTGATCATACCGTCGTTCAATGCCGAGATCGATTCCATATCAAGATGGTTGGTCGGTTCATCAAAGATCAGGCAGTTGGCGCCGCTGATCATCATTTTGGAGAGCATGCAGCGCACTCTTTCGCCGCCGGACAGAACCTTCAGTCTCTTGACGCCGTCCTCACCGGCAAAGAGCATTCTGCCGAGATAACCGCGCACATAGGTGGCGTCCTTGTTTTCCGAATAACCGGTCAGCCACTCGGCGATCGTCATATCGGAGTCGAACTCCTTTGAATTATCCTTCGGAAAATATGCCTGTGATGTGGTGACACCCCATTTGTAGGTGCCCTCATCCGGCTCCTCCTCTCCCGAGAGGATCTGGAACAGCGCCGTCTTTGCCTGCTCGTTGCCGCCCACGAAGGCGATCTTGTCATCATGCTGGACCACGAATGATATGTTGTCGAGGACCTTGACGCCGTTCACGGTCTTGGAGATGCCCTCTACCGTCAGCACTTCGTTTCCGATCTCCCTGTCGGGTCTGAAATCGATATAGGGATATTTACGGCTGGATGGCCTGATATCCTCGAGCTGGATCTTTTCCAGCGCTCTCTTTCTGCTGGTGGCCTGCTTGGATTTGGAAGCATTTGCGGAGAATCTGGCAATAAACTCCTTGAGTTCCTTTATCTGCTCCTCCTTCTTCTTGTTAGCTTCCTTCATCTGTCTGATCATCAGCTGACTGGATTCGTACCAGAAATCGTAGTTTCCGGCATAGAGCTGGATCTTGCCGTAATCAATGTCCGCTATTGCAGTGCAGACCTTGTTCAGGAAGTATCTGTCATGGGATACCACGATGACGGTATTCTCAAAGTTGATAAGAAACTCCTCGAGCCAGGCGATGGCATCCAGATCCAGGTGGTTGGTGGGCTCATCCAGAAGCAGTATGTCCGGATTCCCAAACAGCGCTCTCGCAAGCAGTACCTTGACCTTCTGCTCGCCGTTCAGTTCCTTCATGAGTTTTCTGTGGAGCTCTGTCTCGATGCCCAGACCGTTCAGCAGGCTCTCCGCGTCCGACTCGGCTTCCCAACCGTTCATCTCCGCAAATTCCGCCTCAAGCTCTGACGCCCTTATGCCGTCCTCATCGGAAAAGTCCTCCTTGGCATATATGGCGTCCTTTTCCTTCATAACCTCAAAGAGTCTGGGATTGCCCATGATCACGGTATCGAGCACCTGTTCCTCATCATATTTGAAATGATCCTGTTCAAGGAATGAGAGTCTTTCGCCGGGTGTCATGGACACGTCCCCGCTTGAGGTCTCGAGCTGTCCGGAAAGTATCTTCAGGAATGTCGATTTACCTGCGCCGTTTGCCCCTATGATGCCGTAGCATTCCCCCGGCACAAATTTGATGTTGACATCCTCGAAAAGCGCCTTTTTTCCGACTCGTAAGGTGACATTATTTGCCTGGATCATAAGATAAAACTCCTCTTTGGTGAAAACGGGCCGGTCGGAAGACCGACCGGCCGCGGAAGGTTGAATATATTTGCTTTCTGCATAACGCACGGATTGCTTCGTTGCTGTTGCGT
>JAILGA010000041.1 GCA_024697225.1 Lachnospiraceae bacterium
TCAGCGGATCCGCCTTCTTCCGCGGTATCCTGAGTTTCTTCTTCCAAAGCCTCTCCGGCTTTTTCAACTATCTCCGTCCCCCTGGCATCATCCACGGCTAATACGGTTGACGGAAACGATGTAGCTGCAATCATCGCTGCGATCGCTACCGATATCACGTTCATGACCTTCCTGTTCTTCACTACTCCCCTCATCTTCTTGTCCTCCGTTCTTCTGTCATCCTATATAAAAAAGAGCCTTCTTTTCGTTTTATCACACGTCTATTATATAAGACGTAAGATCACTCAAAAAAGGCTCAAAATTTCGGGCGTTCCTTTTAATTTGTGATGTTTTTTTGCTTCTAACCTTTAAGACGTATCATTTTCTCAAAAAGGTTCAGGATTTCAAAATTTTTCTCATTTTTTTGATTGGCCTCTTTGCTCTAATATTATCGGGCTGGATTCACAAAAACTTTAGAACCCGTGATAAATATTTTGTTCCGATAACTTACGCCAACCGGCCGTGATCAGTATTCGCCGTAATGATATTCTATATTATGATACGTTGTGTGTCAATAGAATTCCATGGATATTTATAAAATAACATTTGATATTGATTGTGTGAGTGTAAATATTTTTTGTTAAGCAAAATAACGTATGATATTTATTCTCTTGTGTGATTTTCGCCAGGCAAAATGATCAATTATATTCATTTTCTTGAATAATTAAGCTAGAATGGATGTGATACCCTTTGGTCGTGATCAAAACCGGGAACAGTGATGCTAAAAGGATATAATAAAGAAAGCTTTAAAGTAGTCTTCTCCATGGCATGGCCTGCCATAGTCGAATCTTTTTTCGTGGCCTTTGCAGGGCTCGTTGATTCGTTTATGGTAAGCCGCATGGGAGCCTATGCGGTGGCGGCGGTAGGCCTGACGACACAGCCCAAGTTCATGGGGCTTGCAATGTTCTTTGCTGTCAATGTATCAATTTCCGCGCTCGTAGCCAGACGTTTCGGAGAGAGAAAGCGCAGGGATGCCAACAGCGTATTTCTGACGGCGGCTATCTTTGTCATAATAGCATCGGTTACCCTGAGTATCCTTTTCGTTGCGTGCGCAGATCCGATAATAAGACTTTGCGGCTCATCCGACGCTACGCCCGAGGATATTGCCACTCATAATGCGGCGGTCTCATATTTCAGGATCATTATGGGAGGCATGATCTTTAACTGTATACAGATGGCGATAAACTCCGCCCAGAGAGGTGCCGGAAATACAAGGATAACCATGAGGACGAACGTGACTTCAAACCTGGTTAATATCGTTCTCAACTACCTTCTGATCGAGGGACATCTTGGTTTCCCCGCACTCGGTATCGTAGGCGCCGCTCTTGCAACGGTACTTGGAACCGTAGTTTCATCGATAATGAGCATAATCTCCATATCAGATACGGAGACCTTTATAAGCCTGCCTTATATTATGAAGGAAAAAGTGAAGGCGTCCCTGAAAGCGCTGGGAAGCCTGATCAAAATAGGCTACGGCATATTCTTTGAACAGATACTCATGCGGATAGGCTTTATGGCGACGGCAGTTATGGCCGCAAGAAAAGGGATGGATTCAATGGCTGCCCATCAGGTGGGGATGAACCTGATGGGACTCACATTCAGCTTCGGTGACGGCTTACAGGCGGCTGCGGTCGCCCTGATCGGCAGATCACTCGGGCAGGGCAAGCCCGAGATGGCCAGGGATTACGGCCGTACCTGCAGGGCGCTTGGAATGATAATCGCTGCCGTTCTCATCACGTTTTACTTTTTCGGCGCAAGATGGCTTATGTCGATGTTCTTTGAAGAGGATCATATAATAGAAACAGGCGTATCTATCATGCGTGTGATCATCTTCATCGTGCTGTTCCAGATCACGCAGGTTATCTACATGGGATGCTTAAGGGGTGCCGGCGATACTCTGTATACCGCGTTTGCTGCCACCATGTCGGTCACGGTCATCCGGACGCTCGTATCCTGGCTGGGAGGTTTTGTCTTCGATTTTGGCATCGTAGGCATCTGGCTGGGTGTATTGGCTGATCAGATTTCCAGATTTACCTTTGCAAGCATACGATACAAAATGGGGAAATGGGTGAAGATAAAAATATGAGCCCCGGGAAAGCACAGTAAACTATGCAGCGGCAGTTAAGAAAACGAATCAGACAAAGCAGGAAAAGTATTATCATATTATCGGCAGCGCTCGTCCTCATCACTTTGACGGTTCTGCTTCTGCTGCTTGTTTTTACGACGCTCAGGGGAAACAATTCGGAAAAAACGCAGTCAGTCGAATTTGAATACAAAGAAGCCGCGGACACCGACATGCCGCCGGCCCCGGAACCGGCCGGATCATATGAGGATGAAGCCACAGCCAAAGAGTGGGCAGGTTCTGAAGACTCAATCGCAGACCAGGAAGAGCCCGAAGGTCCAGAAATCCTTGAATTTGTGGATGCGTTCGGCGAAAAATACGAGACCGGGATCAGGGACGGCGTACCCCGCGCACCCTATTCCCGCGAGGCTTATTCTGCAGGCGACGATATGAAATACAGCTATGAGGATGACAGCTATACTTCGCGCCTCGGCATAGATGTCTCGCATCACCAGGGCCGTATCGACTGGCAGGCCGTGAAGGCGGACGGTTTTGACTTTGCCTTTATCAGGCTGGGCTATCGCGGATACGGTGAGACGGGATCCGTCAATCTCGATAAACTCTTTGACGAAAACGCCGATAACGCACGTGCTGCCGGGCTGGACGTGGGTGTATACTTTTTTGCCCAGGCGATCAACGAAGAAGAGGCAAAAGAGGAAGCGGAATTTGTGCTGAAGCATCTGGAAGGGCACGACATCAATCTCGAGGTGGTGTACGATCCGGAGAGCATCCTGGATGCAAAAGCACGCACTGATGATGTCTCCGGTGAACAGTTCACCAAAAACACGCAGGTCTTCTGCTCCATCATCTCAGAAGCGGGCTACAAGCCCATGGTATACAGCAACATGAAATGGGAGGCCTTCCAATTCGATATGACAAAACTAACCGATCTTCCGTTCTGGTACGCGGACTACGAGCCAATCCCCCAGACGCCGTACGACTTCAGGTACTGGCAATACACTAATGAAGGAAGGGCAAAAGGCGTGAGCGGCGCGGTCGATCTGAACATGGAATTCATAAAAAAGTGACAGAACTGCGGCTTATCCCACACACTCCCTGAATCTGTTGAGCGCGGCATTCACGCGCTCATGAACCATCTCTGCTATCTCATTGGTCCGCTTGTCGGCGTATTCCTCGTACGGTATCGGCTGCAGATAGTTCACGTAGGTTATGACCGGTCCGAAAACCATGCTGTTAAAAGGTTTATAGGAATCATAGATCGCCACCGGAACGATAGGAACCTTGGCCATTTTTGCAAGTTTGAAGCTGCCAGGCTTAAACTCGGCAAGCTCGTTCTGTTTGCCTTTGTAATAAACACCTTCCGGGAAGATAATAAGTCGCTGTCCGGCTGCGACTATGCCGGCGCGCTCCCTGAAAAGCTGCATCGTCTGGCGAAGATCGGCGAGTTTGATGCGGCCCGCCTGCACAAGATCCGTAAACTCGCTGATCAGCGGACCGTGAGAGGCACTGTCATCAATAATAAAACTGACCGGCTTATCGTGAGTGTGCATGATGCCGAGAACGTCATATTTACCCTGATGATTGGGATAAAGGATGTAGCCCCCGTCATGCGGGAGATTTTCCTGACCGGAGCCGACCGTGCGGATGGCGCCCGTAAACTTGATGATATCAGCCACATGTCTGGCCAGAGCGTAGCGCTTCTCCTCCGTATATTTCTCGGGATGATCGGCATACCACCTCATCTTTGACATCATATACGGTATTCGAAACAGATTGATGAAGATCACATAAATAAATCTGAACATAACTGAAGTATTATATCACATTAATTATGAAAAAACATATTATTCGAAACAGAATCATACGTGCCGTAGAATCTTATGGTTCCTCGCCGTTAAGTATTTTCAGTTCCTTTTCCACTCCCTCAAGATTATTCTTGCACTCAGCGGCGAGTTTTACGCCCTCTTTGTAGAGTTCAAGCGACTCATTCAGCGAGAGCTCGCCTTCCGCAAGTGCCTCGTTTATCTCATCGAGACGGTCCATAGCCTCGTCAACATTGAATACGTCCTTTTTCTCTTCCTTAGCCATCCTCTTCTCCTTTATCGGTCTGAACGGTCTTCTCCACATCCGTCACTCTGGTCATCATGGTACCGTCGTGAACGGTTATCTGCACATCATCGCCCTTTTTGACATCATCCACACCGGAAACAGGCTTTCCGTCGCGCGATATATATCCGAACCCCCTGACAAGTTTTGACGTAGGAGATAAACCGTGAAGCCTTACCGCCGCCAGCTCAAATCTGCGCACTTTCGAGGCAAGAAGTTCCTGCATTCCACCTTTAAGATCTTCGGCGATCCTGTCATATCTTTGCATTTTGGATACAAACAGCTGCTGCATCTCTCTTGCCAGGCGGTCGCTTGAGTTTTTCAGCCTGTTTTTCCTGTTGGTTAAAACATTTTCCGGGCTGTTCTTTTCAAGTGTAGCTACGCGTGCTCTTAAATCCGCTCTTCTGCGTTCAATACAATGCCTCATATTGACGGAAAGCTGTCTGGTCTGCTCGCGAACGCGTCTGACATCCTTCATCACATCGGGCACGGTTTCTTCAGCCGCTTCAGACGGTGTTGCGACGCGCTTGTCGGCCACAAGGTCGATCAGTGTCCAGTGCCCTTCATGACCGACAGCGGAAACGATCGGAGTTTTCGCAGCGTATACCGCTCTGGCGATAAGCTCGGAATTGTAACACATAAGCTCCTCATCAGTGCCGCCCCCGCGCCCGACGATAATACTGTCAAGGCCCATCCTGTCGAGATGCTCTATGCCCTTCACAATGGTTGATACCGCATTTTTGCCCTGAACGTTCACGTGATAAAGGATCAGCTGTACATAAGGGTCCCTTTTTGCCGCGACCTTGCATATATCCTTGATAGCCATGCCGCTCCTGGAAGTCACGATCCCCACGTTCTTCGGATATCTGGGGATCGGCTTCTTATGTTCTTCATCAAAGAGCCCCTCCGCCTCAAGCTTCTGTTTTAGCTTCATCAGCGCAAGCTTCATCGCGCCCTCACCGATGCCGACCATTCTTCTGACCTTGAGGGATATTCTTGAATTCTTCCCATAGTAGTCGATACTGCCGGTGATAGCGACCTGTTCTCCGTTTTTCAGCTCAAGGCCGCCTGCCGTCAACGCATCGCCGGTGTTTTCGAACATGAAGCAGTTGAGCAGTTCCTCCGCGGTATCCTTTATTGAAAAGTAATAGTGCTGCCCTTTTCTGTGCCCGCTGAAATTGGTTATCTCCCCCTTCACAAGAACATTCTGCATTGAAGGTCCGGCAAGGAGATAGTTCTGGATCATGCTGTTCACTTCCGATACGGTCTTATACCCGGCAAATTCATTGTCGGAAAAAACGCCGCCTGCGAGGCCGGATGTCAATCCGGTATCCGTCACCGTAGCAGACTCATCTGCATCCGCGGGCTCCGAATCAGTTACATGCGGCCGCGTAATATCCGTGTGATTTCGTATATGTCCGTCAGTTAAGGCACCGAAATACCACCTCATAAGACCGTCAGGAAGCTTACCCTCGGTCTCATAATACCAGTATTTGCCCACAGGATCCCATCTCGCACCCAGCGCCTTGGCAGCATCTTTTTCCTTATAGGGGGTATCTAATCGATATTTCATAAAGGTTTTATCGTTTTATAGATAGTCTGTATTATGTGTATTTTATATCGTTTTATCGATATGTGCTATCTTAATTCATTATGTTGACATATTGAAATCTAACGGGTATAATATACCACGTTTGCGGCTGTCACGCAAGAAGCACAGCCATAGGGGAATCATACAATGGTTAGTATTGCGGTCTCCAAAACCGTTCATGCGGGTTCGAATCCTGCTTCCCCTGGTTAATCAATTCCACGGTCTGGTCTTATCGATCCATCCATTACTCTTCCAATACTTATAGTCTGTATACTCCGGATTGTCCTTTCCAAGTCCTGTCTGCAGCATTCTGACAGCGTAGAACTTGCATTTTGTAACAAAACTTGTCCTCGCGGGGCGCGAAAAATCAATACGTTTTATCTTATCCGCCATATTGACAAGCTTTGTCGTCATCTGTTTCCTCTTTTTTTCCGGGATCTTTTCCCAATCGATCTCGCTCATCAGCTTAAAACTGCATACCCTGATGCTACTGACACCCCACCATGAGAGACTGTCTTTGATGTCTTTTGCAGCTGACATCCCCCCTGCGCCAAGACACTGAGTGATCACGACTGCGCGCTTGCCAAACATTTCCTTCGCCGGTCTGTGCGGCATCCAGCGATATCCGAAGTGATCCAGCATCGCCTTCATGGCACCGGTTGTGTGGAAGACGTACGCGGGTGATGTAAAGACAAGAAGATCAGCAGAAAGAAGTGCTCTCTCGATCTTCTGAACATATTCGGCATCCTTGCACTTATTCTCATACGTACGAAAGCAGGCAGTACACCCGACGCAGAAACCCGGACAATCCCTGGGCAGATAAAACTCAGTGATCTCGGCCCGGTCTCTTATTTCATCCAGAAAAACCTCTTTGAGCCTGTAGGTAACACCATGTTTTTCCGTACCGTTAATGACTGTGATCTTCATCAGAAATTCCTCCCATAGAGTTTATCAAACTGCCTGAGCAAAACTGTAGAAAATGAATTCCCAAAACACTGTGCGACGATAATATTTTTTCCTGATCTCCTCGATCAGCGCATCCCTTGACGGCGGTTTCAGAATGTATCCCTGCGGCTTTAATCCGACCACAGCCTTACCTTGCGATTCATGCTGTTGTCATCAACCAGAAGGATACGTGCATCCGGAGCTGCAAAAGAACTATTATAGGAGTATACTATACTTGCGTTTAACAACGAACGCAAGTAAATAAAACGAATTCGGATGAATTCAGATAGGAGATTGTCATGTCAGAGGATCGATTCATGCAGCTTGTGCGGGATAACGATGGATTTGAGTTCTACCAGGCTTTTCAGGGGGATGTTGATCTTGTATTTGGCGGCAAAGATAATACCTGTTGGCATTATGTCATGAAAAAGGGGAAAGTCATTGAGACATACACAGGAAAACAAAACGGCGATGTCTGGGAAGATACTTACATAAAAG
>JAILGA010000050.1 GCA_024697225.1 Lachnospiraceae bacterium
GAACAGCGATGGAAGCTTAAAGACTAAGGCAGACGGCACACTGTCTTCCATAAAATCCGTGATCTACACAGGAACAGACGGCAGTATATTCAAACTTGGAAGCAAAAGATGCACCGTAACTGTTGTAAACGCGGAGACGGGTGAAGTACAGATAACCGGCAACGGCAACTTCACCGGAACCCTGACCGCGTATGTCAAAAAGTAGAAAAAATATCCGCAAAACAATTACCGTATATGTCTGATCTTTGGGGATACCCTTATAGATAAACTGTCAACACAAAGACGGCTCCTTCAAACGAAGGGGCCGCCTTTCTTATTCTCATAAAAAATCACCGTATCAGATTACCCGCGTCCCTGCCCGGAGTAAAGTCCGGTATAAAGCTCTCCAGGTCCGTATCTCCTGCCTGGAAAAAACCATTCTCCAGTCCGCACGCCAATGCGAAGTCAACAAGCTCATCATAGTCTTCGCGTGATATACGTGACCCCAGAAGCGGATCTGCAGCGACTTTCGGCATCGGGGTATATTGACTCATGAGACTTACATATATATTGTCACCGAATTTTTCTACAAGCTCCGAGACAATGCTTTTGCTGTCTTCTGTCTGCCCGGGGAGCATCAGGTGGCGGACGATAGTTCCCCTTACCATCAGCGGTCCCAGATAGTCCTCTTCATCGCTCCCGCGTTCAACCTCATCGTTATACTCTCTCGCGCTTAACAGGCTCCCGTCCGAATCTGCAAATTGCGGCGCTCCCGTCTGTCTTACCATTTCTGTAAGCGCCTCCATCGCACGCTCGTAATAATCGCTTGCACCGCATATCCTCGAAGCGAGTTCCTGCGAACGAAATTTCATATCAGTGAGATAGATGTCGATCAGACCGCCCAGTTCGCGAAGTGTATCAGCATTCTCATAGCCGCTTGTATTGCAGACTATCGGAAGCCCGAGGCCTCTGTCTTTTGCCGATCGTATTGCATCTGCGACGCCCGGCCAGAAATGCGAGGGCGTGACAAGATTGATATTGTGCGCACCCTGATCCTGAAGTTCCAGAAAATATCCCGCGAGTTCATCCGGTGAAAGTTCCATGCCCCCGGCATCGCCGGATGAGATATCAGCATTCTGGCAGGTTATACAGCCCAGAGAACATCCGTCAAAGAAAACCGTACCGGAGCCATTTTGTCCGGAGATACAGGGTTCTTCCCAGTAATGGAGCGAGATCCTTGAGACAGACATCCGGGCCCCCATTCCGCAGCGGCCGCGCTGTCCGGCCACACGGTCGACATGACAGCGCCTGGGGCAGATTGTACAGTCATCTAATCGCATTTAACATTAACCTTCCGGCCGGTCTCATCGACAATGCGGCGATCACCGGGAAACGCCCGGTGCATGAGACTCATTATTGACTGTATGCCTTCCGGCCGGTCTCATCGACGATGCGGCGATCACCATAACACGCCCAGCGCATGAAGGTCATTCTCAACCTGCGCTCTGTCGTGCCACACGACTCCCTTCCAGCCAAGAGCAAGCGCGGCATCTATGTTTTCTACAGTGTCATCCACAAAGACCGTCTCCCCGGGCTGCAGCGAATACCGCTCCATTATCAGCCTGTAGATCTCCTCATCGGGCTTGATCAGGTGATCAAGGAACGACAATATCCCACCGTCCACATAAGGCAGGAAGTCATTTGCCTCAGGGCAGCCTTCCAGTGCGCGCGACGAATAGTTGGAGAGGACCAGCACCCGGTACCCCGCCTGTTCCAGCGCCCGGATCCATGGGATGGTCTCCTCTCTCCTCGTGAGCATGCCGTGAATGTCCGCAAAAGTGCTCCGAATGGTTTCCGCCATCTCCGGATCGCCCTCGCAGAACCTGTCCATTATCTCCTCGTCAGTCATATTGCCCCGGTCGTATTCCTTCCACCACGGGCTCTTGACCGTGTCCTTTATGATACGAAGGGTGAGTTCTTCATCGTGAACCTTGTCCATGATGAATTCCCTGAAATCAAAGCCCACCAGGACGCCGCCTATATCAAGAACGACGGTCTTTATGCCGCCCGCGGGCGCACGGCGTTCATTTGCGGGCACAGCCTGTGTGCCGATAGATTTTGCAAGTTCGGGTATTATTTCTGCCATCTCGTCTCCTGTTCTGATACCTTGAATATTGATGCTTTCTGATTCTATCATTCTCATCCTTTATGCACAAGACAGACCCGCCTGTCAGTATGCCAAGCGACCTGCATTCCTCTCAGCTTCCCGTAGATCTGTAATACCGGATCCCGCGGTTGAACATGCACGTCATGATCGCAAAGACGGCCGCGCCGGAGAGGGGCGTGACAAAAGCAGCCCAGACGGGCCAGCCGTACAGCGGCTTATCAAGTATGTACGCCGCGGGCACGTGCAGCGTGAGCGCAAACGGCGCTATCATGGTAAAAAGGACCTTCAGCGGTCCGGGATAGATGTCTATCGGATACTGACAGGCGCTTTTTCCCCCGTAGGTCAGCGCATTGACAAGTTCCACGGATCTGACGCTGTGTATGCAGAAGATCGCCTCTATCAGGAACAGCCCGAGTATCAGCATGCAGCTCATAAGTATCGACCATACGAGGGCTGCCGCTTTGAGCGGTGTCCACCCGATCCCGTTCATTCTGTCACTCATTACGATAGCCGCGATGCCGACAGCAATACAGGTGATCCGCCTCGGGTCGGTACCTCCGCACAAAACCTGTGTAAGGACAGCCTTTGGTCTGACCAGAAATGTATCGAGTCTTCCCGTTCG
The DNA here is from genome assembly GCA_024697225.1 of Lachnospiraceae bacterium. Taxonomy (GTDB): domain Bacteria; phylum Bacillota; class Clostridia; order Lachnospirales; family Lachnospiraceae; genus Butyrivibrio. The sequence goes on from JAILGA010000050.1 coordinate 2,769, forward strand.
TACCATGGACGGAAAATCTCCCGTCACGCCCCTTCCGAAAAACTCTGTCAGGTAGAAGGACACTGCCATCACACCGAAAAAGAAGAACAGGTCGCCTCCGCTCCAGTGATAAAGACTCTGAAATCTTGTGACCACAAGTATCACGGCGAGCATCTCACCGCCCTCCATTACCAGCTGTGCAAGCGTCTGCATGATA
>JAILGA010000069.1 GCA_024697225.1 Lachnospiraceae bacterium
TGAGAACAAACCCCTTGCCCGAATGCTTTACCATAATGTGGAGGTGGGAGAGCAGATCCCGCCGGAGCTCTACGAAGCAGTCGCCCAGGTCCTTGCGTACGTATACCACATACAGGGGAAGATCTGAAATCGTTGTTTGAGAATGATTCAGAGCGCGTCGGTACTTAGCCGATGTATACAGGCAATATAGTATCGCTGCACGCAAGGTAAAGCGGGAGTATGTTCCGGCCGGAGGGTCATCGGCTTCAGAACAGACGATACAGAAGGCAGACACGCCGCAAGTAAGCATCCGGCGGACTTTCTGAGCGCGTCGGTACTTAGCCGGCGTATATGGGCGGCTTAGTGCCGCTGCATGCAAGGTAAAGCGGGAGCGTGTCCCAGCCGGAGGGTTACTTGCGGCGGGGCTGCCGGATATAATACAGAAGAAAGGAGATCGCATCGCATGAGCATGAAACTGCCCTTCAGCAAAGCAGATGCAGGCATAGCCCTCTACGTACTTGCCGCATTCATAATGCTCATCGTGCCCGTACCCGCGGGCCTGCTCGATGTACTCCTTGCATGCGACATGGCGGTATCTTTTACCATCATGTTCGGAGCAATGTTTGCCAAAGAAGCCCTGGATATGAGCTACTATCCCACCATGCTTCTTTTTTCCACCATATTCAGGATAGCACTTAACGTATCGTCCACCAGACTGATACTTGCATCCGGAGATCCCGGTAACGTGATCATGACCTTCGGCGAATTCGTCGGCGGAAATGACCTGATCATGGGTGCCATAGTTTTCATCATACTGCTGATCGTACAGTTCATGGTCATAAACAAAGGTTCCGAACGTGTGGCTGAGGTTACGGCCCGTTTCACACTCGATGCCATGCCCGGAAAACAGATGGCCATCGATGCCGATCTGAATACCGGAGCCATAACCGACGCGGAAGCCAAGAAACGCCGTGAAAAGATCCAGCAGGAAAGTGCATTTTTCGGGGCTATGGACGGTGCCGTAAAGTATGTAAAAGGAGATGCCACCGCCGGCCTTATCATATCGGCTGTCAACATGGTAGGCGGCATTGCAATGGGAGTGCTCCGGCGCGGAATGACGGCAGGCGATGCGCTTGAGGCATATTCGATCATGACCATAGGTGACGGCCTGGTATCGCAGATACCGTCACTGCTCATATCGCTTGCAACAGGTATGCTCGTGACCAAGGGATCCAAGGAAGCTGACTTTGGAAACGAACTGATAAGCCAGCTGTTCGGCGTACCCAGATCCATGTACATGGTGGGCGGCATAATGGCATTTCTGGGTATAGTTACTCCGCTTAACACCGTGATCTTTTTAAGCATCGGCACGGCCTTCATAATAGTGGGACGACAGATGGCCGGGACCATTGAGACGGCACAGATCGAAAGCGAGGCCGCTCAGGAAGAAGTGGCAGCCGAGGAGATAAGACAGCCGGAGAACGTGAATTCACTTTTGCAGGTTGATCCCATCGAGCTTGAGTTTGGTTACGGGATCATACCTCTTGCCGATGTCAACCAGGGCGGCGACCTTCTTGACAGAGTCGTAATGATCAGACGGCAGATAGCCCTTGAGCTCGGCAGCATAGTGCCCATCATCCGTTTGAGGGATAACATACAGCTGAATCCCAATCAGTATATCATCAAGATAAAGGGCGTTCAGGTGTCCGAGGGAGAGATCCTATTTGATCACTACATGGCAATGAACCCCGGATATGTTGAAGACGAGATAACCGGTATAGATACCGTTGAGCCATCCTTCCACCTGCCGGCTAAATGGATAACCGAAGGTCAGAGGGAAAGGGCTGAATCTTTAGGCTATACCGTTGTAGATCCGCCTTCCATCATAGCTACACATCTGACGGAAGTGATAAGGAGACATATCGCAGAGCTTCTGTCCAGACAGGATGTACAGAATCTTGTGGATAACCTCAAAGAATCCAATCCGCAGCTTGTTGAGGAGCTTGTTCCCAAGATGCTTGGACTGGGTGAGGTGCAGAAGGTGCTTCAGAACCTTTTGTCCGAAGGCATATCGATACGTGATCTTCTGACCATATTTGAGACCATGGCGGACTATGCACCCACAACGAGGGATACGGATATTCTGACAGAATACTGCAGACAGGCACTCAAGCGTGCCATCTCAGCCAAGTATTTTCCCGCCAACGAAACGACCAGCGTGATCACACTTGATCCCAAGGTGGAGCAGGAGATCATGGGTGCCGTGAAACAGACGGAGCAGGGAGCTTATCTGAACCTTCCTCCGGACAGGACCAAGGCAGTCATGGCCTCGGTTCAGGCAGAAACCGAAAAGCTTGAAAACCTGGGTAAAAACCCCATAATCATCACTTCGCCTATAGTACGAATGTACTTTAAACGCATGACGGAAGACTACTTCAAGGATCTGATCGTAGTATCCTACAACGAAGTCGAGACCAACGTTGAGCTGCAGTCAGTAGGTATGGTGACAGCGTGATGTATATGATGTCAGGGTCAAAAGGTAGGATGTGCCTGCATGATCGTGGTTTTGACCCCGGGATTTCAGCATCATTTGCAGGAGTAAAACATTCTGAATGCAGAAAATAAAGTAAATGCAGCAGAAGCAGTAAATTCAGGAAATAATGTAAATGCATTAAAAATCGCAATCATAATCAGGCAGGAACAACCAACCCATGATCATCAAAAAATTTACCGCCAAAACCGAAGATGAAGCAGTAGCCCTTGCCAGGAAAGAGCTTGGTGAAGGCATTGTCATAATGAACGTAAAGAACATCCGCAAAAAAGGTCTGTTCTCCATTTTCAGAAGACAGCAAAAGGAAGTGACCGTTGCACTTGAGGAGGAAGAGCTTAAGAAAAGCAGGAGCGCAGCTCCGGGAGATGATCTGAAAAGTGCGGTTGAAGCGGTCAGCAGGATCGCAAGAACAGTTGAAAATGATGATGCAAAAGGCTTAAATACGCAGGGCCGTGACACGGTTCCGACTGCCGCAAAGCTTCAGAACGCAGCGGCAATGTACAATGCAGCAGCTCCCTCTAAGGCGGCTGTTGTATCCTATCCTGCGGGGGATATGGATAAATCCGACAGGGATGCGGAATATAACAGGGGAAAAGAGAAAACATCCTCAGGCGAAGATACAGGCAGGATGGGCCTTAATGAAAGAGCCAGAAGGGACAGAGATCCCGAGCATTATGATGAGAGGCTTTCTTCCCTTCATGAAGTGCTCGCAAGGCAGATAGACGGACCCATCAGACAGGCGGCTGTCATGACTGAGGACGGATATGGCTATGACCCCGAGACCGAGGATTCCAATATTGCTTTTTTCAGACTGCTGTATCAGATGATGCTTGAAAATGAAGTTGACGAGCAGTATGCGGGAGAGCTTATTGAGGATCTTGCGCAGAACGTAAAGCCCAATATGCCGCTTGATCATCTGCTGGCCGTAGTTTATCAGAGACTGGTGCTCAAATTCGGTGAGGCAGAGACCATAAGCCCTGCATCAAAAGGCCCTAAGGTCATCTTTTTCATAGGTCCCACAGGAGTGGGAAAGACCACGACCATTGCCAAGCTTGCATCATGCTTCAAGGTGGAGGAAGATAAGAAGATCGC
>JAILGA010000076.1 GCA_024697225.1 Lachnospiraceae bacterium
GCGGGTATCAGTTTTTCTCTTCCTCCGGGAGTCTTGCGACAACCTGATTCTTGCCGTGTTTTTTGCCGTAATAGAGCTTGTCATCGGCCTGCTGGATCAGATGTTCCAGGCGGTAGCCGGGGATGGATTCGGCAATGCCGAAGGTCATGGTGATGTGTATCTCGCTTCCTTCATAATTAATTACGTTGTTTTCGATGTTACGGCGGATCCTTTCGGCAGTGACCGCACCCAGCTCCAGCGAGCTGCTGATCATGATGAGGATCTCTTCACCGCCCCAGCGGCAGATCCGGTCTTCCTCGCCGACGGAAGAGCGGAGGATATCGGCCACGGTGACGAGGGTGAGGTCACCGGCTTCATGCCCGAAGGTGTCGTTGACCTTTTTGAAATCATCGATATCCCCCAGGATCATGGTAAAGCGCCGGCCCGTGCGTTTCAGGATCTCGATACGCTCGTTCAGGATCTCGTTCATGCTGCGGCGGTTCAGCAGATGTGTCAGCGGGTCCTTGTGGGCCAGTTCATCCAGTTTGATGTTCTGCTCGGCCAGTACACGCTGGCGGTTTAAGATCTCCCATACAAAGAGGTAGGAAAAAACGATCATGAGCGCGAAGGAGACGATGTTATTGAAGATATAGACCAGGATCATCAGCTCCGGATTGTCCGGGGGAAGTATGGGCGTTACGTAAAGCCGGATCACATAGTCCATAAAATAGCTGAACATGACCATCAGGGACAGGACTAGCGGCAGGGCGTGGTGCGGGCGTTCCTGTTTCTGCGAGACGGAAGTAAAATAGAAGGAAGTGGAGACCGAGGCAAAGAGGTATGAGGAAAAACCGGCTTCCCATCCCACCAGGAGCGTGGTCACGAAGACCGCCATGAGGATCTCGGCGAAACCCAGCAGATACATGGTCAGGAGACGTGATTTTTTGACCAGCCGCAGGATCACGGTGAAATACAGGGTGCCGCCCAGCAGGGAGGCGATCATCATCACATAGGAACCGACGATAAAAAAGAGCAGGGCATTGACCATGTGGACAACACCGACGCCGATGGCAGAGTATTTACATATGAGCTGTCCCGAGAAAAAACTGTTACCGTGCATCAGCTCGTGGATGTAGTGTCTGAGATTGCTCAAGTATCACGGTTCCTTTCGGTGTCTGCGAAGTTGTTTTTTGAGAAATAAACTGCCCCAAAATCTGACAGCATACAATTAAAAACAGTATAGCATTATTTGCGGAGAATGAAAAGCAAAAACGGGCAGAAAAGAAAAAAGTTGGTCGCAAATTCCGAGCAAAAAAGAAAAAAACAAGGATATCGGCGCAACAGATAAGAAGTCAAAGCAAACCGGGAGGAGTATGATTGGTAACGTGAGGACAGAGTCCGAAGGTATCGGACCGTCACAAAATCATAAGGAGGATATAGCAATGAAAATGAAGAAGTTTTTGGCGCTGGCATTGGCCGCAACCATGACTGTCGGCACTCTTGCAGGCTGCGGTGATGGCGGAAACAGCGGCGGGGACAATGGCGGAGACAACGGCGGAAACAGTTCCGGCGGAGTTGAAGAGATCACATTCATGGTATGGGATGACCTGGATGCATCTTCCGACCTGATCTCTCAGGGCTACAAGAAGTCCATCGACCGTTTCAACCAGACCTATGAAGGCAAGTATCACTGCAAGGTCGTTTCCACGAACCTTGAGGAATACTACACCAAGTTGAATGCGGAAGTTGCAGCAAACAACACCCCGGACGTATTCATCGTTTCCCCGGGTCCCAACCTGGATGACTATGTACTTCCCGGAACCGCTGCTAAGCTGGATGATTATCTGAACGCAGACGGCTGGAAGGGCACCTTCACTTCCGATGCTGTATTCGCAGGCGGCACCTATGGTTCCGAAGCGAAAGACGGCGCTGGTATCTACGCAGTTCCTCTGAACATCGCTGCAGCTTGTGTGTTCTACAACACCGAGATGTTTGAAGATGCAGGCGCAAAGGTTCCTACCACCTACAGCGAGCTGCTGGATGCCTGCAAGAAGCTTGATGCTGCAGGTTACACCCCGATCACCATCTCCGCCGGTACCGCATGGTGCCTGTCCATGGTAGCTGGTTATCTGTGCGACCGTAATGGCCTGAACCTGGATGATGTATACAACAAGAAGACCGACTGGTACGATGCAAAGGTCATCAAGGCCGGTGAGCAGATCCAGGAGCTGTCCCAGTATTTCCAGCCTACGGCTGCTGCTGACGACAACGATGTTGCTACCGCTGCTTTCTACGATGGTGAGGCTGCTATCCTGATCCAGGGTTCCTGGGCGATCGGCCAGATCAATGATAGCTGCGAGCCCGGCTTCGAGAAGAAGGTTGGCGTGTTCGCATTCCCTGCTGTTGACGGTTCTTCCGCAGATCCTAACCGCGTGATCGCAAAGTCCGACTCCCTGGCTATGAGCGCTACCAGCCAGCACAAGGATGCTGCAATCGCACTGATCAAGTGCTTCGTTGATGACGAGGCTCAGAAGTACACCGCAGAAGTTGGTGGTAAGATTCCTGTGACCAAGGTTCAGTATGACGAGAACGTTGCTCCGCCCGAGCTGGCATACGTTATGGATGTATTCAAGAACGCCAATGCGACCTTCGGCTTCTATAACGAGTCCCTGGCTGACACCGAGGCAGGCAGCACCTTCGACAGCTGCTTTGTAGAGATCTTCAAGGGTACCGATCCCAAGACGGCTCTGAAGCCCATCCAGGATTACTACGAGGCAAATGTTTGGAAATAGGTAATACTTTAATATCTGGTTAACTTGTGTCAGCACCTGCTTTGCGGGTGCTGACATTCGTAAAAGGGTGTTTATTGCGCCTGTGAGCGTATAAATCTCCAGGGGGGATATATGGATAAGCTTCTAAGAAAAAAAAGTTATATCATTATGTTTCTGGCTCCGGCCTTTATACTGTTTACGGCAGTTCTTATCGTTCCGATCATTACGGCAGTCTATTATTCACTCTGTGATTATAAAGTGAATACGGAAGCACAGTTTGTCGGTATTCAGAATTACATCGACCTGTTTACGAATGATTCGGATTTTGCAACAGGTATGAAGAACTCCCTGTTCTTCATGATCTTCTCCTGCGTAACGCAGTTGATCTTCGGCCTGATCCTGGCAGCGCTGCTGACCAATATCAAAAAAGGCCGTAACTTCTTTAAGAATGTTTACTATCTGCCCTGTGTACTGAGTTCGGCTGCCCTGGGTCTTATGTGGTATTTTGTGTTCTCTCCCAAATACGGCATCAACAAGATCTTCGAGAGCCTGGGATGGCTTGAAAGGGCTGATAAAGGCACACAGTGGTTGTCCGATACATCCGGCTTCATCATCCTGCCCATCATCGTGATCTCCTTTGTAGCATTGTGGCAGTATGTGGGCCAGTCCATGATGCTCTATATGGCACAGATCTCGGGCATCAGCAAGGATATCTATGAGGCGGCTTCCATTGACGGCTGTTCCCGCACCCAGGCATTCTTCCGTATCACGCTGCCTCTGATCAAGCCGATGGTGGCGACGGCAATGAGCCTGAATGCCATCGGTTCACTGAAATTCTTCGATCTGATCTACAGTATGGTTCCGGAATCCATGCGCGGAAAGAACGGCGGAGCCCACGTGCTTGCGACCAACCTTTATGAACAGGGTCTGCGTTACAGTAAATACGGTTACGCCTGTGCCATCGGTATTGTGCTGCTGATCATGTGTCTGCTCGTGACGTTTTTGATCAACAAATTCGTCAAGACAGAAAGCTACGATATGTAAGGGGGAGGAAAGATGAAGATAGATGTAGATAACAGCATGGTAGAGAAGGATAAGACCAAGCGGAAGGTTGTCAAGATCCTCATTTATGCGCTCCTGATCTTTCTCGTATTTGTTTATATCCTGCCGTTACTGTGGATCCTGATGTCTTCGATGAAGGATAACGCGGTGTTCAAGAGCACCCCGTGGGATCTTCCGAAAACGTTCAATATTGACAACTATGTCTTTGCATGGACGAAAGGTAAGCTCGGTGTCGCGACGCTGAATTCCTTCATAGTTTCCACTATGACGCTGATCATCGCACTGATCGTCGGTTCCATGGCAGCTTTCGCAATCGCCAGACTGCGCTTTAGGTTTTCCAAGCTGGTACTGACCTATTTCATGATCGGTATGATGATCCCCATCCACTGCGTACTGTTCTCTCTGTATACACAGTTCGCATCCTGGAAGCTGACGGATTCGCTTCCCGGCCTGATCATACCGTATGTGGCCTTTTCGCTGCCGATCACGATATACATCATGGTGGGATTCTTCGAAAGTATACCGAATGAGCTGTTTGAGGCAGCGGTCATCGACGGTTGTTCCGTGCCCCGCCTGTTCACCACCGTAGGCCTTCCTTTGGCCAAGACCGGTTTCATGGTAACAGGTCTGATGGCATTCGTGAATAACTGGAACGAGCTGCTCTTCGCAACGGTATTCATTTCGGATGACGCGAAAAAGACGCTGCCGGTGGCCCTGACAAAGTTCGTCGGACCCCACAGTACAAACTATACCCAGATGTTCGCGGGTATCGTGATCGCGGTCATCCCGACCATCATCGTTTACTGTATCTTCGCTAACCAGATCGTTGAAGGTCTGACGGCCGGTGCGGTAAAGGGTTGATCACAGAGTTATACGGAATATCAAAAGGGAGAGCGGAGGCTCTCCCTTTTTTGTTGGCATGAGCCACGGGGACGGTTCTTATGGCTCATATATGATTGTAGAAAAGCTTCAAAAACAGAAAGAACGTGAAAAATGCAGTATAATATAGAAATAAAAAGAATTAATGAGGAAAGCAGAGAATAATGCAGTTATAGCCGCTTGCAAAGAATGAAAAAAACAATTATATTGCAGAATGTAGTTAGCACTCGATGAAAATGAGTGCTAATAAACCAGAATCTGAAAAGGAAAAATAAAAGGAGGCGTCAATCATGAAGTTAGTACCTTTGGGTGACAGAGTTGTTTTACAGCAGCTGCAGGCCGAAGAGACCACAAAGTCCGGCATTGTTCTGCCCGGTCAGAACAAGGAGAAGCCCCAGCAGGCAAAGGTCATCGCCGTAGGACCCGGCAC
>JAILGA010000080.1 GCA_024697225.1 Lachnospiraceae bacterium
GACCGCGTCTGCCGTATACGTTTTGTCGACGGAAGCGTAATGATCGCGAGTGCTGTATCGATGAGTACCTTCACCCTGGACAAAGAACCGGAGCGCGCATGGGACAGGGATCTGTCAGCCTTTCTTGATGATAAGGGTATAGAGTACGAGGTGTGATATCACCCCTCCTCCATCTTTGCGAGCTTGGCCGCCTGATCGGCAGTGATCAGGGCATCGATCACCTCATCCAGCTCCCCGTCCATTATCTGGTCGATCTTATACAGCGTAAGTTTTATGCGGTGATCCGTCACCCTCCCCTGGGGAAAGTTGTAGGTTCTTATCTTTTCCGAGCGGTCGCCGGAGCCCACCTGGCTCTTTCGGAGCGCCGCCTCCTCGCTGTCCCTCTTCTCCTGCTCGATCTCATACAGTCTCGCGCGGAGCACCCTGAATGCCTCTTCCTTGTTCTGAAGCTGTGATCTCTCGTTCTGGCAGGTCACGACGATACCTGTAGGTCTGTGGGTGATCCTTATGGCGCTTGAGGTTTTGTTGATATGCTGACCGCCCGCGCCGCTGGATCTGTAGGTGTCAACATCACAGTCATTGGGATCAAGATGCACATCCACGTCATCTGCCTCGGGCATTATCGCAACGGATGCGGCGGAAGTATGTATCCGCCCGCCGGATTCGGTGACAGGCACTCTCTGCACGCGGTGCACGCCGCTCTCATATTTGAGTCTTGACCAGACGCCCTGGCCGTTTATCGAGAAGCTGATATTCTTCATCCCGCCTATGCCGCTCTCCTCGGCATCGATGAAATCGACTCTCCAGCGGTGTCTCTCGGCGTAGCGGGAATACATGCGATAGAGCTCCGCGGCAAAAAGCGCCGCCTCATCTCCTCCGGTTCCCGCTCTTATCTCTACTATGACGCTTCTTTCATCCCTCTCGTCCGCGGGTATCAGAAGCAGCTTTATCTCATGCTCCAGGGGTTCTATCATATCCCTTGCGGATGCGAGCTCCTCCTTCAGAAGAGCTCGCATCTCCTCATCCGTCTCGGACGACAGAAGCTCCTCGCTGTCGGCGATATCCTTTTTACATTTCATGTATCTGCCGTATGCGTCGACGATCGGAAGGAGCTTGTTCTGCTCCTTCATGAGAGACGCGTATCTCGCACTGTCGGAGAGCACGGAAGGCTCCTGCAGCTCCCTGCTTATATCCTCGTAACGCCTGTTCAGTTCATCGAGTTTCTCAAACATTTAATAAAAACACCCCTTCACAACCCTGTCCAGGCCGCCCAGATCCTTTACGACCGATATATCCTTAAACCCTGCCGCCTCGAATATTGCGGCTGCCTTCTCCGCCTGGTCATATCCGATCTCACACAAAAGCCAGCCGCCCGAGTATAAAAAATCTCCTGCGCCCTCTGCGATGCGTCTGTAGAAAGCCAGGCCGTCCTCCCCGCCATCCAGGGCTATCACCGGCTCATATTCCGAAACCTCCGGCATCAGACCCGGAATATCCCCGGCCGGTATATACGGCGGATTGGAGACTATCAGGTCGAATTTTGTCACATCCGGATAAAGATCAGTCTCCGTCAGGCTTATCCTGTCAGATACCCCAAGTTTACCGGCATTCTCAGCCGCAACTGAAAGTGCATCACCGGAAATGTCCGTAGCCACGGCGTGCGTATCGTTTGAATATCTGAGGAGACTTATGGCAACGCATCCCGTGCCGGTGCACAGGTCGAGGAATCTCATACCGTCATGGAGATGCAGCATGGCTTCCTCAACAAGCGTTTCGGTATCGGACCCAGGTATCAGCGTCATGTCGGTGACCTTAAACTCAAGTCCCATGAACTCCACTTTTCCTGTGATATAAGCCGCAGGTTCTCTCTTTGCCCGCCTTGATACATATTCAAGCCAGAGCTTTTCTTCTTCGTCCGAAAGCTCTCTCTCCGGATGCGCAAGGATATCAGCGTGACTCATATTTACCACGGCAGACATCAGAAATCTGGCATCGCTTGCCGCGTTCTCTATTCCCGCGTTCTCTATTCCCGCGTCCTCAAAGGCCCTTGTGCCTTCATTTATCGCCTCGCTGATCTTCAAGCAGTGAGATCCTTCTTTCCGAAAGCATCCGCCAGATACTGTTTCCAGTCAAAAACAGCCTCCACGGAAGCTATCCCCACTTCGATCATCCCGTCATCGGGTTCCTTTGTGGTGATGCGCTGAAGCCACAGTCCCGGCGCCGACATGATGTTTATTAAGAGCCCGTCCTTTCTTCCGGCGAGCCGTATGATCTCATAGGCTATTCCTGCGATGACAGGGATCAGCAATACCCTCAGGCACAGTCTTATAAGCACCGAGTCTGCCCTTATAAAGAAAAACAGCACTATGCTTATCAGCATGACCAGTATCATGAAGCTGGTACCGCAGCGCCTGTGAAACCTTGTGGCTGCGCGGACATTTTCCACCGTCAGGGGGTTGCCGCTCTCGATGCAGTTGATGCATTTGTGCTCCGCCCCGTGATATCCGAACAGCCTCTTTATGTCCTTCATAAGCGATATCAGACAGATGTAGCCCACAAATACCGCGATCCTCATAAGCCCTTCAAGTATGGTCTTGACCGCATTGCCGGGAATAAGCTTTCCGATAAGCTCGGACAGAAAATACGGCAGGAACAGGAAAAGTCCCATTGCAAGCACAAAAGATATGACTGACACAATGACGGCAGCGATTTTTTCGCCCCCCGACTTCTCTCCCTCTTCCTCTCCGTCATATATGGACGCGGACATGTTGATGGACTTAATGCCCAGGCGCATCGAGTCGACGAAGACAAATATCCCCCGCACAAAAGGTATCTTTCTGACGGTTTTCATATAGGCCGGTTCCGCGATCTCATCCACCTCTACGCTGACCCTGCCGTCACCTTTTCTCACCGCCACGGCATATTTGCCGCGGTTCTTCATCATGACGCCCTCAAGAACGGCCTGGCCGCCTATCCCCGAATAAGTGCGGACTGTCTTTTTCATCTTATAAATATCCTTCTATGGAAAGAGGCCTGGGCATTGCGCCTTGGCCTCCTTTTGGTTACCGGATCATCTGACACAGCTTTGCGGCTTACGCCTCCTGTGTCGCCATACCATACTTGCGGTTGAACTTCTCGATACGTCCGCGGATCGCGTTAGCCTTCTGCGTGCCGGTATAGAACTGATGGCACTTGGAGCAGATCTCAACGTGGATCTCCTTCTTAGTGGATCCCACCGTGAACGTGTTCCCGCAGTTGCAGGTAACTGTAGCCTGATAATACTCCGGATGAATGTCCTGTCTCATTTTATCACCTCAATAATTCCTAAAACACGGCATGGTTTCCGACCATGCTCGCCAAAAACAGCTTGATTATATTAGCACAGGTGAAGCGGGATTGCAAGGAAAAATTTCAAATCCCGGGCATGACTCTTCCGCCGCTTACGGGGATATATGCGCCTGTTGTGAAGGACGCGAGATCCGAGGCGAGAAATACCACCATATTCGCGATCTCTTCATCGGTACCGCGGCGTTTGAGAGGAACGGTCCTGTCATATTCCTCATTCACTTCGGAGTGCTCCCTTCGGTCTTTTTCGCTGACCGTCCAGCCCGGAGCGACCTGATTGACCGTGATGCCGTATTCTCCCAGTTCCTTTGCAAGCACGCGGACGATCCCGTCAAGTCCTCTCTTTGC